>NZ_JAQGKF010000023.1 GCF_028290205.1 Enterovirga sp. | reverse complement strand
GGCCGAACGGCGCGCTGCGGATGCCCTTGGCGATGTCGGCGATATCGGCCACCACCGCCGAGGCCGTGGCCATGCCGCCGGCGCCGGGGCCGACCAGCGTCAGCTCCTTCACCGCATCGGCGTCGATGGTGACCGCATTGGTGACGCCCATCACCTCGGCGATGGAGGAGGATTTCGGCACCATGGTCGGGTGCACGCGCTGCTCGATGCCCGTGGGACTGCGCTCGGCGACGCCGAGGAGCTTGATGCGGAAGCCAAGCTCGTCGGCCATCCGGAGGTCGAGCGGGGCGATCTTCTCGATGCCCTCGACATAGATCGATTCCGAGTCGATCTCCGTCCCGAAGGCCAGCGCGGTGAGCAGCGCGAGCTTGTGCGCCGTGTCGAAGCCGCCGATGTCGAAGGTCGGATCCGCCTCGGCATAGCCGAGCTTCTGCGCCGCCGCGAGGCAGGTCGCGAAGTCGAGCCCTTCGCTTTCCATGCGGGACAGGATGTAATTGCAGGTGCCGTTCAGGATCCCGTAGATCCGGGTGACCTGGTTTCCGGCGAGCGCCTCGCGCAGCGTCTTCACGATCGGGATGCCCCCGGCCACCGACGCCTCGAAGGCGAGCGAGACGCCCTTTTCCTCAGCCCGGCGGGCGAGATCGAGCCCATGACGGGCGAGCAGCGCCTTGTTCGCGGTCACGACATGCTTGCCGTGCGCGATCGCGGTCTCGACGACGGCCTTGGCCGGCCCGTCCGCGCCGCCCATCAGCTCGACGACGCAGTCGATATCCTCAGACCGGGCGAGCGCGACCGGATCATCGAACCAGCGGTACCGGGACATGTCGTGGCCACGGTCGCGGGTGCGGTCGCGGGCCGACACGGCCGTGACGCGGATCGGACGGCGCGCGCGCTCCGTGAGCGCGTTGTCCTGCCGGGCGATAATCTTGAGGGCCGAGGCGCCGACCGTGCCCAGGCCGGCCACGCCGACCCTGAACGGCTGCGCTTGCATGCGGTTCTCCTCAATGGGGCGGGCGCCTGATGGCGCGCCGCCGTCTTTAGGCGCGGCGGCGGCGGGTGTCGAGCACCGCGACGGCCCGCAGCCGCGATTGCGTCGCGTGGTAGCGGCGACGCCGAGGCCTCGTCGCCCTGCCCCGCCGGGCAGCAGCGTCCGACGGCAGCCGAGCGCCGCCGGACGCGTGGCTGACCCTGCCCAGATTACTGTGCCGCGGCGCGCTTGCGCAAAACCATGTCGCCCCGGAACAGGAATTTCTGCGCACGCTTCGAGGTGTCGACCTCCGTGGTGAAGACGTTGCCCTTCGAATCCACCGCCAGGTTGTGCACCCAGTGGAACTGCCCGGCATTGCGGCCATTGCGGCCGAACGCGCCCAGCACCTCGCCGCTGTCGCGGCTAAGGGTGCGAACCTCGTTGTTCTCGCCGTCCGCGTTGATGAGGAGGCTCTCCTTCTCGTCCGGCCAGAGCGCCAGCTCCCAGACGGCGCCGTTGCCGCGGGTGCCCTTCTCGACGAAGAACTCCTTCACGAAGGTGCCGTCCTTCTGGAAGATCTGGACGCGGTTGCTGACCCGGTCGCAGACATAGACCAGCCCGTCCCGCGCCACCTGCACACAATGGACCGGGTTGCGGAACTGGGTCGGCGGCGTCTCACCCGGGCTGTACGCGGCCAGCTTCTGGTCCGTGGGTGGCTTGCCGTAGGCTCCCCACATCCGCTTGAAGGCGCCGGTCTCGGCGTCGAACACGATGATCCGCGTGTTGCCGTAGCCATCCGCGACGTAGAGTTCGTTCGAGGAGGCGTCGACCATCATGCCGGCAGGCCGCCCGAGGCGGCTCGTATCCAGGCTGTTGGTCTGCGGCCCCTGCTTGCCGATCTGCATGACGAACTTGCCGTCCTGCGTGAACTTCAGGATCTGCCCGTCCTGTTCGCCGTTCCCGGCGAGCCACACGAAGCCTTTGTGGTCGATGTGGATGCCGTGCTCGTTCTGGGGCCAGTTGTAGCCCTCGCCCGCGCCGCCCCAGCTCTTGATGAGGTCACCGGCCTGGTTGAACACCAGAACCGGCGGGGCCGGCTTGCAGCACTTGGAGCGCGGCGGGTCGAGGCTCGCGCCCTTCTCGTCATCGGTCAGCGTCTTGGGGCGCTGGACGACCCAGACGTTGTCCTCCGCATCGACGGCAACGCCGGCCGCCTGCCCCATCAGCCAGCTGTTCGGCAGAGGTTTCGGCCAGGCCGCATCCACCTCGAACTTCAGCGGCTCGGCCGCCTGGGCGCATGACCACGCGACGGCCAGACAGGCCGCCGCGAATGCAGGAGCTTTCATGGTTTCCTCCCCGACATGTTTGTCTTGGGAGGGCGATCATCGCGCGGTTGCGACCCGCCGGCCAGATGCGTCCGACGCGGGGGCCGGCATGCGTCGAGCACGCGGCCGCAGGGCGGAGGCGGGCGGATCAGATCCGTTCGCTGGCGATCCGGTCGGGCGAGCGCGGCTCCTTTTCGGTCACGAGCCCGGCCACGACCGAGAACAGCCCGAACAGGAGATGCGGCCAGAACACCCGGTCGGCGAAGCCGAACAGCCAGGGCGAGGCTGCCAGAATCGCCCCGCCCGCGATGTCGAGGATCAGGTGCATCGGCACGGAGATGACGGGCAGCAGCCCGACCTCGTAATTCGTCAACAGGCTGTAGAGGATGGCCCCGACCCCGAAGACCCACGCCACATAGGTCGCCGGCCCGTTATCGGCGAAGCCGAAGACCCATGGCGCCGTGCCGACGAGCAGCCCCCACAGGTAATCGACGAGCCCGTGAATCCGGGTCGGAATGAACCGCATGCCACCCTCCTTGCAACGAGGGCAGAACAGGGAGCCGGAAGCGGCGTTCCGCGCCGTCCGGCATGGAACGGATCAGGCTCGGAAGAAGCCGTCAAAGCGCTGGAGAACCGCCTCGGGCGCCTCCTCCGCAAGGTAGTGGCCGGACGGAACCGGACCGCCCGTGACCTCGCCCGCGCAATACCGTCCCCACAGGTCCAGGGGCTCGTACCAGGTGCCGATCCGTCCCGCTCCGCCCCACAGGACGAGCAGCGGGCACCGGACCTTCTGGCCCGCCGCCCGGCTCGCCCGGTCATGCTCCAGGTCGATCGTGGCCGCCGCGCGATAATCCTCGCACATGCCGACGATCGCGGCCGGATCGCGCGCGGCCGCAAGGTAATCCGCGAGCGCTTCGGG
>NZ_JAQGKF010000012.1 GCF_028290205.1 Enterovirga sp. | reverse complement strand
TGGGGGCCGGGGGGCGCGGCGGAGCCGGCTCGGAGGGGGGCGGCCCGCCGCCGCCCGCCCGGAGAAGGCGCAGGGCCTCGTCGGGCGTCGGCAGGTCCGCCGCATAGGCGAGCCGCACCAGGGCCATCTCGGCCGCCGCGAGGGGGCGCTGCGAGCCCGCCACCTCGGACACCGCCTTGAGCAGGATCTGCCAGGCGCGCGACAGGCTGCGGGTCGAGAGCCGGGCCGCGAAATCGGCGCCGCGCGTGCGCTCGGCCTCTGTCAGCGCCGGATCCTTCGCGGCTTCGGGCGCGAGCTTGAGGCGGGTCACGAGATGCGTGAAGGCGGCCAGGTCCTCGAGCATCTGGCGCGGGTCGGCACCGGCCTGGTAGCCGGCGGCCAGCGTCGCGAAGGCGGCCGGCACGTCGCCCCGCATGGTGGCCTCGAACAGGTCGATCACCTGCCCGCGGTCGGCGAGGCCGAGCATGTCCCGCACCAGCGCGTCCCGGACCACGCCCGCGCCGTGCGCCACCGCCTGGTCGAGCAGCGACAGGGCGTCCCGCACGGAGCCCTCGGCGGCGCGGGCGATGGTGGCCAGGGCCTCCGGGTCCGCGTCCACGCCTTCCTGGCGGCAGATGCGGCCGAGATGGGCGACCAGCACCGTGGCCTCCACGCGGCGCAGGTCGAACCGCTGGCAGCGCGACAGGATCGTGACCGGCACCTTGCGGAGCTCGGTCGTGGCGAACACGAATTTGGCGTGCGGCGGCGGCTCCTCCAGCGTCTTCAGGAACGCGTTGAAGGCCGCCGCCGAGAGCATGTGCACCTCGTCGATGATGTAGACCTTGTAGCGCGCCTGGACCGGGGCGTAGCGCACCGCGTCGGTGATCTGGCGGATGTTCTCGACGCCGGTATGCGAGGCGGCGTCGAGCTCCAGCACGTCGACATGCCGCGAATCCATGATGGCGCGGCAATGGATGCCGAGGTCCGGCATTTCCACCGTCGGGCCGCCGCCCGCGCCGGTGTCGTAGTTGAGCGCGCGGGCCAGGATGCGGGCGGTGGTGGTCTTGCCGACCCCGCGCACGCCGGTCAGCATCCAGGCCTGCGGGATGCGGTTCGCCAGAAAGCTGTTGCGAACCGTCCGGACCATCGCTTCCTGGCCGATCAGGTCGGCGAAGCTCTGCGGGCGGTACTTTCGGGCGAGGACGCGGTAGCCGCGGTCGCGCGGGCTCTCCGGCGCCGGCTCGAAGCCCAGAAAGGCGGGCTGGTCGTCGGACCCGCCCGTGTCGAGGCCCTCGCCGGGCGTGTCGCTCATGCCGTGTTCTGGATCAGCCGCCCCGAAGGGAAGGTCATTGGGAGGCTGGACGAGAACCCGCTCGGTCTCGTTAGGGCTGCTTCCTTCCGGACCTGACCCGGTTGGCGAGTGAAACGTCCCCCGCCAACCTCCCGCCCGGGATATGCGCGCTCGGCTTCCGGAAGGCAAGGCGCCGCCGCGCTCGGGTTGCGGGCGGCGGGGCGATGTGGAAAGCGCCTGCCGAACGGCCGCCCCCTGGGCGGCCCCCAGACCGAGGTGTCCTGTGTCCCATCCCGTGTCGCCGCTGGCGCCGAAACACGTCCCGACCCTGCCGCCGATCGCCGGCATCCGCCTGGCCACGGCGGCGGCCGGCATCCGCTACCGCGGCCGCACGGACGTGCTCTTCGTCAGCTTCGACGAGGGTACTGAAGTGGCCGGCGTGTTCACCCGCTCCCGCTGCCCCTCGGCCGCCGTGGATTGGTGCCGGGCCAATCTCGGCGGTGGCAAGGCGCGGGTCCTGGCGGTCAATTCGGGCAATGCGAACGCCTTCACGGGCCTGAAGGGCCGCGAGGCGACCCGGCTCACGGCCGAAATCGCGTCCCGGGCCGCCGGCTGCCGGCCCGAGGAGGTGTTTCTCGCCTCGACCGGCGTCATCGGGGAGCCGCTCGACGCCACCAAGTTCGACGGCGTCTTGGCGGATTGCGCCCGCCGGGCCAGGCCTGAGGGCTGGCTCGACGCCGCCCGGGCCATCATGACCACCGACACCTTCCCCAAGGTCGCGACCCGCACGGTCCGGCTCGGCGACCGGGACGTCACCATCAACGGCATGGCCAAGGGCGCCGGCATGATCGCGCCGGACATGGCCACCATGCTGAGTTTCGTGTTCACCGACGCCGCCATCGCCGCGCCCGTCCTGCAGGAGATGCTGGCCGCAGGCGCGGCCCGCAGCTTCAACTGCGTCACGGTCGACGGCGACACCTCGACCTCGGACACGCTGCTGCTCTTCGCCACCGGCCGGGCCGGGGGTGCGCCGGTCGAGACCGCGCAGGATCCGCGGCTCGGATCCTTCCGTGAGGGCCTCGAGGCCCTGCTGCGTGACCTCGCCCAGCAGGTGGCCCGCGACGGGGAGGGTGCCCGCAAATTCGTCACGGTCGAGGTGGGGGGAGCCGAAAGCGACGCCTCCGCCCACCGCATCGCCATGTCGATCGCCAACTCGCCCCTGGTGAAGACGGCCATCGGCGGCGAGGACGCCAATTGGGGCCGGGTCGTCATGGCGGTCGGCAAGGCCGGCGAGCCGGCCGACCGGGACCGGCTCTCGATCTGGTTCGGGCCGGTGCGGGTCGCCCACGAGGGAGCCCGCGACCCGGCCTATGACGAGGCCGAGGCGAGCGCGGTGATGCGGGAGGAGGAGGTGACGGTGCGGGTCGATCTCGGCCTCGGCGCGGGCCGGGCCACGGTCTGGACCTGCGACCTGACCAAGGCCTACATCGAGATCAACGGGGATTATCGCTCATGAAACGGGCGCTGACGGCGATCACCCTTCTGTTGCTCGCCCTCGGTCCGGCCTTGGCCCAGGAGGCCGCCCGCCCGGCGCCGGGCCCGCGCCTGCACCTCTCCGGCAAGGCGACGCTGGAATCGGCACCGGATTTCGCGCTGATCTCGGTCGGGGTCGGGGCCAAGGCTCCGACCGCCGCGGCGGCTCTCGATCAGACCTCGGCCGCGGCCGGCCGCATCGTGGCGGCGGCGCGCCATTTCGGCATCGCGCCGCGGGACATCCAGACAAGCCAGGTGTCGCTGGAGCCCGCCTTCAAACCCGTTCGCGACCCGTCCTCGGGGGCGGTCGAGCAGCGGCCGGACGGATACCAGGCCACGAACAGCGTGGCGGTGCGGGTGCGTGAGCTCGGCCAACTCGGCGAGTTCCTGCGCCAGGTGGTCGATGGCGGGGCGAACCGGATCGGCGGCATCGCCTTTGAACTCGCCGATCCCGGCAAGCTCGAACGGGAGGCGCTGGCCGCCGCCGTCAAGGACGCGCTGCGGCAGGCCGAGGTGATCGCCGAGGCGGCTGGCGTGAAGCTCGGCCCGATCGAGGAGATTCGGCACGGCGGGCGGTCCGACCGCCCGGCTCCCATGCGGGGCTATGCCCGGGGCGCGACCGCGGCGGCCCGCGCGCCGGTGCCGGTCGAGGCGGGGGCGCTCGAGGTGTCGGCCGAGGTCGACCTCGTGATCTCGCTCCGCCAGCCGTGAGGCTCCTGCTCGTCGTCGCCGTCGCCCTGATCGATTCCGATGGCCGCGTGCTCCTGTCGGAGCGCCCGGCCGGCAAGGAACTGGCCGGGCTGTGGGAGTTTCCGGGCGGCAAGATCGAACCCGGGGAGCGGCCGGAGGAGACCCTGATCCGCGAGCTGCGGGAGGAGCTGGGTCTGACGGTGCAGGAGCCGTGCCTGGCCCCGCTCACCTTCGCGAGCCACGCCTATGACACCTTCCACCTCCTGATGCCCCTCTATGTGTGCCGGCGCTGGGAGGGGTTCGCGCAGGGGCTCGAGGGGCAGCGGCTCGCCTGGGTCAGGCCGCGCGACCTGCGCTCCTATCCCATGCCGCCGGCCGACGAGCCGCTGATTCCGCCGTTGCTGGACCTCGTCGGCGCGGCCGGGCTCGGCTGATCAGCTCAGCTCCTCGATCGCGTCGACCTTGTCGGGAAAGAACGCCACGTGGCCGCCGATGGCCGCGACGGCCGGGAACGGCGTCTCGTAGCTCCAGGCCGCATCCCGGCGCACGAGCCCGCCGGCCGAGACGGTGAAATAGGTCGCGTCGCCTTTGTAGGGGCAATGAGACTGGCGCGAGCTGCGGTCGAACAGGTCGGCCGCGATGTCCTGGCGCGGCACATAGTGGACGGCCGGGTGGCCCGCCTCCCGGAGGGTCAGCGCATGCGTGGTCTCGGCCACAATGATGCCGCCGAGCACGACGCGAATGCGATGCGGGTTCGGCGCCACCGTGATCGGGTGGTCGGGACCGGGCTCCTTCATGGCTGTCCTCCTTAGCGCGGGCCTTCCGGCCCATGTTCCGGGACGCCGAGTGCGTCCGCGAGCCGGGTCCGGGCGGAGCCCGGCGCCAGCGGGCGCTGCTGGCTCTCGTGCGGCGCCCAGCCCGACAGCCACACGATGTCGAACGTGGCCCGCACCCGCCCGTCCGGGTCGGCGAAGCTGTCCGCATAGAGCGCGGCCGCCCGCATCAGCGTGGCGCGGCGGAGCGGCGTGCGCCGGCGCAGGCTCAGGGCGTTGGTCCAGCCCATGGCCCGCAGATCGCGCATCAGACCGAACAGGCTGCCGTAGCGCACCACGATCCGGTCGACATCCACCACCGGCAGGGCGAAGCCGGCCCGCTGCAGCAGCCCGCCGAGCGCACGCACATCGCCGAAGGGCGCGACCCGGGGGCTGACCCCGCCCTCGATCTCGCTCTCGGCGGCCGCGAGGGACGTGCGGAGTTCGGCCAGCGTGTCGCCGCCCAGCATGGCGGCCAGGAACAGGCCGTCGGGGGCGAGGCTTCGCCGCACCTGGGCCAGAATGCCCGGAAGGTCGTTCGCACCCTGCAGGGCCAGCAGCGACACCACCAGGCCGAAGCTCTCGGCCGCGAAGGGCAGCCGCTCCTCGTCCGCAACGAGGGTTGCGGCCCCGTCGCGATGGGATGCGAGCCGCACCACCTGCCCGACCCGGTCGTCCCGCAGGAGCGCTGCCGCCGCTGTGCCGGTCGGCGTGCCGAGATCGAGGGCGCGGGGAAAGCTGCGGGACACCGCGCCCAGACGCTCGGTCAGCTCGTCGGTGGCCCGGTCGAGCAGAAAACTCTCGTGCCCCGCCCGCACGGCGCGCGCGAGGCGGCGGCGCAGGAGCGCGCGGTCGAACAGCTCGGGGACGGAGGCCGGCATGGACGAGGTATGGGGTTTTGCGGCCCCGACGCCAAGCGCCGCCGGCCCCACGGAGCGGCGCGCGCTCCGGCCTCAGCTTTCCAGCACGGCCAAAAGCAGAACGGCGGCCAGCCCCGCTCCGATCACGCCGACGGCCCGCTCGTTCATGGTGATTGGGGCGATCCGGCCCGCCTCGATGGAGGGTCTCAGGGCGAGGTCCGCCACCAGCGCAACCGCGAGCGGGACGATGAGGGCCGGCGTCGGCACCGGCAGGAGGTGGGGCGCGCGGGCGGCCACCAGCCCGGTCACGATCCCGACCGCCCAAAGGCCGAGGATGAAGAGGCGGCCGGAGTTCAGCATGAGCATCCATCGCCGGGCCTGCCGGCCGCCGCAAGTCCTGCCCCGCCGGCGAATGTCGCGGGCCGGCCTCGCCGGCGCAGCGCCGGCCCGGTAAGCTGCCCGGATGCTGCCGGGGCGCGCCCTCCTGCCCGAGGCCGCCGGGCCGGTCCTGCGCCGGCTCGGCGAGGCGGCGTTGCGCGTCGTGTACCCGCCGAGCTGCATCAGCTGCGGCCGCGCCACGGCGGAGCCGCGCACGCTGTGCGGCGGCTGCTGGGCCGGGATCCGCTTCATCGAGCGGCCGTTCTGCGAGCGGCTCGGCACGCCCTTCGCGGTGGATCTCGGCATGAGCCTCGTGTCGCCGGCCGCACTCGCCGACCCGCCGGTCTATGCCCGGGCGAGGGCGGTGGCCCGCTTTGACGACACCGCCCGGACGCTGGTGCACCGGCTCAAATATTCCGACCGCATGGACGTCGCCCGCGCCCTCGGGGCCATGATGGCCCGGGCGGGGAGCGAACTCGCCGTCGACTGCCAGGTGGTGGTGCCGGTGCCGCTGCATCGCTGGCGCCTGTGGTGGCGTCGCTTCAACCAGGCCATGGAACTTGCCCGGCCGGTGGCGGCCGCGCATGGCCGGCCGCTGGAACCGGATCTCCTGCACCGCGTGAAGCGGACGCGGCCGCAGGTCGGGCTCAGCCGGCCGCAGCGCGGCGACAACCTGCAGGGCGCGTTCCGGGTGCCGGCGGAGGCCCGCGCCCGGCTCAAGGGCCGGCGCGTGCTCCTGGTGGACGACGTGCTGACCACCGGGGCCACGGCCAATGCGGCCGCCCGGGCGCTGCTGCGCGGCGGTGCGGCGGCCGTGGACGTCCTCACCTTCGCCCGCGTGGTGCAGGACGGTTAAGCGCGTCCGGCTTTGGCGGAACGGCATCCCGCGTGCCAAGTTGGTCCCGGCCCACAGGATCGTTTCGATGCCGCCCGTCACCATCTACACCAAAGCCTGGTGCCCCTATTGCAACGCCGCCAAGGACCTCCTCCGCGGAAAGGGGGTGGACTTCCAGGAGATCGAGATCACCGGCAAGCCGGCCGAGCGCGACGAGATGGTGCGGCGCTCGGGCGGCCGCTCGACCGTGCCGCAGGTCTTTGTCGGCTCCCGCCATCTCGGCGGCTGCGACGATCTCTACGCGCTCGACGGGCGCGGTGAGCTCGACGCCGTGCTGAGCGCCGCGTGAGCGGAGGCCCCGGCGTGACGGCGTCCTTTGTCGCGGCCTGCGCCGGCATGCGGTCCGGCCGCGATCCGCTGCGCAACCGTGACGCCGCCGTGGCCCTCGTTCGCGAAGCGGCGGCGGCCGGGGCCGAGTTCGTCCAGACCCCGGAGATGACCTCGCTGCTGGAGCGCGACCGCGCCCTTCTGTTCAGCAAGACGGGGCCGGAGGAGAGCGACCCGACGCTGGCGGCGCTGCGCGAAGTGGCGCGCGAGCGCGGCGTCTGGATCCATCTCGGCTCCATCGCGGTCCAGGACGGGGAGAGGCTCGCCAACCGGGCCTTCCTGATCGATGCGTCCGGCGACATCGCCGCCCGTTACACCAAGGTCCATCTCTTCGACGTCGATCTGCCCGGTGGCGAATCCTGGCGGGAATCGCGCACCTATCAGGGCGGCGACCGGGCCGTGCTGGCCGAGACCCCGTGGGGCGATCTCGGTCTGACCATCTGCTACGACATCCGCTTCCCGGCGCTGTACCGGGCCCTCGCCCAGGCCGGGGCGGCCGTCCTTACGGCGCCGGCCTGCTTCACGCTCCAGACCGGCCAGGCGCATTGGCACGTGCTGCACCGCGCCCGGGCCATCGAGACCGGCTCCTTCATGATCTCGGCCGCGCAGGGCGGCCTGCACGAGGACGGGCGCGAAAGCTTCGGCCATTCGCTCATCGTCGATCCCTGGGGGCGCGTGCTGGCGGAAGGCAGCGCGGAGCCCGGCCTGATCATGGCCCGGATCGAGCTTGGCCAAGTGGCGGCCTGCCGGGCCCGCATCCCGGCGCTCAGCAATGCGCGGCCGTTCACGGTCGAACGAGCCGGCCGAACCGCGCACAAGCGACCGCTTGCCGCTGCGGAATGAGCCTTTTAAGGCCTGATCGGTACCTATCTTCGTTTGGTCGGAGTGCCGCGGGACTCGTGCAATGATCCGGTATGCCCTGGCGTGCGACGGCGGCCACGAATTCGAGTCCTGGTTTCCGTCCGCGTCCTCCTATGATGCTCAGGTCGAGCGCGGGCTCGTCGCCTGCCCGGTCTGCGGCTCGGGCCGCGTCGCCAAGCAGATCATGCGGCCGGCGGTCTCGACCGCTTCGGCCGGCGCGCGGGCGGAGCCGGCCGAAGCCGCCGCCATGCCGGACGCGCCGACGCCGGATTCCGCTCCGCCCCAGGCGGTGGCGCTTCTGTCGGAGCGCGAACAGGCGGTTCGGCACATGCTGCGCGCCCTGCGCGAGCACGTCACCAAGACCTCCGATTACGTAGGCCCATCCTTCGCGGCCGAGGCGCGGCGGATCCATTACGGTGAGACGCCGCACCGCTCGATCTATGGCGAGACCGACCCGGCCGAGGCCCGAGCCCTGGCCGAGGAGGGCATCGAGGTGCACGCCCTGCCCGTGATGCCGGATGACCGCAACTAGCCGGCCGGTTCGGGCCCAGCGCCGCCCTTGACGGAGGCGCGGCCCGGTGATCTCGTGGCACAAGACCACGAGACAAGGGTCACGGTGAGGTCACGTCTCGGCATCCTCTTTGCGGCGCTGCTCAGCGTCGCCTCGGTCTGGCTCGCCAGCCCGCTGCCGGAGGCGCGCCCGGATCTCACCGCCTCACGGGACCTCGCCGCCGCCCGGGTCGTCGCGGTCGCCGAGCTGCTGGCTCCGGCCAGGCCGCCGGTCCGATCGGCGCTTGTCGCCCACGCGTCCTTCGCCGAACTCGATCCCACCGACGATCCGGACGATGGCCTGCGGAACTCCGGTCTGTCCGAGCCGGGCCGCTTCCTGGCCACGACCGGCTGCCCCCAGCGGGCCGGTCCGGCGCCGGCCCGCTGCTCCCGCTTCGCTCACCAGGCCACGGGTCCCCCCGCCGCCTGACCTGCCCAGCTCTGCTGGAGCGGATGTCGCGCCCGTGAGGGCGTGAATTCGCACGGCCGCTCCCGACCGAACGGCCAGCCGGCGCGCGCCGGCCCTCTCAGTCCCTTCTCCGACGCAGTGACGGCTCCGCCCACGGGCGGCATCCGGCCGCGCTCGCGTCCACGCCCGACCTCGCGCGCGGTTGCGGACCGACGCGCCAACGAGACGCATCGCCATGGACATGTTCGGCCCTCAGGTCCTGAAGATCTTCGAGATCATCTGGATCAACATCATCCTGTCCGGGGACAATGCCGTGGTGATCGCCATGGCCTGCCGCGCCCTGCCGCCCGACAAGCAGCGCATGGGCATGATCCTCGGGGCCGGGGTCGCGGTGGTGCTCCGGATCATCTTCACGGCCCTGGTCGTGACGCTGCTGACCACGCCCTACCTGAAGATCGCGGGCGGGCTGCTGCTGCTCTGGGTCGCCGTGAAGCTGGTTGGCGGCGAGGAGGAGGGCGATTCCAGCGTCAAGGAATCGGACAAGCTCTGGCAGGCCGTGAAGACGGTCGCGATCGCCGATGCGGTGATGAGCCTCGACAACGTCCTGGCCATCGCGGCGGTGGCGAAGGACTCGACATTTCTGCTGGTCCTCGGGCTCGCCATCTCCATCCCGCTGATCGTCGCCGGCGCCTCCGTCATCATCACGCTGCTGGAGCGCTTCCCGGTCCTGGTCTGGGCCGGCGCGGCCCTGCTCGGCTGGATTGCCGGCGAGATGATCGTCAGCGATCCGGCGCTGGTCAGCCGCTTTGGCGTCGACCAGACGCATCGGCTCGAGATCCCGGCCGCGATCGCCGCCGCGCTGCTCGTCATCGGGCTCGGGTTCCTCCTGACGCGCCGGCGTCACGCGGCCGCCACCAACGCCTGAACCGGTCCGGCGCTGCCGCACCCTCCCGCTTCCTCCTGAGAGGAGACCGCCATGTCGGCGTTGGAGACGCTTATTCTGGCTGCCCTGATCGCGACCGTCTGGGTGAACCTGTACCTGTCGGCCGATCGCGTCGTGGAGGACGCCCGGAGCCGTCCGGCCCGGCCCCGCCCGGCCTCGCGCCTGCGCCGGGTGCGTGTCCGGGCCAAGGAGCCGCGCGACCGCCGTTCCTGAACCGGACGGTCGCGAGACAGGCCTCCGGCGGCCTGCTAGAGCGGGGCCGACTGGTACTGCGCGGAGGCGCTCGCGATGGCGGCTCGGACTCAGGCTCCGATCGACCTGTTCTACTGGCCGACACCCAACGGGTGGAAGATCTCCATCATGCTGGAGGAATGCGGGCTGCCCTACACGGTCCACAGCGTGGACATCGGCAAGGGCGACCAGTTCAGGCCGGACTTCCTGGCCATCTCGCCCAACAACAAGATGCCGGCCATCGTCGATCCGGACGGGCCGGGGGGGCAGCCGATCTCCGTGTTCGAATCCGGCGCCATCCTGCAATATCTCGGCCGCAAGACGGGCCGCTTCTACCCGCAGGAGGAGCGCGCCCGGGTTGAGGTCGAACAATGGCTGTTCTGGCAGATGGGCGGCCTCGGCCCCATGGCGGGCCAGACGCACCATTTCCGCATCTATGCGCCCGAGCAGATCCCCTATGCGGTCGAGCGCTACACCAACGAGACGAACCGGCTCTACGGCGTCCTGAACCGGCGGCTCGCTGACCGCGAATGGCTGGCCGGGGATTATTCCATCGCCGACATGGCGAGCTATCCCTGGGCCAAGCTCTGGGAGCGGCAGGGCCAGGACATCTCATCCTTCCCGCATATGCAGCGCTGGCTCGACGCCAACGCGGCGCGCCCGGCCGTGCAGCGCGGCCTTGCCGTGAATCAGGCCGACCGGGCCACGACCAACATGAACGATCCCGCGGTTCGGGCCGTGCTGTTCGGTCAGCGCGCCCGCTAGCGGCGCACCCGCCCGGGGCGTGGGCGAGCGGGTCTTCTTCAGCTAGCGGGTCTTTAGCTAGCGGGTCTTGGCGGTCTTCTCGGAGGCGGGCGCTACGCTGGCCGTGTTGTCGCCCTGGCGCGTCCAGGTCTCCGACCCGCACAGGAGCCCACCCAGGATGCAGCCGGAGACTTCGAGCTCCTTGTCGGTCACCCGCTGCATGGAGGCCTGGTAGGTCTTGCCGTTCTCGGGATTGTAGATCGAGCCCGACCAGCCGCCCTTGCTGTCGGGCTTCATGTCGCGCGACAGGTCCGTGCCGATGATGTTCCGGTTGCGAAGCGCCGGGTCCGGGTTGTTCTCGTCCGTGCCGACCTTCTTGGCCCAGATGATGGTGGCGCACATCGCCTTGCCGCAGGGCGCGATGCGGACCTTCGAGTTCTTCTCCTCCGTCATCCAAACGCCGGCCGGGCTCTCAGGCGCAGCCAAGGCGGTCGGTCCGACGAAGGCGGCAGCCGCCAGGATCGAGGCCGTCAGAAAACGCATGATGTCTGCTCCCTCTGGAGGTCGGCCGTGACTTAGAGAGCACAATTGGCAGAAATCATGGCGCGAGACCGACCAAGCTGCGGCAGTGAACTCTTGGTACACATCCCCACAGGCGCCCGGCGCGGCCGCGGCGACCCCGCGTCAGGGGTGGGTGGGCCGCCACGCGGCTGCTCTCAAGCTTGAGGCGCCTGGGGGGCGCGGCTATAGAGCCGCATCTTCTCCAGGAATGAACCACATGGCGCGCGAGCACACCTTCTCGATTCTCAAGCCGGACGCGACGGCCCGCAACCTGACGGGCGAGGTCAACGCCGTGATCGAGAAGGCGGGCCTTCGCATCGTGGCCCAGAAGCGGATCCGGATGACCCGACAGGAGGCCGAGACCTTCTACGGCGTCCACAAGGAGCGCCCCTTCTTCGGCGAGCTCGTCGAATTCATGACCTCCGGCCCGGTGGTCGTGCAGGTGCTCGAAGGCGAGAATGCGGTTGCGAAATACCGCGAGGTGATGGGCGCGACGGATCCGGCCAAGGCGGCCGACGGCACCATCCGCAAGCTCTTCGCCCGCTCGGTCGGCGAGAACACCGCGCACGGCTCCGATTCGGTGGAGAATGCCCGCATCGAGATCGCGCAGTTCTTCTCCGGCAACGAGATCGTCGGCTGACCGCTACCGCAGCCCAGCTCCCGGTGGCCCCCGGCCGCCGGCAGCCCCGCCTGATCGTCGCGCTGGATCTCGCCGATCTGCGCCGGGCGGAGGCGCTGGCCGAGCAGCTCTCCGGGCACCGGCCCGTCTTCAAGATCGGCCACCAGCTCGCCTATACGGGCGGGCTCGGGCTGGCCGAACGGCTGATCCGGGCCGGCCAGGACGTGTTCCTGGATCTCAAGCTGCACGACATCCCCCGGACGGTGGAGGAGGGCGTGCGCTCGCTCGCCGGCTTCGGAGCGAGCCTGCTGACCGTGCACGCCTACCCGCAGACCATGCGGGCGGCGGTCGCGGGCCGCGGCGGGTCGGGGCTGAAACTCCTGGCCGTCACCGTGCTGACCTCCATGGACGACACGGACGCGGCAGCCGCCGGCTACCGGGCCGGTGTCGCCCAAACGGTGGCGGAGCGCGCCGCCGACGCGGCTCAAAGCGGCATCGACGGCCTCGTCTGCGCGGCCGGCGAGATCGCCGGCGCCCGTCGGGCCATCGGTCCAGACCGCCTGCTGGTCGTGCCCGGCATCCGGCCCGCCGGGGAGGCGGCCGGCGATCAGAAGCGGGTCATGACACCCCGAGAGGCCGTGGCCCTCGGCGCCGATTACCTGGTGGTCGGACGCCCCATCGTGGGCGCTCCGGACCCCGTCGCGGCCGCGGCCGCCATCCTGAGCGAGATGGAAGAGGCGACGCGCCGATGAGTCAGGGCCTGAGCCTCCCGGGGCGCGACACGATCGCCGAGCAGACCGCCCGCATGCTGTTCGAGGTGGAGGCCGTTCGCTTCTACGACGACAAGCCGTTCATCTTCACCTCCGGCTGGGCGAGCCCGGTCTATATCGATTGCCGGCGGCTCATCTCCTTCCCGCGCGTGCGCCGGCAGCTGATCGAATTCGGCGCCTCGGCGACGCTGCGCGAGGCGGGCTACGAGCAGTTCGACGCGGTGGCGGGCGGCGAAACCGCCGGCATCCCGTTTGCTGCCTGGATGGCCGACCGGCTGATGCTGCCCATGCAGTACATCCGCAAGAAGCCGAAGGGTTTCGGCCGCAACGCCCAGATCGAGGGCCACGTGGTCGAGGGCCAGCGCACCTTGCTGGTCGAGGACCTGGCCAGCGACGGCGGCAGCAAGGTCGTGTTCTGCAAGGCCTTGCGCGACGCCGGCGCGCGCGTCGATCACATCTTTGTCGTGTTCTACTACTCGATCTTCGCGCATTCGCCGAAGGTTCTGGCCGATATGGGCGTCACCCTGCACCATCTCGCCACCTGGTGGGACGTGCTGGCCCTCGCCAAGACGCGCGGCGCCTTCTCTGAATCGGTGCTGCGCGAAGTCGAGAGCTTCCTGCACGACCCCGCCGGCTGGTCCAAGGCGAATGGCGGCGTCGTCAAGGCGCCGGAATAGCGGCGGCCTGACCCGGTGATCGACCTCCTGTACCGGGCCGCGCGTCCAGCGCTCGGCCTTCTCGATCCGGAGGACGGGCACCGGCTGGCGATCCGGGCGCTGGCGGCGGGCCTCGTCTGCCCGGCCGCCGCCTCCGACGACCCCGTCCTCCTCACGCAGGTCTGGGGCCGGCCCTTTTCAAATCCGATCGGCCTGGCCGCCGGCTTCGACAAACATGCCGAGGCGCCGGACGCGCTGCTGCGGCTCGGCTTCGGCTTCGTCGAGATGGGAACCGTGACGCCGCGCCCGCAGCCCGGCAATCCGCGGCCGCGGCTGTTTCGGCTGTCCGAAGACCGGGCCGTGATCAACCGCAACGGCTTCAACAGCGAGGGGCTGGGCGCCTTCACCGCGCGACTGTCGCGGCGGGCGGGCCGAGCCGGGCTCGTCGGGGTCAATCTCGGCAAGAACAAGGATGCGGCCGACGACGTGGCCGATTACGTGCTGGGCATCGAGCGCACGGCCGCTCTCGCCGGCTACCTCGTGATCAACGTGTCCTCACCCAACACGCCCGGGCTGCGCGACCTTCAGGGTCGGGCCGCCATGGAGCGGCTGGTCCGGGCCTGCCAGGAGGCGCTGGCCCGCGCCGTTCCGGATCCGGAGCGGCGGCCCCCGTTGCTGGTCAAGCTCGCGCCCGATCTCGACGAGGCGGCGCTCGCGGACGCGGCCGAGGTGGCCATCGGGGCCGGTCTCGACGGGCTGATCATGGGCAACACGACCCTGTCCCGGCCGCCCGGCCTCAAGAACGCGAGCCGCGGCGAGAGCGGCGGGCTGTCCGGAGCGCCGTTGCGCGACCTCGCGACCCGCAAGCTCGCGGATCTCTACCGTCTGACCCGGGGCGCAATCCCGCTGGTCGGGTGCGGCGGTGTCGCCTCAGGCGCGGACGCCTACGCCAAGATCCGGGCCGGGGCGTCGCTGGTGCAGCTCTATTCGGCGCTCGTCTACGAGGGGCCGGGGCTCCCGAACCGGGTCAGGCGCGAACTCGCCGCGCTGCTGCGGCGCGACGGCTTTTCATCGGTTGGGGAGGCGGTGGGAGCGGACCACCGCTGAGCGAGCGCTCTGCCGCCGGGCTCATTCGTCCAACGGGCTGCTCTGGACGATCTCGTCGGTGGCGGGCAGCGAATACGGGTCGGCGCGGCGGCGGACGCGGTATTCCGTCGCGGTCGGGGCGGGTGGCGAGGCCAGGTTGGAGGCCACCGTCACGCCCAGGCGCTGCGCCAGCGAGATGGCCCGGCCCTCGCTGTAGCGCGCGTTGCAGAAGCTGTGCGCCGCCTCCTTGGCATAGGTCCGGCACAGCACCTCGCGGTCCGACGAAAAGCTCGCCTGTTCCGACACCAGGGGCCGCACGGCTTCCGGCCGGGCGCGCTGGACCAGCGCCTTGTAATTGTCACGCACGGCCTTGTCGGCGACGCCGCGCGCCGCTTCGTAGTCGCGGGCGCGCGGAATGAGCTGCGACGGCTCGGGACCCCACAGGCCGGCCGCGTCCGCCTGGCAGGACGGCGTCTGCACCAGGCAGCTCCCGCTCTTGGGCTTGATCAGAACCGCCTCGTCCAAGACCTCGATCTGAAGCGGGCAAGTGGTGGTCGCCGCATCCTCGACAGCATAGCGCTGCAGCCCGTCGGGCCGCCCTTCTGGCGTGAGCGCGACGCCGCTCGCATCGCCCAGCGTGATGGTGCAGCTCTCCACGGAGGCCGCCGATTTGCGGCCAGCCAGCGTCAGGCGCGCCCGCAGGTCCGAGCGGCCTGTGCGCTCGATGCGCAGGGACCCGCCGGAGCCGTTCTTCTTGAGCTCGCGCCCGATCACCGCGTCCTCCACAGGGACCCGGAGCGCCACGGGGCGGGCCTGGACGGGCGGCGGCACATAGCGGGGCGGGCCTTCGGCCGGGGTATCGGCGGGCGCGGCTGGGGCGGGGGGAGCGCTCGGGGCCGGCCGGTCGGGGGTGATCCCGAACAGCCGCTCGAAGAAGCCCTGCGCATGGGCCGGCCCGGCGGCCAGCACCAGCGCGGCGAAGAGGACAGGAAGTCGGATTCGCGTCATTGCGTGCATCTGGCCCAGCTCTGCGCCGAAACTAGGGCCGAATACCACGACGACGATTTATCACCTGTGCTGTTTCGGCGACAGGGCGGGACCTGACGCAGGCGCCGGAACCTCGCCCGGTGCCGGCCGAAACGGCCGGCTCAGAAACGCCGAGCCCTCCAGTCCGAAGCGCCACGGCCGCTCGGCCGCCTTGCTGATCCCGACGCGGGGGCCTGCCACCAGCGCCGGCCTCTTGGCCGGACGGGAGAGCGCGAACGGCGCCTCGAACAGCGACAAGCCGTCATGCCGTCCGTCGACCCCGAGGGCCTGGCACAGGCGGCCCGGCCCGGCGCAGAGCTGCCGATCCGCAACCGGCCCCCGTCGCGCCCGCATGCGGTCGAGCCCGGCCCGCGGCTCAACGGCCCGGATCAGCACGGCCGCGCCATGGCCGTCCGGTCCCGTGACCAGGTTCAGGCACCAATGGATGCCGTAGGAGCGGTAGACATAGGCGTGGCCGGCGGGACCGAACATGGCCCGGTTGCGGGGCGTCCGCCCGCTGAAGCTGTGGGAGGCCGGATCTTCGGCGTCGTAGGCCTCCGTCTCCACGATGACGCCCCCGACGCCGTCCACGAACAGCGTCGCGCCGACGAGATCGCGCGCCACCTCGACGACGTCGCGGGCGAAGAAGAGGCGGTCCAGCATCAGGTCGACATCCCTGCCGGGTTGCGGCCGCAGGCGCCGTGCCCGAAGTTGCGCGCGCGCGGCTTCTCGGCCAAGCACGCGGCTCTGTTCAAGCCGATCACCGGAGGCGCCGTGTCCGTCCGAATCCTGGCCGTCCAGGAGGTCACAAAGCCGATCTCCTCGCCCATCCGCAACGCCTATATCGACTTCACCAAGATGACGACGAGCCTCGTCGCGGTGGTGACGGACGCGGTGCGCGACGGCCGGCGGGTGGTCGGCTACGGCTTCAACTCCAACGGCCGCTACGGCCAGGGCGGGCTGATCCGCGAGCGCTTCGCCCCGCGCCTTCTCGGGGCGGAGCCCGCGACCTTGCTCGACGAGACCGGCGGCAACCTCGACCCCGACCGGGTGTGGGCGGCCCTGATGCAGAACGAGAAGCCCGGCGGCCACGGCGAGCGCTCGGTGGCGGTGGGCACCATCGACATGGCGGTGTGGGACGCGACCGCGAAGATCGCCGGGGTGCCGCTGTTCCGGTTGCTGGCCGAACGGGCGGGCCGGACGGCCGATCCGCGCGTCTTCGTCTACGCGGCGGGCGGCTATTACTATCCTGGCAAGGACGACGCGGCGCTTCGGGCCGAGATGCGGGGCTATCTGCGCCGCGGCTACACGGTGGTGAAGATGAAGATCGGCGGCGCGTCGCTCGACGAAGACCGGCGCCGCATCGAGGCGGTTCTGGAAGAAATCGAGGGCGACGGGCAGCTCGCCGTCGACGCCAACGGCCGCTTCGATCTCGAAACCGCCATTGGCTACGCCAAGATGCTGCGCGACTATCCGCTGTTCTGGTACGAGGAGGCCGGCGACCCGCTCGATTACGGGCTGCAGGCGGCGCTGGCCGAGTTCTATCCGGGCCCGATGGCCACGGGCGAGAACCTGTTTTCGCATCAGGATGCCCGCAACCTCCTGCGCTACGGCGGCATGCGGCCGGACCGCGACTGGCTGCAATTCGACTGCGCGCTCTCCTACGGCCTCTGCGAATACTTGCGCACGCTGGACGTGTTGCGGGTGGCCGGATGGTCGCCCGAACGCTGCATCCCGCATGGCGGCCACCAGATGTCGCTCAACATCGCGGCCGGCCTCGGCCTCGGCGGCAATGAGAGCTATCCGGACCTGTTCCAGCCCTATGGCGGCTTCCCGGACGGCGTCGCGGTGGAGGACGGCACCATCACCATGCCGGACCTCCCGGGCATCGGCTTCGAAGGCAAAAGCGACCTCATCCGCGAGATGCGGGCCCTCGCGGAGTAAGGGGGGCGAGGGGGGCAGGCAGCATCGCGGCCCGCTAGCCTTTGCCTTTCGGTGGGCCGCCGCCGCCGGGCGATTCCGTCCGGCCCTGGACAGACGCGCCCGACAGCCGCATCGTCGGGGGCGGAAAGGTGATCCCTTGCCCTACGATCTCATCCTCACCGGCGGTCGCGTGCTCGATCCGTCGCAGAAGCTCGACGAGATCGCCGATGTCGCCTTTCAGGGCGGCAAGGTCGCCCGGATCGGCCGCCATCTCGGCGAAGCGGCCAGTGTGCGGGACGTCTCCGGCCACCTGGTCACGCCCGGGCTGATCGACCTCCACACCCACGTCTACTGGGGCGGCACCTCGCTCGGCATCGACGCCGAGGAGTTTTGCCGGACCAGCGGGGTCACCACCGCCATTGACACCGGCTCCGCCGGGCCCGGCAACTGGATGGGCTTCCGCAAGCACGTCATCGAGCCGAGCCAGGTCCGCATCCTGGCCTACCTGCACGTGTCGCATGCCGGCATCTACGGTTTCGACAAGCGGGTCATGGTCGGCGAAAGCCGCGAACTCCTGATGATGAACCCGATCGATTGCGCGGAGGTGGCGGACCGCAACCGCGACCTCATCGTCGGCATCAAGGTCAGGGTCGGGCTGCACGCCTCGGGCACCTCCGGCACGGTGCCGCTCAACATCGCCCTGCAGGTGGCCGAAGAGGTCGGGATGCCGGTGATGGCCCATATCGACCACCCGCCGCCGTCCTACGAGGAGGTCCTGGCCATGCTGCGGCCGGGCGACGTCCTGACCCACGCCTTCCGGCCGTTTCCGAACGCGCCCATCACCGGCCAGGGCCGGGTCAAGGACGCGGTGCTCGACGCGCGCCGCCGCGGCGTCCTGTTCGACATCGGCCACGGCAAGGGCTCGTTCTCCTTCAAGACCACGCGAGCCATGCTGGCGAACGGCTTCGAGCCCGACACCATCTCGTCCGACGTGCACACGCTGTGCATCGAGGGGCCGGCCTTCGACCAGGTCACGACGCTGTCGAAGTTCCTGTGCCTCGGCATGCCGCTCGATCGCGTCATCGCGGCGTCCACGGTGAACGCCGCCATGGCGATCAAGCGGCCGGAGCTCGGCACGCTGAAACCCGGCTCGCCCGGCGACGCCACGGTGCTCAAGCTGCGCCAGGGCCGGTTCGACTATGTGGACGTCACCGGCGAGCATCTGGAGGGCGAGCAGCGCCTGACCAGCGAGGGCGTGGTGCTGGCCGGCCGCTGGTGGCACCCGGCCGCCTGAGGCGCCGTCCCAGCCGGGCCTGAAGTCGACCCGGAAGTTGTCGGCCCGGCGGGGCGCGGTTCGTCTTCCATGGGCGTCGCCGGAACTGCCGTCCTGACCTGCGGGGACTTGCGCGGGGCGTCTTGGACCATCGGCGATCTTGCTCTCGGCATGGCATGGTGCATGCTTCGGGTTGGAACCCACCCGAGGAGCGCTGCATGGCCCATTCCATCGACCGCCGCACTGTTCTGGGGGCGCTGGGGCTGGCCGCCTTCCCGATGCCGGCCCTGTCGCAGGGCGCCTCGGCCAAGACGCTGCGCTTCGTGCCGCAATCGAACCTCGCCAATTTCGACCCGATCTGGGGAACGCAATACGTCGTCCGCAACGCCGCGGCGCTGGTCTGGGACACCCTCTACGGGGTCGACGAGACCCTGACGCCGCAGCGCCAGATGGTGGAGAGCGAGGAGGTCTCCTCCGACGGTCTCACCTGGACCTTCAAGCTGCGCGAAGGCCTGAAATTCCACGACAACACGCCCGTTCTGGCCAAGGACGTGGTGCAGAGCCTGAAACGCTGGGCCGCCCGCGACCCCATGGGCCTCATGATCACGGCCATCCAGAAGGAACTCGCGCCGATCGACGATCGGAGCTGGAAATGGGTTCTGTCGCGGCCCTTCCCCAAGATGCTGCTGGCGCTGGCCAAGAACAACGCGCCCTGCTCCTTCATCATGCCGGAGCGCATCGCCCAGACCGATCCGTTCAAGCAGGTGACGGAGTATATCGGCTCCGGCCCCATGCGGTTTGTGCGCGAGGACTGGGTGCCGGGCGCCAAGGCCGTGTTCACGCGGTTCGAGGGCTATGTGCCGCGCCAGGAGAAGGCCTCCTGGCTGGCGGGCGGCAAGAACATGCTCCTGGACCGGATCGAATGGGTGATCATGCCCGACCCGGCCACCGCGTCCGCGGCGCTGCAGAACGGCGAGGTCGATTGGTGGGAGAACCCGATCTCGGACCTCGTGCCCCTGCTCAAGCGCAACCGCAACATCGCCGTCGACATCGCCGATCCGCTCGGCAACATCGGCTCGTTCCGGATGAACCATCTCCATCCGCCCTTCGACAACGTGAAGATCCGGCGGGCGGTGCTGACGGCGCTGAACCAGGAAGATTACATGCGGGCGCTGGTCGGCTCCGACGACGCGCTGTGGAAGCCGCTGCCCGGCTTCTTTACGCCCGGGACGCCGATCTACACAGAGGCGGGCGGCGAGGTGCTGAAGCAGCGCAACATCGCGGCCGCCAAGAAGCTCCTGGCCGAGGCGGGCTACAAGGGCGAGCCGGTGATCTGCGTCGTGGCGCAGGACCAGCCCATCACCAAGTCCCAGGGCGACATCACGGCCGATCTGCTGAAGCAGATGGGCATGAACGTGGATTTCGTGGCGACCGATTGGGGCACCACGGGCCAGCGTCGCGCGGTGAAGACGCCGCCCGCCCAGGGCGGCTGGAACATGTTCCATACCTGGCATGCCGGCGCCGATTGCATCAATCCGTCCAGCTACACGGCGGTGCGGGCGAACGGCGACAAGGCCTGGTTCGGCTGGCCCGACCTGCCCGAGGTGGAAAAGGGCGTGTCAGACTGGTTCGAGGCCAAGGATCTGGCCGGCGAAAAGGCCGCCATGGACCGGCTCAACACCGCCGCGCTCGAGGGCGTGGTCTATGCGCCGACCGGCTTCTTCCTGTCCTATCAGGCGTGGCGCAAGAACGTCTCGGGCATCGTCAAAGGCCCGTTGCCGTTCTTCTGGGGCGTGTCGAAGACCGCCTGATGCGCGAGAGGGCAGCATCCCGCCCTCTGCCGCTGCGGCGGAGGGGGGCGGCCGCCGGGCGGCCGAGCGGCCGGACGGCGGCGTCGGGGCCCGTCCCGGTGCGGCCGCGCGGTGTCGTGCCCCTGGCCGGGCGGCCAAGGGGAGGCAGGTCCTAGATGCTCCGCTACATCGGCCAGCGCGTGCTCGCGACGGTGCCGGTGATGGCGATCGTCGCCCTGTTCGTCTTCAGCCTGCTCTACATCGCGCCGGGCGACCCGGCCGCCATCATCGCGGGCGACCAGGCGACACCGGACGACATCGCCCGCATCCGCGAGAGCCTCGGCCTGGAACGCCCGTTCCTGGTGCGCTTCGGCGAATGGTCGTGGCAGATCCTCAACGGCGATCTCGGCACCTCGATCTTCACCTCGCTGCCGGTCACCGCGCTGATCGCCCAGCGGATCGAGCCGACGCTGTCCTTGATGCTGGTGACGCTCGTCCTGGCGATCACTGTCGCGGTGCCGCTCGGCGTGCTGGCCGCCTGGAAGGCCGGGACCTGGATCGACCGTCTGGTGATGGCCTTCGCGGTGTTCGGCTTTTCCGTGCCGGTCTTCGTGGTGGCCTACCTGCTGGCCTATGTCTTCGCGCTTGAGCTCGATTGGCTGCCCGTGCAGGGCTACACGCCCATCGCCAACGGCATCTGGCCCTGGCTGCAGCACCTGATCCTGCCCTCGGTCGCGCTGGGTCTCGTCTACATCGCACTGATCGCCCGCATCACCCGGGCCACCATGCTGGAGATCCTGTCCCAGGATTACATCAAGACCGCGCGGGCCAAGGGGCTCGGCCAGCGGGCCATCCTGTTTCTGCACGCGCTCAAGAATGCCGCCGTGCCGATCGTCACCGTGATCGGCATCGGCATCGCGCTGCTGATCGGCGGCGCGGTCGTGACCGAGAGCGTGTTCGTGATCCCGGGTCTCGGCCGCCTCACCATCGATGCCATCCTGCGGCGCGACTACCCGGTGATCCAGGGCATCGTGCTGCTGTTCAGCTTCACCTACGTGCTCGTGAATCTCGGCGTGGACCTCGTCTACACGCTGGTGGATCCGAGGATCCGGTATTGAGCGCCGCGGTCGTGCCCTCGCCCGCTGCGCTGTCCCGGGAGCCGGCCGCCGCGCCGGCCATGCCCGACATCCTGCCGGAGGTGCGCCGCCGGGGCGGCCTGTGGGGCGCCGCCTTGCGCCACCCGACCATTTCCATGGGTGCGGTGCTGCTGCTCCTGATGCTGTTCGTGGCGGTGTTCGCGCCCTTTCTCGGCACGGTGGATCCGACGGCGCTCGCGCCCGCGCGCCGCACGCGCCCGCCCGGCGAGCAGTTCTGGTTCGGCTCCGACATGCTCGGGCGGGACATCTATTCCCGCGTGCTCTACGGCGCGCGCGTGTCGCTGGTGGTCGGCTTCGCGGTGGCTCTCCTGTCCTCCGCCATCGGCCTCGCGATCGGCCTCGTGTCGGGCTATGTCCGGCTGCTCGACGGCATCGTCATGCGGGTCATGGACGGGCTGATGTCGATCCCGCCGATCCTGCTCGCGGTCGCCCTCATGGCGCTGACCCGTGGCTCGGTCGGCAACGTCATCCTGGCCATCACCATCGCGGAAATCCCGCGCGTCTCGCGCCTGGTCCGGGGCGTGGTGCTGTCCTTGCGCGAACAGCCCTATGTCGACGGCGCCGTCGCGGCCGGCACCCGCACGCCGATGATCATCTGGCGCCACATCCTGCCGAACACGCTGGCCCCGCTCACCGTGCAGGCGACCTATATCTGCGCCTCGGCGATGATCACCGAGGCGATCCTGTCCTTCATCGGGGCCGGCACGCCGCCGACCATTCCGTCCTGGGGCAACATCATGGCCGAGGGGCGGGCGCTGTGGCAGGTCAAGCCCTACATCGTGTTCTTCCCGGCCGTGTTCCTGTCCATCACGGTGCTGGCCGTGAACCTCCTCGGCGACGGTCTGCGCGATGCGCTCGACCCTCGCATGGCGAAGCGGCTCTAGATGCCCCTTCTCTCCGTCGAGGACCTGCAGACGCATTTCCGCACGCCGGACGGCATCAATCGCGCCGTGGACGGGGTGTCCTTCACGGTGGAGGCCGGCGAGACGCTGGCCATCGTCGGCGAATCCGGCTGCGGCAAGTCGGTCACCGCGAATTCCATCCTGCGGCTCGTTCCCGAGCCGCCCGGGAAGATCGCGGGCCGGATCGTGTTCGAGGGGCAGGACCTGCTGGAACTCTCCGACCGGGCCATGCGGGGCATCCGCGGCAACGCGATCTCGATGATCTTCCAGGAGCCGATGACGAGCCTGAACCCGGTGCTGTCGATCGGCCGGCAGCTCGGCGAAACGGTGCGGCTCCACCAGGGGCTCGACAAGGCGGCCGCAACCGCCCGCAGCATCGAGATGCTGCAACTCGTCGGCATCCCGGAGCCGGCCCGGCGCGTCCGCCAGTATCCGCATCAGCTCTCGGGCGGCATGCGCCAGCGCGTGATGATCGCCATGGCGCTGGCCTGCTCGCCGAAGCTTCTGATCGCCGACGAGCCGACCACGGCGCTCGACGTCACCATCCAGGCCCAGATCCTCGACCTGATGCGCGACCTCAAGCGCCGCGTCGGCGCCGCCATCATCCTGATCACGCACGATCTCGGCGTGGTGGCCGAGGTCGCGGCCCGGGTGGTGGTCATGTATGCCGGCCGCAAGGTCGAGGAGGCGCCGGTCGCGGAGCTGTTCCGGGCCCCGAAGCACCCCTACACGCAAGGCCTGATCGGGGCCGTGCCGAAGCTCGGCTCCTCCCTGCACGGCGAGCGCACGCGGCTGGCCGAGATCCCGGGCCTCGTGCCGAGCCTGAAGAGCCGGATCCAGGGCTGCGTTTTTGCCGGCCGCTGCCCTCTGGTGACCGACCTGTGCCGGCAAGTCGCCCCGGCGCTGGAGCCGAAGGCGCCGAGCCACCTGGCGGCCTGCCACTACGCGGCGATCGAGGCGGTGGCCGCGTGACCCGACCGCTCCTGGAGGTCAACGACCTCGTCAAGCATTACGGCGGCAAGGGCGCGCTCGTGCGGGCGGTGGACGGCGTGTCCTTCCATGTCGACCGCGGCGAGACGCTGTCGCTGGTCGGCGAATCCGGCTGCGGCAAGTCCACGGTCGGGCGGGCCGTGCTGCGCCTGGTTGATCTCACGGGCGGCCAGGTCGTGCTGGACGGCCAGCGCATCGACGCGCTGTCGGCCGGCGCCTTGCGGCCGCTCCGGCGCCGCATGCAGGTGGTGTTCCAGGATCCGTTCTCGTCGCTCAATCCGCGCATGCGGGTCCGGGACATCCTGGCCGAGCCGATCCGCAATTTCGCCCTCGCGACCTCGGGGCCCTCGATCGAGGAGCGGGTCGCGAAGCTGCTCGACACCGTGCGGCTGCCGCGCGACGCGGCGGCCGCTTCCCGCACGAATTCTCCGGCGGGCAGCGGCAGCGCATCGGCATCGCCCGGGCGCTCGCGGCGGAGCCGGACCTCATCATCTGCGACGAGGCGGTGTCGGCGCTCGACGTCTCGGTCAAGGCGCAGATCGTCAATCTGCTGCAAGACCTGCAGCGCGATCTGGGCCTCGCCCTTCTGTTCATCTCGCACGACCTCGCCATCGTCGAGCACATGACCCACCGGGTCGCGGTCATGTATCTCGGCAAGATCGTCGAGGTGGCCCCGCGCCAGCGCTGTTTCGGGGCCCCGAAACATCCCTACACCTACGCCCTGCTCTCCGCCGTGCCGGTGCCCGAGCCCGGCAAGTCGCGCACCCGCATCGTGCTGTCGGGCGATGTCCCGAGCCCGATCAACCCGCCCGCGGGCTGCCGCTTCCACACGCGCTGCCCCTTCGTGTTCGACCGCTGCCGCGTGGAGGAGCCGATCCTGAAGCCGGTGGTGGCCGACCAATCCGCCGCCTGCCACCTGCACGACCTGCCGGCGGAGCTGAACCCCCTGGCCGATCGGACCTAGCGGCGCAGCCTGTCGAGCCGCACCGGCCCGGCATGCGGCCGCCCTGCCAGCATGGTGTCGATCAGGGCCAGCGCCTCGGCCCGGCCGCTATTCGCGGCCTGTTCAAAGGGCGTCCAGGTCTGCCCGAAGTCCAGCCCGGCGAAGACCTCGCGGTAGCGCCGGAGCTCGGCCGGGGTCAGCGGAATGGCCCGCACAAAGGCCTTGTGGGTGGAAATGGTGAGGGCGCGCCGCGGATCGGCGGGGTCGAGCTCGAATTTCAGCGCGTCGCCGCAGAACAGGATGCCGCGCGCACGATCATAGAGGACCGCGTGGCCGTCGAAATGCCCGGCCGTGCGGTGCAGTTCGAGCCCCGGCAGCGGCTCCAGGCGGTCGTCATAGGGCCACGACACCCGGAACGCCGCCGACCAGGCGAGGTCGGCCGCCGGCAGCGCGAGGTCCGGGTCGAACCGCTCCTGCACCTGCCAGATCGCCCCGTAGCTGTGCGGGTGCGAGGCGGACAGCACCTGCACGCCGCCACAGGCGGCCATGTGATCGAGCGCGGCAGCGCTGAACACGGTGCAGCCCTCGAACAGCATGTTTCCGTCGGGTGTCGTCAGGAGGTAGCCGGACGGCCCGATCCCGGCCACGGGATCGTTCCAGAAGCGCCAGATCCCGGGCTCGATCTCGTCCCACAGGCAGGGGAAGTCGGCCTCGGCCTCGACATCGCTGCGGAAGCGCCAGGCGTGCTGCGGCGGCACGTGCCGGGCATCGAGGCAGACCGGGCAGGAGGGCGGCTCGGCAAAGTGCCGCTGCCAGAAGCCGCAATTGTCGCAAACATAGGCGGGCAGTTCGAGCGCGGACGCGAAGGGGAGAAAGCCCGGCATCAGATGTTGTCCATGATGGCGGCAGCGGGGTCGGGGAGGGGGCCGGCGAGCCGAAGCCGTTCCGTGCCGCCGTCTGCGGCGAGCCGCGCATCCAGCCCCGCCGGGCCACCAAACTGGAAGCCGAGCTGGCTCGCATAGGCCCGGCAGGCCTCGCGCTTGCGGCGGGCGGCATCGACATCGAGCGGGACGGCGATCTGCGGCAGCGCCGCCATCCAGGCGCCGAACGGCTCCGCCGGTGCCTCGTCACGGGCGGCATACGGGGCGTCCCGCCACCACAGGCAGGGCAGGCCGGGTTCCAGC
This sequence comes from Enterovirga sp., assembly GCF_028290205.1. Classification (GTDB taxonomy): domain Bacteria; phylum Pseudomonadota; class Alphaproteobacteria; order Rhizobiales; family Beijerinckiaceae; genus Enterovirga. The sequence continues at coordinate 292 of NZ_JAQGKF010000012.1, read as the reverse complement.
GCGGCGAGCGCCCGCACGAGCTGGATGTGATCGACGTGGCCGCCGACCGCCTGCGGAGCCAGGAGGAGGGCCGGCCGGAGGGTCCGGATCGCGGCGCCCGCCGCATGCGCGGCCGCGAGGTCGGCGGGGTCGTCGTCCCGGACAGGACCGAACAGCGCCGGGGCAGAGCCGTAGCCGCGATGCGGCGCCTCCGGCAGATCGAGCCACAGCGCCTCGCTGCCCAGCGCCAGCATGGCGGCGGCATCCTCCCGGCGCCGCAGCGCCATGTAATCCACCTCCGGGCCGAGCCCCT
>NZ_JAQGKF010000245.1 GCF_028290205.1 Enterovirga sp. | reverse complement strand
AGGGGCTGCACCGGGAGACGCACGCCGTCCATGCCGCGGCCTGGGCCGACCGCATGGGCCGCGTCACGCATCTGCGCGAGGATGTCGGCCGCCACAACGCGCTGGACAAGCTGGTCGGCGCGCTGCTGCGGGCCGGGGCGGACCCGACAACGGGCTTCGTGCTGGTCACGAGCCGCTGCTCGTTCGAGATGGTGGACAAGGCGGCGGCCTTCGGAGCGGGCCTCCTGGTCGCCATCTCGGCTCCGACCTCCCTCGCCCTGGACCGGGCCCTGGCGCTCGGCCTCGGGCTCGTCGCCCTCGCCCGCCGGGATGGCGTCACGGTGTTCCTGGAGCCCGCGCCGGCGCTGTCCTGACCGGGGTGGTCAGACCACCTGGTTGCGCAGGCTCCCGGCTCCGCTCTTCAGCCGCTCGAGATTGTCGAGCAGGATGTCGACCACGTTTGCCTCGTAGCGCCGGGTCTCGCCGGCGAGATGCGACGTGATGATCGTGTTCGGCAGGTTCCACACGGGCGAGCCCGCCGGCAATGGCTCCTCGCACACGGTGTCGAGCGCGGCTCCGGCGATGCGGCCGGACCGGAGGGCGTCGGCAAGGTCGGCCTCCACCACGCAGGCGCCCCGGGCCACGTTGACCAGATACGCCCCGGGCTTCATCCGGGCGAGCGCGGCGCTGTCGATGATCCCCTGCGTCTCGGCCGTGAGCGGGCAGGTCAGGACCACGTAATCGGCCTCCGGCAGAAGGCGGTGGAGGTCGGCCATCCCGGCCACCTGGTCGGCTCCGTTGGGGCCGGCGGCGGGGTCGCGCCGCGTGCCGATCACCCGCATCTCGAAAGCCTTGCCGAGGCGCGCCAGGCGGCCGCCGATGCCGCCGAGGCCGACCACCAGCAGCGTCTTGCCGGTGACCTCGTCCTCCCGCAGCGAGAGGTCTCCCTGCATCGGCCGCCAATGCCGCCGCGCCTGGTTCCCAAAGGCTTCGGGCAGGCGGCGGGCCAGAGCCAGGATCAGGGCCATCGCGTGCTGGGCGACGGCCCGGGCGTTCACGCCCTGGGCGCTCGCGAGCCGGATGCCCCGCGCCCGGATCGCCTCCGCGTCGTATTGGTTCGTGCCCGCGCTGACCGACTGGATCAGCCGGAGTCGGGGGGCGAGATCCAGAAGCCGGTTGTCCCAGAGGCCGGACACGACGAGCACATCCGCCTCGCCGATCCGCGCCGCGAGTTCCTCCCGCGAGCCGACCTGAAATGACGCCATGCCGCTGGAGCGGGCGTCGAACGCCTCCTTCAGCCGGTAGGCCTGATGGGCGAAAGCGATGGTGAGTTGGTCCTCGGCCTGCATCACATCTTCCCCGCGCCTCTGCTGGCGGCGCCCGAGCCAAACCCGATCGGGCGGCCTGCCGCAAGGCATTGGACGCCGCCATGCCGCCTCACGTAGCCTCCCGCCAAAGGAGGATCGCCATGCCCATCGGTTTCCGCATCGAGCCCCGAGCGCCTGCGCTCGACCCTGCCCTGGTCGAGGCCCTGCGCGGCATTCCGACCTCGGTGCTCAGCGACAACATGGGCCGCCTGTTCGCGGCTGGCGGGACCCTGCGGCCCTTCCACGACGGCACGGCGATGATCGGCATGGCCCTGACGGTGAGGACGCGGCCCGGCGACAACCTGGTCATCCACAAGGCCGTCGACATGGCCGGGCCGGGAGACGTCATCGTCGTGGACGGCGGCGGGGACACCGTGGGCGCGGTCGTGGGCGAGATCCTGGCGAGCCTCGCGGAGGCGCGCGGCGCGGCCGGTTTCGTGATCGACGGCGCCATCCGCGACCTGGATGCGCTCTCCCGGTCGAGCCTCGGCGTCTACGCCCGGGGCGTGACCCCGCGCGGCCCCTACAAGGACGGACCGGGCGAGATCAACGTGCCGATCGCCGTCGCGGGCCAGATTGTGGTGCCGGGCGACGTGGTGATCGGCGACCTCGACGGCGTGCTGGCGATCCCGCGGCACGAGGCCAAGGCCCTGGCCGAACTCGGCCGCGCCCAGATGGCCCGCGAAGCCGCCATGCTGGCGGCCATCCGGGACGGCACGCTCGACCGGTCCTGGGTCGACGAGACGCTCAGGGCCAAGGGCGCCGTGGTCTAGCCGGCCTGCGACCCGGAGGCGGCGGAACGCAGCCCCGCAGCCGACGTTCGCCCTGCTCTTGCTGCGGATGCACGCGATGTCCGACCCCAAGATCGAGACCTATACCGGACCTGCGGGCGGCTGGGGTTCGGCAAAGTCGCTCGCGACCTATCTGGCACGCGAGCACATCCCGGTCTCCGGCACCGCGATGCTGACCAAGCAGAACAAGCCGGACGGCTTCATGTGCGTGTCCTGCGCCTGGGCCAAGCCGGCCAAGCCGCACCCGTTCGAATTCTGCGAGAACGGCGCCAAGGCGACGATCTGGGAACAGACGGCCAAGCGCAACACGGCCGAGTTCTTCGAGAAGCATTCCGTCACGGAGCTGCTGGCCTGGCCGGATCACGACCTGGAACAGGTCGGCCGCCTGACCGAGCCGATGCGCTACGACCCGCAGAGGGACCGCTACGTCCCGGTCGCCTGGAGCGAGGCGATGGCGGAGATCGGACGCGAGCTGCAGGCGATCGCGCCCCGATCGGCCGTGTTCTACGCCTCCGGTCGGGCGTCGCTCGAGACGTCCTACATGTGGGCGCTGTTCGCGCGGCTCTACGGGCACAACAACCTGCCCGATTCCTCGAACATGTGCCACGAATCGACCTCGGTCGCCCTGCCGCAATCCATCGGCGTCTCGGTCGGGACAGTGCTGCTCGACGATTTCGAGACCACCGACCTGATCATGTTCTTCGGCCAGAACGTGGGGTCGAACGCGCCCCGCATGCTGCACCAGCTTCAGGAGGCCCGTCAGCGGGACGTCCCGATCATCACGTTCAACCCCCTGCGGGAGCGGGGCCTCGAACGCTTCACCAATCCCCAGAACCCGCTGCAGATGCTGACCGGCAGCTCGACGGAGATTTCGACCCAGTACCATCAGGTCAAGGCCGGCGGGGACCTCGCGGCCCTGACCGGGATCTGCAAGGCCCTGCTGGCGGCCGACCGGGAGGCGGAGGCGGCCGGCCGGCCGCGTCTGCTCGACCTCGATTTCATCGCCAAACACACCCACGGCTTCGCCGAATTCGCGACGTTCTGCGACGGCCACGATTGGAGCGCCGTCGAGGGGCGGTCCGGGCTCAAGCGCGAGGCGCTGGAGGCGGCCGCCAGGGTCTATGGCGAGGCCCGCAACGTGATCGGCATCTACGGCATGGGGCTGACGCAGCACCGCAAGGGCGTCGAAACCGTGAACATGCTGGTCAACCTGCTGCTGCTGCGCGGCAATCTCGGCCGGCCCGGGGCCGGTATCTGCCCGGTGCGGGGCCATTCCAACGTGCAGGGGCAGCGCACGGTCGGCATCTCGGAAAAGCCCGAACTCGTGCCGCTCGACCGGCTGGCCGAACTCTACGGCTTCGAGCCGCCCCGGGAGAAGGGCCTGAACACGGTCGAGACCTGCGAAGCCGTCATCGCCGGCAAGGTCACGGCCTTCGTGTCGCTCGGCGGCAACTTCATCAGGGCCGTTCCGGACACGGTCCGCATGGAGGAGGCCTGGCGCAAGCTCCGCCTCACGGTGCAGATCTCGACCAAGCTCAACCGCTCGCATCTCGTGCACGGCGAGATCAGCTACATCCTGCCCTGTCTCGGCCGCATCGAGATCGACCACCAGGCGACCGGGCCGCAGGCGGTGTCGATGGAGGATTCGACCTCCTGCTTCCACGGCTCGCGAGGCGTCGCGACCCCGGTCAGCCCGGACGTGCGCTCGGAACCCTGGATCGTGGCGGAACTCGCCAAGGCGACCCTGCCGCCGAACCCGCGCGTCCCCTGGGACGCGTGGGTCGGCGATTACAGCAGGGTGCGGGACGCGATCGAGGCGACCTACCCGGATACGTTCAGGGATTTCAACGCGCGGCTGTTCGAGCCCGGCGGCATCGTCAAGCCGCTGCCGGCGCGCGACCGGGTCTGGGAGACCGAGACCGGCCGGGCCAACTTCACCGTTCCGGCCGGCCTCGAGGCCGATCCCGACACGGCGACCGACCGGCGCGACGTGCTGGACCTGATCACGCTGCGGTCCAACGACCAGTTCAACACCACGATCTACGGCTATGACGACCGCTTTCGGGGCATCGACGGCACCCGCATGATCCTGTTCATGAGCGCCAACGACATCGCCCGGCTCGGCCTCGAGGATGGCGCCGAGGTCGATGTGGCGACCGACGCGCGAGACGAATTCGCCCGGGAGGTGAAGGGGCTCCGGGTCGTGAAATACGACATCCCGGAGGGCAATTGCGCCGGCTATTACCCGGAGCTGAACGTGCTGCTGCCGCTCTGGCACTATGACGAGCAGGCGAAGACGCCCGCCGCCAAGGCCATCCCGGTCAGGGTTGCGAAGGCGGCTCCTCCGGCCTAGCCGCGTCGGCGCCGGGCGTCAGCCCGAGCCGCTCGCCGCCATAGCCGCGGCTCTGGATGGCCCGCCACCAGGGCTCGCTGGCGAGAAACCATTCCACGGTGCGGCGTAGCCCCGTCTCGAACGTCTCCTGCGGCGCCCAGCCGAGCTCGGCCCGCAATTTGGAGGCGTCGATCGCATAGCGCAGGTCGTGGCCAGGACGGTCGGCCACGAAGGTGATGGCCTCGTCATGTGGGCGGCCGTCCGGCCGCGGCCGCAGCTCGTCCAGCACCGAGCAGATAGTGCGGACGACCTCGAGGTTGGTGCGCTCGGCGTTGCCGCCGACATTGTAGGTCTCGCCCGGACGGCCTGCCTCGAAGACGCGGCGGATCGCCCGCACGTGGTCCTCCACGAACAGCCAGTCGCGCACGTTCTCGCCGGTCCCGTAGACGGGCAGCGGCTCGCCCGCGAGCGCCTTCAGGATGACCAGCGGGATCAGCTTCTCGGGAAAGTGGAACGGGCCGTAATTGTTGGAGCAGTTGGTGACGAGGGTGGGCAGCCCGTAGGTGTGGTGCCAGGCCCGCACCAGGTGGTCCGACCCGGCCTTGGAGGCTGAATAGGGCGAGCGCGGGTCATAGGGTGTCGTCTCGCTGAACAGCCCCTCCGGACCGAGCGAGCCGAACACCTCGTCGGTCGAGACGTGGTGGAAGCGGAACTGCCCGCGCCGCTCGGGGTCGAGGCCCGACCAGTGCCGGGCGGCCGCGCGAAGGAGCCGGTAGGTGCCGACCACGTTGGTCTCGATGAAGGCGTCCGGGCCGTCGATCGAGCGGTCCACATGGCTCTCGGCCGCAAGATGCACGACCACGTCCGGGTCGAACGCCGCAAACACTGCCGCCAGGGCGGCCTCGTCGCAGATGTCGGCCTGGATGAAGCCGTAGCGCGGATCCTCCGCCACCGCCTCCAGCGAGGAGAGCGAGCCGGCATAGGTCAGCTTGTCGAGATTGAGCACCCGATAGGGGCTCTCCGTCACGAGATGACGGATCAGCGCGGAGCCGATGAAGCCAGCGCCGCCCGTGACGAGGATGCGGGACAGCATGCGATCCCCCGTCAGCCCAGATGCTCGGGAAGCGGATCGCCCTCGAACGGGAACGGCGTGTCGAAGCTCGCGAGCGGCGGCAGGGCGATATCCTTTGCGGACAGGACGGGTCCCGATGGCGGCAGCGGCCAGATGATCCCAGCCGAGTCCCAGCGGATGCCGGCGTCGAGCTCGGGCGCGTAGTCGTCGCTGACCTTGTAGGCCACCTCCGTGTCGGGTTCGAGCGTGACGAAGCCGTGCGCGAAGCCGACCGGAATAAAGAGCTGCCAGCCGTTCTCGGCCGAGAGTTCGGCGGACAGCCACCGGCCGAAGGTCGGCGAGCCGCGCCTCACGTCCACGGCCACGTCCAGGATGCGGCCCCTGACGCAACGGACGAGCTTCGCCTGCGCGCGCGGCGGCAGCTGGAAATGCAGCCCCCGCAACGTTCCGACCGGGCGCGAGAGAGAGTGGTTGTCCTGGACGAAATCCACTCCGATGCCCTGCGCGGCCGCGGCGCGCCGGCTCCAGGTCTCCATGAACCAGCCGCGCTCGTCGCCGAAGCGGCGAGGCTTGAGGAGGAGGATGCGACCGCTCATCGGGTTCCAGGTGCAAGGGGGCCGGAGCCGGCGCGCTCTACCGGGTCCAGCCCCGATCCGCAAACCGCCCCGCCCCTCCCCCGGCGCGTTCGGCAACGGTTTCAACTCGCGGCAGAGTCGCGCGGGCGCGACGCATCTCCATGGACAGGCCCGGCCGGCCGGCCTAGACCCCGCCCCGGTACGCGACAGAACGGGGCGAAGGTGAAGGGCATCATCCTGGCGGGCGGGCTCGGCAGCCGCCTCTACCCGATCACCTGGGCGATCTCGAAGCAGCTCCTGCCGATCTTCGACAAGCCGCTGATCTACTACCCTATCTCGACCCTGATGCTGGCCGGCATCCGGGAGATCCTGATCATCTCGACGCCCGCCCACCTGCCGCTGTTCCGCGCCCTGCTGGGCTCCGGCCGGCAATGGGGCATCCGCTTCGAATATGCCGAGCAGCCGGAGCCGAAGGGCCTGGCCCAGGCGCTGCTCATCGGGGAGCGCTTCCTGGACGGCCAGAAATGCGCCCTCGCCCTCGGTGACAACGTGTTCTACGGGGCCGGCCTCACCGGCCAGCTCGAGCGGGCGGCCGCCCTGCGGGAGGGCGCCCTGGTCTTTGCCTATCCGGTCGCCGACGCGCGCGACTTCGGCGTGGTCGAGGTCGACGCGGAGGCCCGCGCCCTCTCCATTGAGGAGAAGCCGGCCGAACCCAAAAGCAACCTCGCGGTGACCGGGCTCTATTTCTACGACGAGGAGGCCGTGGAGATCGCCAAGTCAGTGCAGCCCTCCGCGCGCGGCGAGCTCGAGATCACCTCGGTCAACGCCCACTACCTCGAGCGGCGGCGGCTGAAGGTGGAGATCCTGCCCCGCGGCACCGCCTGGCTCGACACCGGCACGGTGGAAGCCATGCACGAGGCCAGCGCTTTCGTGCGGGCGATCGAGCACCGCCAAGGGCTCAAGATCGCCTGCCCGGAGGAGGTGGCCTGGCGCCAGGGCTTCATCACAACGGACGATCTCCTGGCCATCGCCGGAACTCTGAAGAACGAATATGGACGCTACCTGTCGCGGATCGCGACGTCTCCGCGGCACTGATCCCTCTCCGGGTTCCCGAGCATGACCTCGTCGGCCACCACTCTCGCGAGCCCCGCGCCTCTTGTGGCGGAGGTGGAGGAGGCACGTCCCGGATCCGCCTGGCTCCGGCCGTTGGAGGCGGTAGGCGCAGCGCTGCTGGTCACCATCGTGCTGCTGCTGCTGGCTGGCGTCACCTCCCGCTACGTGTTCTCGCTGCCGGTCGTGTGGATCGACGAGGTCGCGTCCCTCTCCTTCCTGTGGCTCGCCATGATCGGGTCGGCGCTGGCGCTGGACCGCAACGAGCATCTCAGGCTGACGCTGTTTTTGCGCATGTTTCCTGCGCCGCTGCAGCGCTTCATCGACGCCTTTGCGCCGCTCGCGGTGGCAGCCTTCCTGGTGACGCTGATCTACCCGGCCTTCGACTACGCCTTCGAGGAATGGTTCATCACCTCACCGGCGCTGAACATCCCGAACACCTACCGGACCGCCGCCATCCCGTTCGGCATGACCGTGATGCTGGCGGTCGTGCTCCGCTACGCGCTCCGGACGGCCTCGGCCCGAGACCTGGTGCTTGCGACACTGCTGCTCGCTGCCGTGGCGCTCGCGCTCTGGTTCCTGTCGCCCAGCCTGATGGCCGCCGGAAACAGCAAGCTTATCCTGTTCCTGGTCGTGTTCGTGGCCGTGTGCCTCGTGGCTGGCGTGCCGATCGCCTTCTGCTTCGGGCTCGGAACCCTGACCTATCTGGGCTTCGCCACGCAGGTTCCGATCTTTGTCATGATCGGCCGCATGGACGAGGGCATGTCGGGCCTGATCCTGCTCTCGGTGCCGATCTTCGTGCTGCTCGGCTGCATCCTCGACGCGACCGGGATGGGCAAGGCGATCGTCGATTTCCTCGCCTCCCTCCTCGGCCACGTCCGGGCCGGCATGTCCTACGTGCTGCTCGGCTCGCTCTTCATCGTGTCGGGCATCTCGGGGTCCAAGGTGTCCGACATGGCCACGGTCGCGCCGGCGCTGTTTCCGGAGATGAAGCGGCGCGGGCATTCCCCGCGCGAAATGATCGCGCTGCTCGCGACCGGGGCGGCCATGGCCGACACGGTGCCGCCCTCCATCGTGCTCATCGTGCTCGGCGCGGCGGCCGGCGTTTCCATCGCGGGGCTGTTCACGAGCGGCTTCGTGGTCGCCATGGTGCTGCTCGCCTCGCTGGCCATCCTGGCCCGCTGGAAGGGCCGCCACGAGGACATGCGCGGCGTGCGCCGGGCGCCCATGGCCCTGATCGGCCGCACGCTGCTGGTGGCCGCGCCGGCGCTGGTTCTCCCGTTCCTGATCCGGTCCACGGTCGCGGGCGGGGTTGCGACCGCCACCGAAGTGTCCACCATCGCAGTGGTCTACGCCCTGTTCATCGGGGCCGTTCTCTATGGCGGCATTGGCTGGCGCACGTTCTACCGCATGTGCGTCGACACGGCCGCGCTGACGGGCGCCATTCTGCTCATCCTCGGCACCGCACTGGCCATGGCCTGGGCCATCACGCAGGCCGGCGTCGCCCAGAGCATTGCCGGGTTCATGACGGAACTGCCCGGCGGCCGCTTCACCTTCCTGGCGCTGACCATCGTGGTGTTCCTGCTGCTCGGCTGCATCCTGGAGGGGCTGCCGGCGATCGTCCTGATGGCGCCGCTCATGTTCCCGATCGCCAAGAAGCTCGGCATCAACGACATCCACTATTCCATGGTGGTCGTCACGGCGATGAATATCGGACTGATGACGCCGCCCATCGGGGTTGGCTTCTACCTTGCCTGCCGGATCGGCAACGTGTCGCCGGACGACGCGATCGGGGCCATCTGGCCCTACCTCATCGCGCTGCTCGGGGGCCTCATCGTGATCGCGGCGGTGCCGTCGATCTCCACCGCGTTTCTGTGACCCGATGACGGACGGGGCGCCGAGAGGCGGCATCGCGCCGACCAGCCGCCGGGTCATGAACCTGGCCCATTTCCTGCGGCAATCGGCCCGGCGCCACGCGGAGGAGATCGGGCTCGTCTGGGGCGAGCGGAGCTGGACCTGGGCCGAGCTCGACCGGCGCGTCGATGCCATGGCGGCGGCGCTGGTCGCGCGCGGCGTCGTCAAGGGCGACCGGGTGCTCGTCCAGGCCCGGAACTCGAACCAGATGTTCGAGTCGATGTTTGTGTGCTTCCGGCTCGGCCCCGTGTGGGTGCCGACCAATTTCCGCCAGACGCCCGACGAGGTCGCCTTTCTGGCCGCCGCCAGCGGCGCATCCGCGATGATCTGCGGGAGCGAGTTCCCGGACCACGCCGCCGCGGCCCGGGCGGCCGCGCCCTCCATCCGGTTCGCCGTGTCGATCGGCCCCTCCGGCTTCGGCGAGGATTACGACGGGCTGGTTGCCGCCCATGCCGGCGCGGCCGCGCCCACGGCCGATGTGCTGCACGACGATCCCTGCTGGTTCTTCTTCACCTCGGGCACCACCGGCCGGCCCAAGGCGGCCGTGCTGACGCACGGCCAGATGGCCTTTGTGGCCACAAACCACCTTTGCGACCTGATGCCGGGCACCACGCACCGGGATGCCTCGCTGGTGGTGGCGCCGCTCTCGCACGGGGCGGGCATCCATCAGCTCGCCCAGGTGGCGCGCGGCGCCAAGACGGTGCTGCTGCCGGGCGAGCGCTTCGACGTCGACGAGGCCTGGCGGCTGGTCGCGCAATGGCGCATCACCAACATGTTCACGGTGCCGACCATCGTGAAGATGCTGGTCGAGCACCCGGCCGTGGACCGGCACGACCATTCCTCCCTGCGGCACGTCATCTATGCCGGCGCGCCGATGTACCGGGAGGACCAGAAGCGCGCGCTAGCCAAGCTCGGGCGCGTGCTGGTCCAGTATTTCGGCCTCGGCGAGGTCACCGGCAACATCACGGTGCTGCCGCCCGAGCTGCACGAGCCGCAGGACGGGCCGGACGTGAAGATCGGCACCTGCGGATACGAGCGCACCGGCATGCAGGTGCAGATCCAGGACGAGACGGGCCGTGAGGCCGCCCCCGGGGAGACTGGCGAGATCTGCGTCTGCGGCCTCGCGGTCTTCGCCGGCTATTACAACAACCCCGACGCCAACGCGGCAGCGTTCCGGAACGGCTGGTTCCGCACCGGCGATCTCGGCCACATGGACCGGGAGGGCTTCCTGTTCATCACCGGCCGCGCCTCGGACATGTACATCTCCGGCGGCTCCAACGTGTATCCGCGCGAGACCGAGGAGAAGGTGCTGACGCATCCGGCGGTGGCCGAGGTCGCCATCGTGGGCGTGCCGGACGAGACCTGGGGCGAGGTCGGCATCGCGGCCTGCGTGCTGAAGCCCGGCGCAGCGCTGGAGGAGGAGGAACTCCTCGCCTGGCTCGCACCCAAGGTCGCCCGCTACAAGCTGCCGCGCCGGGTGGTGTTCCTGGAGGAACTGCCGCGCTCCGGCTACGGCAAGGTGACGAAGAAGCTGGTCCGCGCCGAGATCGAGCGGCGGGGCTACGTCCCGGCGAGCCCCGGCCGCTGATCGCGTGCGCCCGCCGGCCTGGGCCCGGGCGCCGCACACCGGCCCGTCACTCGGGCCGCCCCGCGTTGGCAACACTCCCACTGCGCGCGAAAACCTTGCCGCACGGCACGGGCCCGTGCAGGACAAGGTCAAACAACACGGGTGGAGACGCGGAATGGCCGAGACGATCGGATTCGTGGGGCTCGGAATGATGGGCACGCCGATGGCAGCCCGTCTCGCCGAAGC
>NZ_JAQGKF010000141.1 GCF_028290205.1 Enterovirga sp. | reverse complement strand
GGCGGTGGTTACGGCGATCGCGGCGGCGGTGCCGGCGGCGGCTTCGGCGGCGCTCCCCGGCGCGCGCCCTACCCGGCGGCGGCCCCGACCGGCCCGGTCGAGGATCTCACCGGCACCGTGAAGTGGTACAACCCGGCCAAGGGCTTCGGCTTCATCGCTCCCGACGACGGCGGCCGTGACGTGTTCGTCCACCGCTCGGCGCTGGAACGCGCGCGCCTCCCCGACCTCCAGGAAGGTCAGAAGGTTCAGATGGGCGTGACCCAGGGCATGAAGGGCCGTGAAGTCGCGACCATCGAGGTCATCGACTGATATTAGCCTGGCCGAATGGCCGGGTCTGCGAAGCCCGCTCGTGAGAGCGGGCTTTTTCTTTGGGCCGCCGTGAGCGTAGGCCGCGCCGTCCGCCCGCCTGCCCGTCTCGGGGAGCCCCGACATGCCGAAGCGGAGCGCCGGCCTGCTGCTCTACCGGCACCGGCCGGACGGATCCCCGGAATTCCTGCTGGTCCATCCCGGAGGGCCGTTCTGGGCCCGCCGCGACCTCGGCAGCTGGTCGATTCCCAAGGGTGAGTACGGGCCGGACGAGTTTCCGCTCGCGGCGGCCCGCCGGGAGTTCGCGGAGGAAACGGGGTTTCCGGCGCCGGGCCCCGATGGTGCGCTCGCGCTCGGCGACATCGTTCAGGCGGGAGGCAAGCTGGTCACCGCCTTTGCCTTCCAGGGCGACCTCGATCCGGCTGATCTCCGTAGCAACACCTTCACGGTCGAGTGGCCGCCGGGCTCCGGCCGGCTGGCCACCTACCCGGAGGTGGACCGCGCCGCCTGGTTCACGCCGGACGAGGCCCGCCGGCGAATCCTGCCGACTCAGGCCGTGCTGATCGACCGCTGCCTCGCGGCCCTGTCTGGCCTGCCCTTCAGCCGCGAACCCGCACCACGACCTGCTCGGAGCCGGGCACGATCACCTGCCGGCAGGCGGTCGTGAAATTGTGGAACAGCGGGTAGCCGATTTCGGGAGCCGATCGGCACACGACGCGGTAGCCCGGCACCGGAGTCGGGTTCACCGGGTTGCCGTAGGTCGGGTACGGGTGGTCCGTCGTCAGCGGCGAGATGGCGCAGCCCGAGAGGGCCAGCGCCGCCGCCGCCAGCAGGGATCCACGGATCAGCATACCCATCTCACCATCCCACCCTCCGATCCCAAAACCCTGCCCGGCGCAGCGCCGGGGAATCAAGCGGCGGGCGGCCGGATGCTCGTCCGAAGGCTGAAGATGTCGGCCACCGTCTCCTTTCCGACACCCTTCGGGCCCCGAAGCCGTGCTGCGGCCTTGTGACCCCGATTTCGATCTGTTAGACGACGGCCGTCCTCGCGACGGGTGACCGACGCGGGACGCGGCCATGGCGGAACTGGTAGACGCGCTAGCTTGAGGTGCTAGTCCCGAGAGGGGTGGAGGTTCGAGTCCTCTTGGCCGCACCAAGCCCTCGGCGGGGGGCCTACCCAACCCGCCACACCCAGACGATCAGCTGAACCGGCCGGTGACGGCGGTGTTGTCGTGCGCACGCACCCAACCGCTGGTCGTCATGCGCCCCATCGCTGTCCTCGTTCTCTCTGCGGCTGTGTTCGCGGCCCCCCTGTCGGCGCTTGCGGTGCCGGCCGAGACGAGGCCCGCCAACGCGCCTGGCCAGCGCCCCGCATTCCCGGACCAGACCCGGGCCGAGAGGCCGGCCGGGCCGACTCAGGTCGACGTGACCACCGTCACGGAGGGGCTCGGAAACGCCTGGGGGTTCGCGTTCCTGCCCGACCGGCGGATCATGGTGACCGAGAAGGCCGGCGCGCTGCGCATTGTCGGGCTGGACGGCCGGCCGGGTCCGCCGCTGCGCGGTGTTCCGGCGGTGATGTCGGGAGGCCAAGGCGGCCTGCTCGACGTCGCGCTCAGTCCCGGCTTCGCGCAGGACCGGACACTCTTCCTGAGCTTCAGCGAGCCGCGGGGCCACGGCAGCGGCACCTCCGTGCTCCGTGCGCGCCTGGCCGAGACGGGTGGGTTTGGGTCGCTCGAGGACGCGACCGTCATCTTCCGCCAGGAGCCGTCCTGGTCGAACCAGCTCCATTTCGGCTCGCGAATCGTGCCGGCACCGGACGGCTCGCTCTTTGTCACGGTCGGCGAGCGGTCGGACCCCGAACCGCGGATCCAGGCGCAGGATCTCGGGAGCGGCCTCGGCAAGGTGTTCCGCATCCGGCCGGACGGGTCGGTTCCGCCTGACAACCCGTTTGTCGGCCGCTCAGGCGCGTTGCCGTCGATCTGGTCCTACGGCCACCGCAACACCCAATCGGCCGCCCTGGACCGGGCCGGACGGCTGTGGATCGTGGAGCACGGGCCGCGCGGCGGCGACGAACTCAACCGGCCCGAGGCGGGGCGGAACTACGGCTGGCCGGAGGTCACCTATGGGCTGGACTATTCGGGCGCGCCGATTGGGGCGGGGGTGACGCAACGGGCCGGCACGGAGCAGCCGGTCTATTACTGGGATCCGGTGATCGCCCCCTCCGGCATGGCGCTTTATGACGCCGACCTGTTCCCAGCTTGGCGCGACGCTTTCCTGGTCGGCGGGCTCGGCACCCAGGGTCTGGTGGTGCTGACCATGCGGGACGGCCGGGTGGCCGGCGAGGAGCGCATCCCGGTCGGGGCACGGGTGCGTGACGTCCAGGTCGGCCCGGACGGCGCCGTCTACCTGCTGACCGAGCGCGACCGCGGCGGGTCGCGCATCCTCCGCCTGGCCCCAAAGACCTGAGCCGGCCGAGTCGGCCACGGTCCGCGCCCGCGTGGCCGGCTGCGCCGAACCAACAGCCGCCGGGCTCGACCATTTGAGTTCGCTTTGGTTCTGGATCACAACCATTCGGTGACGGACTCGCTGCAAAGGCTCGAGGAATGGTTGGCCGGTCGGCCGTCCGGTCCGGCAGGGCGTCTCCCGGCCGAGCGTGACCTGGCGGAGCGGCTCAACCTGTCGCGGGCGGAGCTGCGCAAGGCTCTGGCGACGGTCGAGTCGCAAGGTCGGCTCGTGCGCCACGTCGGGCGCGGCACCTTTTTGCGCTTGGGTCCGGCGGACCTGGCGGACGAGCGCCCGCCGGCTCGGCAGGGTGTGGAGCGGATCGCTTCGGAGGAGCGGCTGCCCAGGACGCCGCTCGGCGACATCGCCTCCCCGCGCGATCTGGTGCAGGCCCGGCTGCTGCTCGAGCCGGAATTGGCGGGACTCGCGGCCCTGCATGCCACGCGCCTCTCGCTCGCAGCCATCGAGCACGAGGCGGCGGCCGTCCGCGGCGCAGCCGATTGGGCCGGCTACGACGCGGCCGATTCCCGCCTCCATGCGGCCATCGCGGCCGCCTGCGGCAATGCCCTGCTGGTCGCCCTGGATGAGACGCTCAGAGCGGCCCGAAGGGAGCTGAACTGGGGCGTGCTCGGCGAGCGCGGGCCGGAACCGCCCTCCCCGGACCATCCCTCCGTCCCCCAGCATGCCGCCGTGGTGGCGGCCATCCGGGCCCGCGACCGCCACGGCGCGGTGGCGGCGCTGCGCCATCACCTCATGGTGGAGGCCGCCTCCCTGCTCGGCCCGGGGGCCTGAGGCGGATCGCCCCGACGCGACGTCCCGCTCGCGTCAGCGAGGCTCCTGCAGCGCCGGCAGCAGAACGGACAGGAAGGCGTCCCGCCCCTCGACATGCATCATGTGCGGCGCCCCCGGCACGACCCGGAACTCAGCGCCCGGAATGGCGGCGGCCATCTCCTCGACCAGCCGCGGCGGCACGGCCTCGTCGCGCGCTCCGGCGATGCAGATCGCGGGCACGCGCAACCCAGCCAGTCGGGAATGGGTGTCGAGGCCGGCGATGGCCCGCCAGCCATGCGCCCAACCGCCGACATCGTCCGACAGCAGCCGGCGCCGGACCGGCTCCGCCTCACCGGCGGCGAGGAAGTCCGGCGTGAACCAGCGCGCCAGCGTCGGCTCGAGAACGGCCGCCATCCCGCCGCGCTCGGCCGCCGCACCTCGCTCGGCAATGTTGGGCCGGATGTCATCGGCGAAGCGGCTCGGACAGCCGCAGGGGACGAGGCAGGAGACGAGGTCCGGGTGCCGGAGGGCGAGTTCCTGGGCGATCATGCCGCCAAAGGAGAGGCCGACCACCTCGGCCCTCTCGACCCCGATGGCCCGCAGCAGGCGGGCCACGTCGTCGGCGTAATCCGCCACGGTCGCGCCGGCCTGTGCCGCGGGTGAAAGGCCGTGCCCCGGGAGGTCCACAGCCACCACCGATCGTGAGCTCGCCAGGGCGTCGGCGGTCGCCCGCCAAAAAGTCAGGTCGAGCCCGATCGGGTGCAGCAGCACGGCCCAGGGGCCGGTCCCGGTGCGGACGTGGTGGAGCACGGACGCGGGCATGGCGGGCCTCCTCGCAGGGCTGGAGACGGGCCGCGGCCATCCAGAAAGGCAAGCGGCCCGCCGGCCGGGGGATGCGGGGCTACTCGGGGGAGCGTCCGAGCAGCCCGGCGGCCCGGGTGCGGATCAGATCGAGCGGTTGATGCCGCCGTCGATCACGATCGACTGGCCGGTGATGTAGGCGGCCTGGAGCGAGCACAGATAGGTGCACAATCCGGCGACCTCTTCCGGCTCGCCGACCCGCCGCACCGGAACCGTTGCGGCGAAGCGGCTGAACTGCTCCTCCAGAGTGATGCCGGCCGCCGCGGCCCGGTGGGTAAACAGCTCCACGAGCCGATCGGTCCGGATCGGACCCGGGGCGACGTTGTTCACGGTGATCCCGAACGGCGCCATGTCGTTGGCGACGGTCTTGGCCATCACGCTGACAGCCGCCCGCACGGAGTCGGAGACGCTCAGATCCGACGGCGGCTCCTTCACGCCGAAGCCGGTGAGATTGATGATCCGGCCGCGGCCGGACGCCTTGAGGGCCGGCAGGGACGCCCGGATCAGCCGCACGGCGCTCATCAGAGTGAGCTGGTAGCCGATGTCCCAGTCCGCATCGGTGGCGTTCTCGAAGAAGCCCGTCGGCGGACCGCCCGCATTGGTGATCAGGATGTCGAGGCCGCCGAGCTGGGCGACGGCATCCCTGACCAGTTCCGAGACGGCGGTATCGGACGAGACGTCAGCCGAGGCCCAGCCCGCCGCTCCCACCTCTTTGGCCGCCCGTTCGATCCCCTCCGGATCGCGCGCGCAGATGAAGACGCGCGCGCCCTCATCGGTCAGGGCTTTGGCGCAGGCCTTGCCGAGCCCCTTGCTGGCGCCTGTGACGAGCGCTCTGCAGCCTGAAAGTCCGAGATCCATTCCGTGTTCCTAAGCTTCGCCGTTGTGACCGCGGGGGGGCCGCGCAGATCTGCCGGAGACCTGCGCGGCCGAGGTGATGCGCCCGCAGCCGGTTGTGTTCTACTTGCGGACCAGGGGACACTCGCTCTCGCTGAGCGCCTGGAAGGCATCGTCGCCCGGGATCGTGCTGAGAACCTTGTAGTAGTCCCAGGGATGCTTCGAGTCCTTCTGGCCCTTGACCTCGACCAGATACATGTCGTGCACCATCCGGCCGTCCTCGCGCACCTTGCCGTTGGTGGCGAAGAAGTCGTTGACGGGCAGCTCCCGCATCTTGGCCACCACCTTATCGGTGTCGTCCGTGCCGGCCGCCTGAACGGCCTTGAGATAGTGCATCGTCGACGAGTACACGCCCGCCTGGACCATCGTCGGGGCAGCGCCGTTCATCCGCTCCATGAAGCGCTTCGACCACGCCCGCGTCTCCTCCGTCCGGTCCCAGTAGAACCCGGTCACGAGCAGCAGGCCCTCGGCATTGTCGAGCCCCATCGCGTGCACGTCGCTGATGAAGATGACGAGCCCCATCAGGCGCTGGCCGCCCTGGGTGATCCCGAATTCCCGCGCCTGCTTCACGGAGTTGCTGGTATCGGCCCCGCCATTGGCGAGCGCGATGACCTTGGCCTTCGAGGCCTGGGCCTGGAGCAGGAAGGACGCGAAATCCTGCGTCCCGGTGGGGTGCTTGACGGAGCCCACCACCTTGCCGCCGCGCTCCTTGACGAGCTTCGTCAGGTCGCGCTCGCTGGCGTGGCCGAAGGCGTAATCGGCCGTGATGAAGAACCAGGTGTCAGCGCCCTGGGCCATCACGGCCTTGCCCGTGCCGGTGGCGGTTGCGTAGGTGTCCCAGGCCCAGTGGAAGCCCGTTGGGGAACATTGCTTTCCGGTCAGCTCGGTGGTGCCCGCGCCTGACGTGATCGCGATCTTGTTCTTGGCCTTGGCGGCGGACTGCACGGCGAGGGCCACCGACGAGTTGGTCAGATCCGTGACCATGTCGACCCCTTCGAGGTCGATCCAGCGGTTCGCGATGCCCGAGGCGATGTCGGGCTTGTTCTGGTGGTCGGCCTCAATCACCTCGATCGGCTTGCCGAGCACCGTCTTGCCGAAGTCCTCGACGGCCATGCGGGCGGCCAGGACCGAGCCCTTGCCCGAGATGCCGGCCAGGAAGCCGCTGTGATCGGTGAGAACACCGACCTTCACGGTGTCGTTGGAGATCTGGGCCTGCGCTCCGGGGCAGGCCAGCAGCATGCCGGCGAGCAGCGCCGCAAGCGGGGATCCGAGCCTCGGCACCGCCCGGCGGCGCGGGGCAAAGGTCGTCTTGTCGGCAATCGAGCCTACCATCGTGCTTCCCTCCAGTGAGCGCCTTGTTCGAGGTCGCTGGTTTTCGTTACGGCGTGGCAGGCGGCAGCTTGCCGAGTGCGCGCAGGATCTTCTCGGGCGTGATCGGAAGGTCGGTGATGCGAACGCCGATCGCGTCTTCCACGGCGTTGGCGATGGCGGCCGCGATGCCGGTCGTCGGACCCTCGCCGATGCCCTTCGCCCCGTAGGGCCCCTCCGGGTGGGGAACCTCGATCAGAATGGACTCGATCGGCGGGATGTCGCAGCTGGTCGCCATCCGGTAATCGAGGAAGTTGGGATTGAGGACCTTGCCGTCGCGGTCGAGCACGAGGTCTTCGAACAGCGCCGTGCTGCAGCCAATGGCGGCGCCGCCTTCGATCTGCCCCTCACACGCCACAGGGTTGAGGGTGCGGCCCGTGTCATGGGCCGAGACCACGCGGTGCAGGGTGATCTTGCCCGTATCCGGGTCGACCTCCAGTTCGACGCCCTGACAGCTGTAGAGCCAGAAGGCCGTGATGCGACGGCCCTCCCCCGTCTTGACGTTGAAGGCGGTGGTGTCGGCGGGAACAAACGAGCCCCGGCCGACGATCGGGCCGAAATTGCTTCCCGGCCGGACCCCGGCGAGCTGGGCGAAGGAGCAGAACCGGTTCGAGTCCTTGCGGACAAAGACGGCGCTGTCCCGGACGTCGAGGTTCTCGCGGGGCTCCTCGAGCAGTTCCGAAGCCTTGTCGAGGATCTGCTCGCGCGCGTCGCCGGCCGCCCGAACGATGGCGTTGCCCATGTTGAAGGTGGAGCGGCTCGACGAGGTGGAGCGATCCGGCGGCGTCACCGCCGTGTCGCTCGCGATCAGGTGCACGTCCTCGAAGCGGGCGCCCGCCGCTTCCGCGGCGAGCTGGGTCATCACGGTCCGCGAGCCCTGGCCCATCTCCGTGGTGCTGCACATCACGTTCAGCGTGCCGTCGTCGTTCATCTGGATGAAGGAGCTCGATCCAGAGGGCGCGACGCTCGACTTCGCGGTCGAGACGATGGCCCGGCCGCGGCCCGGCGCCTTCGGCTTGTCCCATTCCATCGCCGACGCGCAGGCGGTCAGGGTCGGGACGAGGCCGACGGCCTTCGGCGTTTCGCCGGTCGCCGTCTCGTCGCCGTCCTGGAGCAGGTTCTGGCGACGGATCTGCACAGGATCCATCTGAAGGCCCCGCGCAATCTCATCCATGTGAGATTCGTAGGCGAAGGACATCTCCATCGTGCCGTAGCTGCGGAAGGCGCTGGTCACGACCTTGTTGGTGTAGACGCAATAGCCGTCGATGGACTGGTTCGGGATCCGGTAAGGACCGGTCGAGGAATAGCTGCCGTTGCGGCACAGCAGCGGGCCGACATCGGCATAGGCGCCGGTGTCCCAGATCACCTCGGCGGTGCGGGCCACGAGGCGGCCGTCCCGCTTCACGCCGGTCCGCAGCTTCACGGTGACGGCGCCCCGCACGCCGAGCGCCGTGAACACCTCCTCGCGGGACATGACCAGCTTCACCGGCCGGCCTCCGGTCTTGAGCGCGAGCGCCACCGCCGGCGGCTCGGCCTTGAGGCCGTGCTTGGCGCCGAAGCCGCCACCGATGAACGGCGTCACCACCCGGATGCGGTGCACCGGCCAGCCGAGCGCGATGGCGAGGTCGTCCGCCGCGAACCAGGGCGATTGCTGGCACGACCACAACGTCATCTGGCCGGCGAGCTCGACCTGGGCGACGACCGCGTGCGGCTCGATGGCGCCGTGATTGAACGCCTGGCTCGTATAGGTTCCCTCGAAGATCTCGTCGGCCTCGGCGAAGCCGGCCTCGACGTCGCCCTTCCGCAGCTTGAAGTGACTGAGAACGTTGCTGTTCGGGATGGGGTCGAACAGCTTCTCGTCGCGCCAGTACTTGTTGAACTCCGGGTGGAGCAGCGGCGCGCCGGAGAGCATGGCCTGGGCCGGATCGAGAACGGCCGGGAGCTCCTCGTACTCGACCCTGATCAGGCTGGCGGCTTCGCGCGCGGCGTCGAGGTCCTCGGCCGCGACCGCGGCGACCGGCTCGCCCACATAGCGGACGCGGTCGATGGCCAGGAACGGCTGATCGCGCAGGGGAAGATTGTAGCGGTAGGGCACGTCGCGGCCGCACACCACCGCCCGCACACCCTTCACCCGGAGGGCCGCGCTCAGATCGATGTTGCGGATCGTCGCGTGCGCCAGCGGCGACCGGGCCACGGCGCCGTGCAGCATCCGGGGAAGCGAGATGTCGGCCGCGAAGGTTGCGCGTCCGAGCACCTTCTCGAGCGCGTCGACCTGTTGCGGCGACCGTCCGATGACGTTCAAGGGGCCGCTCACGACGCCATCTCCGGCAGGCGCCGCTCGGGCCGGGCGCCCAGGGTCTGGGCGGCGGCAAGGATTGCCCGGACGATCCGCACATAGCCGGTGCACCGGCACAGGTTGCCGGCGATGGCGTCCCGAACCTCCTGCTCGGTCGGCCTGGAGTTCTCCTCGAGCAGAGCCAAGCCGGCCATGAGCATTCCCGGGGTGCAGAAGCCGCACTGAACGGCGTGGTGATGGATGAAGGCCTCCTGCAAGGCGTGCAGGCGCCCATCCGAACTGCGCAGGCTTTCCGCCGTCCGGATCTTGCTGCCGATCACGTCGGCGGCGGGCGTGATGCAGGCGAGGCGCGGCACATCGTCGACGAGCACCGTGCAGGCCCCGCAGCTCGCGGATTCGCAGCCTTCCTTGACGCTGGTGCGCCCGCAGGCGTCCCGAAGAACGTCGACCAGGAGACGGTGCGGCGCGATCGTGGCTTCGATCGTCTCGCCGTCGACCTCGAGCTCGACCACCTGCCGAGCGGGCTTCTGTGTCCGTGCATCCATCACTGAGCCCTCAATGTCCCGAGCGCGCGCGACAGCAGCACCCCGAGAAGGTGGCGCCGGTACTCGCCGGAGGCGCGGAAGTCTGACGGCGGCTTCGCCCATGCCGCCAATGCGGATGCGGCCTGCGCCAGGGACGCCGCGTCGCCGCCACCCGCCAGCGCGGCTTCCGCAGCTTCACACCGGGACGGCATGTCCTGTCCGCCAACGGCCGCGACGCGCACGTCCGCGAAACCCTGCGCCGTCACCACGGCCCCGACCGCGACGGAAACGAGCGGAAGATCGAACCCGTCCCGCAGGGCGAAGCGCTGGTAGGCGATCCGGAAGCCCTGCTGCCGGGCGGGCAGACGGAGGCGGGCGATGATCTCGCCCGGGTTCAGAGCGCCCGTTCCGGGCTGGCGCGCATAATCGTCCACCGTCAGGCTGCGCTCACCGCCGGGGCCGACAACGTCGAGCTCGGCGCCGCAGACCTGAAACACGGGCACGAGGTCGCTCACCTCCCAGCCCTGGGCGACGTTTCCCACGGCGGTCGCGGCTGACCGGATGGCGGGCGAGGCAACCTGCGCGGCCACAGCCGCGATCTCGGGCCACAGCTCGCGAAAGGACGGGGCGGCGACCAGCTGGCGCAGGCTGACGCCGGCCCCGATCTGCACGCCCGCGGGAGAGGTCCTGAGCTCGCCGACGGCCGGCAGGAGGTGCAGGGCGACCACCGATTCCGGCCTGATCTGGCCGCGCCGATACTTCGTCAGGACATCGCAACCGCCCATCTTGGCGACGGCGCCCGGCCTGGACAGCAACTGGATGGCGTCCGGCCACGCAGTCGGTCGATGGTAGTGAAACGGGAACACGCGAACGATCCCTCCCAATTCAGCATTCCGTTGAGCGGAACGTATTTCCGGCAAAATATCGGATCGCCTCCGGGGACGCAACTGCCATGCCGTATCTTGCGCCGGCGCGGGCTCGGATGTAACCGTCATGGAAGGCATTTCCGCTGAACGGAACGCCTGGATCTCGTGATCGGGCTTGCCGGACGACCGGGGCGTCTTCCCGGCCGAACCAGGCCCGGCCGGAGCCGGCCCTTTCCGCGGGCGGGTCGACCTGAGGAGCTGATCGTGATGGTGGCTGCAACCGCGCAGGAGCGCACGCCTCCGGAGATGGAGGAAACAAGTTCCGGCCTGCAGGGCGGCCAGTGCCTGTCGTGCCGGGCCTTCAGCTTCCCGTGCGCGCTGATCTGCTCGGAATGCCTGTCCGAAGACATTGTGTCGGCTGAACTGAGCAGCGACGGTGTTCTCTACGCCTATTCGGTCGTCCATCAGGCGCCGGCCGGTTGGCCGGTTCCTTACGCTCTCGGCTATGTCGATCTGCGAGAGGGCGTGCGGGTGCTCGCCCATCTCGAGGGCCCGGCGGGGGAACTGCGCTCCGGAGCTTCGGTCCGGTTCGTCTCCGGCCACGGCAGGACCGCCCCCGACGGGGCTCCCCTCGTCACCTTCGCGATCTCCCAGGAGGAGCAGCTCTGATGAGGGACGTCTTTGTTGTCGGAACGGGGATGATTCCGTTCGGTAAGTTTCCCGAGCGGACCCTGTCTGACCTCGCCTGGCCCGCCGTGAAGCAGGCTTTGGGCGATGCCGGCGTTTCGGCGAAGTCCGTCGAAGCCGTGTTCTGCGGCAGCGCGCTCGGCGGCATGCTGTCCGGACAGAGGATTATGAAGCCGCTCGGTCTGACCGGCATCCCGATCATCAATGTCGAGAACGCTTGCTCGTCCGGATCGTCCGCCTTGCGGCAGGGCTGGCTCGAGATCGCCAGCGGCTCGCACGACATCGTGCTGGTGGTCGGGGCCGAGAAGCTGACCAAGTTCGGCGGCGGCACCCTCCCGCTCGAAACCGAGGATTGGGAGGTCCGCCAGGGCATGGTGATGCCGGCCGTCTACGCCATGCGGGCGCAACGCTACATGCACGAATACGGGCTCACCCGTGAGCAACTGGCGGACGTGTCCGTGAAGGCGCACGATCACGGCGCCCTCAACCCCAACGCCCAGATCCGCAAGCGGGTCACGCGCGAGGAGGTGCTGAATTCGCGCCCCGTCGCCGACCCGTTCACGCTCTGGCATTGCTGCCCGACGGGCGACGGCGCCGCGGCCGTGGTGCTGGCGAGCGCCGAGGCGATGCGCCGCTACAAGCCGGACGCGGCCGTGCGCCTGGCGGCGTCCGAAGTGACATCCGGCATCTACACCAACGGCTTCCGCGACATGACCTGGGCCGAGCTGACGGCGCGCGGCGCGGAGCTCGCCTACGAGATGGCGGGGCTCGGAGCCGAGGACATCGACGTGGCCGAGATCCACGACGCCTTCACCATCGCGGAACTGATGTATTACGAGGCGTTCGGGTTCTGCGAACGCGGCCGCGCCTACGAGCTGCTGGCCAGCGGCGCGACCTCGCTCGGCGGCAACATCGTGGTCAATCCGAGCGGCGGGCTCCTGTCGCGCGGCCATCCCGTCGGCGCCACCGGCGTCGCCCAGGCCGTCGAGGTGGTGCGCCAGCTGCGTGGCGAATCCGGCGCGCACCAGGTCGCCAATGCCCGGGTCGGACTGACGCATGCCACCGGCGGCGGCATCTCCGGGTTCGACCATGGCGCCTGCTCGATCCACATTTTCACGCGGTGACGGGCTTGCCGCGGCCCCTTGGGGCCGCACCGGGTGCGAAGTTCCGCACAGGGCCCGAGCGCTCGGGTCCACGTGCAGCCGTCGTCGGCGTTACACAGGGACATGGGCGATCCCGCATCGCCTGCCCTCGATGACCCCGCCCGGATCGGAAAGCTCGGCGACGGGGCCGGAGACAAGATGAGCGAACGTTCCGACGCCACCACGGCGACGCCATCGGGAACCGTGGTCCGGGTGGTGCGGCTGCTGAGCTTCATGGCTCAGAACCAGGAAACCACCATCCGCGACCTCAGCGAGGCGCTGTCATTGGCGCCGAGCACCTGCCACCGGCTGCTCGAGCTCCTGGCGGCCGAGGGCATGATCGCCCATGACAAGGCCCGCTCGACCTATCGGATCGGAGCGGAATTCTACCGCATCGCGGCCCAGGTGCAGAACCGGGACGACGTTTGCACCAATGCGCGCCGTTTCCTGCGCGAAGTCGTCGAAGCCTGCGACGAGACCTGCGTGCTCAGCCTGTACCTGCCTGTCTCGCGCCAGATGATCTTCGCCGAGCGGGCCGATTCGAGCCGGCTGCTGCGCTACCAGCTGCCGATGAACGTCCCGTTGTCCGCCCTCTGGGGTGCGAGCAGCCGATCGTTTCTCGCCTTTCTGCCCGCCGCCGAGGTGGAACTGATCCGGGCCAAGGAGTCCGTGTCTCCCGCCTCCGGCGAGCCGGTGCCGGAGCGGGCCGCGCTGGAGCGGGAGCTCGAGGAGATCCGCCGGCGCGGCTTCGCGGTGTCGCGGGGCCAGAAGATCGCCGGCGCGGTCGGCATCAGCGCGCCCGTGTTCCGGGCCGAAGGTCAGGTTCTCGGCAGCCTCGGCATCACCGTGCCGGAGATCCGGGTCAGCCCGGTCGACCTCGAGCGCCTCGGTCAGCTCGTCACGACGAAGGCCCAGGCCTTGTCGGAGACGCTGGGAGCTGAACCGTCGCCTGTTCCAAAAACCTAGCAGCGCGGAAACGACAATGACGCCAGCAGCACCGGACGCCGGACGCGGTCCCCTTGCGCGCCTCAGGGTCCTTGATCTGACCCAGTTCCTGGCCGGGCCCTACGCCACCCAGATCCTGGGCGACCTCGGCGCAGAGGTGATCAAGGTGGAATCACCGGAGGGCGACATGACCCGGCGGCTGCCGCCGCATTTCGTCGGCCGCGAAAGCGCCTATTACCTCGCCAGCAACCGCAACAAGCTCAGCCTCGTGGCCGATCTCAAGCACCCCGAAGGGCAGCAGATCGTGCGCGAACTCGCGCTGGCCTGCGATGTGGTGGTCGAGAATTTCCGGCCGGGCGTCTTGAGCCGGCTCGGGCTCGATTACGATTCGCTGGCGGCCGAAAAGCCGTCGCTGGTCTGGTGCTCGATCAGCGGCTTCGGTCAGGACGGACCTTATCGCGACCGGCCGGCCTACGACATGATCGTGCAGGCGATGTCCGGCGGCATGAGCCTGACGGGCGAGACCGATGGACCGCCGGTCCGGTCCGGCCTGCCGGTTGGGGACCTGGCCGCCGGCATGTACGGCGTGATCGGCATCCTGGCCGCCGTGGAGGAGAGCCGGAGCACCGGCAAGGGCCGTTTCGTTGACGTCGCCATGCTGGATTGCCAGGTCGCGATGCTGAGCTACCAGGCGGCCTACCACCTCGCCTCCGGCCAGGTGCCGGGCCGTCAGGGTCGCGGCCACGATTCGATCCCGACCTACCGGGCCTTCACCTGCGGCGACGGCGCCGACGTCGTGATCACGGCCAACACCGAGAAGATGTGGCGGCAGCTCTGCGACGTGCTCGCCCTGCCCGACCTGCCCCAGGACGCTCGCTTCCTGACCAACGAGGCGCGCTACCGCAACCGCCAGGAGCTCTGGCCCATCCTGGAACAGGCGTTCCAGGGCCGGGCCGCTGCGGACTGGCTGGACCGCCTTCTGGCCGCCGAAATCCCGGCCGCCATCGTCAACACGCTGGAACAGAGCCTGAGCGATCCCCAGGTGCTGCACCGCGGAATGGTGGCGACCCTCGACGGCCCGAACGGCGAGCGGCTCCGCGTGGCCGGAAACCCGATCAAGCTCCGCGGCGCCGAAGAGCCCCCCGCCGGCTACCCGCCGGCCCTCGGCCAGCACAGCGAGCAGGTGCTCGTGGATGCGCTCGGATGGGACCGGGACCGCGTCGCCGACCTCGCCCGAAGAGGCATCATCCGCGGCCCGGCGGCGTGATTTGGGGGGGGGGCGCTCCCGGTGAGGGGCGCTGCACGGGGCCGCTAGGCGCGCGGCGCTCCCTGAGAGGGCCACGCCCCCGGAGTCGGCCAGCCACGGCTGGCCCTGCCTCGAACGGCATGGCTGAACGCGCACGACGTGAACCGGATTCCAAACAATCCGGCCGGCGTGCGGAATCGCGCTAGGCTATCGATTCGAGAGAACTGGAGCGGGTGAAGGGAATCGAACCCTCGTCATCAGCTTGGAAGGCTGTTGCTCTACCATTGAGCTACACCCGCGGGGTCGGCGGGGCGTGGTGGGGGAAGTAGGACTCGAACCTACGAAGGCTAAGCCAGCGGATTTACAGTCCGCCCCCTTTGCCGCTCGGGACATTCCCCCAAGGTCACGCTCGCACGAGACCGTCCCGCTGCCGAGGCAGCCGGGAGGCGGCGTTATGGTGACCGCTCCCCGGGGTGTCAACCCGCCGCGCCGCCCATTGCACACGCGGCACCTGTCGGGGCCGCACGGCGGGGGACAGGTCCCTGGGGCCAGCCCTGCCCTCCCGCGCGCTTGCCCGTGCGGGCCGCATCGGTGAGAACGGGACGAATCGGAGGTTCAGGCGTGGGTCAGGTCGAAAAGCGGCTCCAGGAGCTCGGAATCGTGTTGCCGCGGCCGGCGACGCCGGTGGCCAATTACGTTCCCTTTGTGAGGTCGGGCGCGACGGTCACCATCTCGGGCCAGATTTGCCTCGGGCCGGACGGCCGCATCGCGCCGGAGCATCTCGGCAAGGTCGGCGCGGACGTGTCGGCCGAGACGGCCCATGCGGCGGCTCGGCTCTGCGCCGTCAACGTGCTGGCCCAGCTCAGGGCCGCCATCGGCGACCTGGATCTCGCCCGCCGCTGCATCCGGCTGGGCGGCTTCATCGCCAGCGCGCCTGATTTCACCGGCCAGGCCACGGTCATGAACGGCGCCTCCGACCTGATGGTCGAGGTGCTTGGTGAGGCGGGCCGCCATGCCCGCTCGACGATCGGCGTGGCGGGCCTGCCGCTCGGCGCTTCGGTCGAGGTCGAGGCGACGTTCGAGGTGGCATGACAGCGCCGTCCTGGCTGGT
>NZ_JAQGKF010000129.1 GCF_028290205.1 Enterovirga sp. | reverse complement strand
GTCGACGCGATGCTGCGGGGCGACTTCACCGCCCATTGAGGCGGGCCCCAGCCCCTTGTCCCGCCGTGCCGTGACCGCTCGCCCGGCGGCGCAGGCCCGTGCCCCTTTGAAGGTCTGACCGATGTCCGCACCCCGCGTCCTCATCTCCGACGCCCTCTCGCCCGCCGCCGTGCAGATCTTCCGCGACCGCGGGGTGGAGGTGGATTTCCAGCCCGATCTCGGCAAGGACAAGGACCGGCTGGCTGCCGTCATCGGCCGCTACGACGGGCTCGCGATCCGGTCGGCCACCAAGGTCACGGCCAAGATCCTGGCCGCGGCTGGCGCCCTCAAGGTGATCGGCCGGGCCGGGATCGGGGTCGACAATGTCGACATCCCGGCCGCCACCGCCCGCGGCGTGATCGTCATGAACACGCCCTTCGGCAATTCCATCACGACCGCCGAGCACGCCGTCGCCATGATGCTCGCCCTGGCGCGCGAGATCCCGGCGGCCGATGCCTCCACCCAGGCCGGCAAGTGGGAGAAGAACCGCTTTCTGGGCGTCGAAATCACGGGCAAGACGCTGGGCATCATCGGCTGCGGCAATATCGGCGCCATCGTGGCCGACCGGGCGCTCGGGCTGCGCATGAAGGTGATCGCCTTCGACCCGTTTCTGTCGCCGGAGCGGGCCCTGGATCTCGGCGTCGAGAAGGTCGAACTCGAGGCGCTTCTCGCCCGCGCCGACGTGATCACGCTGCACACCCCGCTCACCGACAAGACCCGCAACATCCTGTCGGCCGACGCGCTCGCCCGTACCCGCAAGGGCGTCCGCATCGTCAATTGCGCGCGCGGTGGGCTCGTCGACGAGGCGGCGCTGCGGGCGGCGCTGGATTCGGGCCATGTCGCAGGCGCGGCCTTTGACGTGTTCTCGACCGAGCCGGCACTGGAGAACCCGCTCTTCGGCCATCCCCACGTGGTCTGCACGCCGCATCTCGGGGCTGCCACCACGGAGGCGCAGGAGAACGTGGCCCTGCAGGTGGCCGAGCAGATGTCGGATTACCTGCTCCAGGGCGCCATCTCGAACGCCGTCAACTTCCCGTCCATCACGGCCGAGGAGGCGCCGAAGCTGCGCCCCTATATCGCCCTGGCCGAGAAGCTCGGCTCCTTTGCCGGGCAGCTCACCGAGACCGGGCTCGAACGCGTCCGCATCACCTATCAGGGCGAGGTCGCCAGCATGAAGACGAAGGCGCTGACCAGCGCCGCCGTTGCCGGCCTGCTCCGGCCGATGCTGGCCGACATCAACGTCGTGTCGGCACCCTCCATCGCCAAGGAGCGCGGTGTGATCGTCGAGGAGATGACCCGCGCTGCGGAAGGCGACTACGATTCGCTGGTCACCGTGGCGGTGGAGACAGAGCGGGGCGAGCGCGCCGTGTCCGGAACGGTGTTCGCGGACGGCAAGCCCCGCATCGTCGACATCAAGGGCCTCAAGGTGGACGCGGAGTTCGCGCCCTCGATGATCTACGTGTCCAACGACGACAAGCCGGGCTTCATCGGCCGCTTCGCGACCACGCTGGGCAATGCGGGGGTCAACATCGCGACCTTCGCGCTCGGCCGCGACCAGCCGGGCGGCTCCGCCATCGCCCTGGTGGAGATCGACGGCACGCTGCCCGAATCGGTGCTGGGCGACATCCAGCGCATCCCGGGCGTGCGGCAGGCGAAGCCGCTCAGCTTCTGAGGCGGGTCAGGGCCCGCTCCGCTCGGGCGGGCCTGCCGCGGCGGCCGCGCGTCCGCCGGCCCGCTCGGCGAGCCAGATCCCGCCCAGCACCAGCACCAGCGCCAGGGCGTGGTACAGGGCGAAGCTCTCGCCCAGCAGGAGGACGGCCATGATCGGCCCGAGAATGGGCACGAGATTCATGAACAGCCCGGCCCGGCTGCCGCCGATCAGCTCCACGCCCCGCATGTAGCCGAGCTGGGCCAGCAGGGACGGGATCAGCGCGATGTAGAGGATGATGGCCCAGCCGGACGGGCCGGGCCAGATCACGGTGCCGAGGGCCACCTCGGCCGCGAGAAGGGGCAGCGAGGTCAGGAAGGCCGAGGCCGCCATGGCGCTGAAAAAGGCCAGCGGGGCGGCAGCGGGCCGGTCCCGCAGGCCGACCGTGTAGCCGGCATAGAGGGCGGAGGCGAGCGCGATGCCGAGGTCGCCGACATTGAAGGCCAGCGTCAGCAGCACGTCGATCTCGCCGCGGCTGGTCGCCACGGCCACCCCGACCAGCGTCACGGCGAGGCCGATCGCCTGCATGGCGCGGATCGGCGTGCGGTGGATCAGGAAGGCGAACAGCATCACCATGGCGGGTGTGACGCCCTGGACCACCCCCATGTTGATCGCCGTCGTGTGGTGGGCGGCCCAGTAGAAGATGGCGTTGAACGCCGTGTAGCCGAGCCCGCCCATCAGGAGGATGAAACGCCAGCGGGGCAGCAGACGCCGCCACTCGGAGCCGACCGAGGCGCGCGTCAGGATGAGCAGCACCACGAGGACGATGAGCCAGCGCAGGCTCACCACTGCCATCGGCGAGACGCGCCCGACGGCGAGCCGCCCGGCGACCGTGTTGCCGCCCCAGGCGAGCGCCGTCAGCCCCAGAAGCAGGTAGGCTTGGCCGTTCAGCCAGCGCAGGATCCTCCCGGGGTATGTCATTGCAGCCGACTTATCCCGGCGGGGTCACCCGCTCAACCGCGGCTGGTGCGTGCTTGACCCGCTGCCCCGGAATGGGGGAAGACGGCCCGCAATGTGTCGACCCCGTTCGCCCGGCCTTGCGCCGGGTTTTTTGCGTGGGCGACGGCTCTGGTCGAGGTGAACTTCGTGGCGAACGTGGTCGTTGTCGGCGCCCAATGGGGTGACGAGGGCAAGGGCAAGATCGTCGACTGGCTCTCGGAGCAGGCCGACGTGGTGGTCCGTTTCCAGGGCGGGCACAATGCCGGCCATACGCTCGTCATCGACGGCGTGACCTTCAAACTGTCGCTCTTGCCCTCGGGCGTGGTGCGGCCGGGCAAGCTGGCCGTGATCGGCAATGGCGTGGTGGTCGATCCCTGGCACCTGGTGCAGGAGATCGCCTCCATCCGGGCCCAGGGCGTCGAGGTCTCGCCCAAGACGCTGCGGATCGCCGACAACGCGACCCTGATCCTGCCGCTCCACCGTGAGCTCGATCATTTTCGCGAGACGGCCAATGCCGGGCTCAAGATCGGCACCACCAAGCGCGGCATCGGCCCGGCCTATGAGGACAAGGTCGGCCGGCGCGCCATCCGGGTGGTCGATCTCGCTGACGCCGCCGTGCTGGAGAGCAAGGTCGAGCGCCTTCTCGCGCACCACAATGCGCTGCGGCGCGGCCTGGGCATCGACGAGGTCGATCCGGCCGGGCTCTTGGCCGAACTCCTGGCGATCGCGCCCGAGATCCTGCCCTATGCCGAGCGGGTCTGGG
Source organism: Enterovirga sp. (assembly GCF_028290205.1). Taxonomy (GTDB): domain Bacteria; phylum Pseudomonadota; class Alphaproteobacteria; order Rhizobiales; family Beijerinckiaceae; genus Enterovirga. Next base: position 907 of record NZ_JAQGKF010000129.1, on the reverse strand, counting down.
CGCTGCTGGACGCGGAGCGCCGCGCCGGCCGCCGCATCCTGTTCGAGGGCGCCCAGGGCGCGCTGCTCGATGTCGACCACGGCACCTATCCGTTCGTGACCTCCTCCAACATCGTGGCGGCCCAGGCCGCCACCGGTTCCGGCATCGGCCCCAAGGCGCTCGGCACCGTGCTGGGCATCGCCAAGGCCTACACGACCCGGGTCGGGGAGGGGCCGTTCCCGACCGAGCTGACGGACGAGACGGGCGAGCTGATCGGCGCCAAGGGCCGCGAATTCGGCGTCGTCACGGGCCGCAAGCGGCGCTGCGGCTGGTTCGACGCGGTGCTGGTCCGCCAGATGGTCAAGACCTGCGGCATCGACGGCATCGCGCTCACCAAGCTCGATGTGCTGGATGGGTTCGAGCACCTGCGCGTCTGCACGGCCTACCGGCTGGACGGCCAGACGATCGATTACCTGCCGGCCTGCCAGGCCGCCCAGGCCCGGGTCGAGCCCGTCTGGGAAGAGGTCGAGGGCTGGCGCGACACCACGGCCGGGGCAAGGTCCTGGGCCGAATTGCCGGCCGCGGCGGTGAAGTATGTCCGCCGCATCGAGGAACTGATCGGCGCACCGGTCACGTTGCTGTCGACCTCGCCCGAACGGCGGGATACGATCTTGGTTCAAAATCCGTTCGAGAACTAACAGGCAGGCGAGTCCCGGCGACCCATCGATGGCGGATTACTATCCCCTTCTGGCACGAGCCCTGGACGGGTTGGCGGAGCCCGATCAGGCTCAGCGGGAGGCCGTCTACGGTCGTGCCCGGGCTGCGCTGCGCTCGCAGCTCGCCTCCCTCCAGCCGCCGCTGCAGCCGGCCGAGATCGAGCGCGAACTCGCCTCGCTGGAAGATGCGATCCGCCGCGAGATCGGAAGAG
>NZ_JAQGKF010000106.1 GCF_028290205.1 Enterovirga sp. | reverse complement strand
CCGCCGGCGGCGCGGCCCGACACGGCTCGATCGCGAGCGCGCAGCGCGGTGCGAAGGCGCAGCCGGGCGGCAACCGCGTGACGTCCGGCGGCGATCCCGGAATGGCGTCGAGCCGCTGGCCCTTGGCGAGCGCCCCGTGCGCCCGGCTCTTCAGGAGGCCGATCGTGTAGGGGTGGCGGGGATCACGGATCAGGTCGCGCGCGGACCCTTCCTCGACGATGCGGCCGGCATACATGACGGCGATCCGGTCGGCGACTTCGACGGCCGCCCCGATGTCGTGCGTCACGAAGATGATGGAGAGGCCCAGGTCTCGCTGCAGCTCGCGCAGCAAGAGCAGGATCTGGATCTGAACGGTGGCGTCCAGCGCGGTGGTCGGCTCGTCCGCGAGCAGCACCTTGGGCCGGCAGGCGAGCGCCAGCGCGATCATCGCCCGCTGGCGCATGCCGCCCGACATTTCGTGGGGATAGCTGTCGAGGCGCCGCTCGGGGGAGGGGATGCGGACGCGCTGGAACAGCTCCAGGGCCCGGGCCCGGGCCGCCGCGCGGCTGGTCTTCTCGTGCCGGCGGATCGTCTCCTCGATCTGCTGGCCAACCGTGTAGACCGGGTCGAGCGCGAGCAGCGGCTCCTGGAAGATCATGGCCGCCGTGTCGCCGCGGAAATCCGCCAGCTCCCGGGCGCCCATGGCCGTGACGTCGCGGCCGTCCACCCGGATGGTGCCCTCGACGCGCGATTGCCGGGCCGGGTGCAGCCGCAACAGGGAGCGGAGCGTGACGCTCTTGCCGGAGCCGGATTCGCCGATCAGGGCGACGACCTCCCCCCGGCCCACCGTCAGGTCCACCCCGTCCACGGCGCGGACAACGCCGCCGAAGGTGACGCGCAGGTTTTCGATCGCGACGGCCGGGGCGGTCATGCGAGCTCCTCTGGGGTCGCGGCGGGCGGGCGCAGAGCGGCCACTCGGCTCACGCGGCAGCCCTCGGGGCGCGTGAATGGCCCGACCCCGGCTGCACCATCAGGCAGGCGGCCTCGTGATGGGCGCCTGCGGCGGCCAGCGGCGGCTCAGTGGCCGAGCAGATCGGCTCGGCGAAGGCGCAGCGGGTGTGGAACCGGCAGCCGGGCGGCGGGTCGATCGGGTTCGGCGGATCGCCCGCCAGCGGCGCCTCCTCTGTGCGGCGGTCCGGGTCGAGCGACGGCATGGAGGACAGAAGAGCGGCCGTGTAGGGGTGCCGCGCCCGCTCAAACACTTCCGCGGAGGCGCCAAGCTCGGCCACCCGGCCGAGATACATCACCATCACCCGGTCCGAGATGAAGCGCACCACGTTGAGATCGTGGCTGATGAAGACGTAGGTGAGCCCGAATTCCTGCTTCAGGTCGAGCAGCAGATTCAGCACCTGGGCCTCGACCGACTTGTCGAGGGCGGAGACGGCCTCGTCCAGGATGATGAGCCGCGGCTGCACCGCGAGGGCGCGGGCGATGTTGACGCGCTGGCGCTGGCCGCCCGAGAGCTCGTGCGGATAGCGGCCCGCGAAGCGCCCGGGTTCGAGCCCGACCCGGGCCAGCAGGTCGCGCGCGCGCGCCACCGCCTCCCGGTGCGGCACCCCGTGCACCTTGGGCCCGAAGGCCACCGACGTCTCCACGGTCAGCCGGGGGTTCAGCGACGAATAGCTGTCCTGAAAGACCATCTGGCACTGGCGCCGAAACGAGGTCAGGCCGAGCGCCGGCGAGCCGACCCGCTCGCCGTCGAAGATCACCTCGCCGGCCGTGGGCTCGATGAGATGCAGGAGCAGGCGGGCGGTGGTGGACTTGCCGCAGCCGGATTCACCCACGACGCCGAGGGTTTCCCCCTTGAGGACCTCGAAATCGACTCCGTCCACCGCCCTGACCTGGGCCGTAACCCCGCCCAGCAGGCCGTTGCGGATCGGGAAGTGCTTCAGCAGGCCGCGCACGCTGAGCAGCGGCTGCGCCGGTCCGCCACGGTCGAGAGCCTGGGCGCTCATTGCTTCACGTCCATCGCCGAGCGCAGCCCGTCGGCCAGAAGATTGAAGGCGATGGAGGTGATGAAGATCATCACCCCGGGCAGGGCGGCCAGCCACGGTTGGACATAGATGGCGGTCCGCAGGGTGTTCAGCATGAGGCCCCATTCCGGGTCGGGCGGGCGGGTGCCGAGCCCCAGAAAGGAGAGACCGGAGGCGAGGATCATGGAAACCGAGATCAGGCTCGTGGCGTAGACGAAGATCGGGCCGAGCACGTTGCCGAGCACGTGCACCCACACGATGGTGAGGCCGCCAGCGCCGGAGGCCCGGGCCGCCTCCACGTAATCGCGCCCGCGCACCTGCGTGGTCACGGCTTCCGCCACCCGGGCGATCTGCGGCACGAACACGACGGTCAGCGACACCAGCGCGTTGCCGAGCCCGGCCCCCAGCGCGCCGGACAGCGCCACCGCCAGCAGCACCGACGGAAAGGCGTAGAACACGTCGATGGTTCGCATGATCAGCGTGTTCGTGCGGCCCCCGACATAGCCGGCCAGGATGCCGATGCCCGAGCCGATGAAGAAGGCGAGGATCACCGGCGTGATGCCCATGAACAGCGACAGCCGGGCGCCGAAGATGAGCCGGGACAGCATGTCCCGCCCGAGCTCGTCGGAACCCAGCGGGAAGCCCGGCGAGCCGATCGGCCGGAGCCGCCGGAGGGTCGAGGCGCGCAGCGGGTCCGCCGGCGCGACATAGGGCGCGAAGACGGCCATCAGGATCAGGAGCAGGATCACGATCCCGGCCCCGATCGCCACCGGGTCGCGGCGCAGCCGCCGCCACACGCCCGCCCAGTAGCCCACCGTCTGGGCGGGGGGCGGCTCCGCGACCGCCTGTTCGGCGAAAGCCGCCATGTCAGGCCCTCTGGATGCGGGGATCGAGCGCGGTCTGCACCACGTCGACCAGCAGGTTCAGGATCACGAAAAACAGCGCCAGCACCAGGATCGTCCCCTGCAGCAGGGGCAGATCGCGCTGGAAGATCGCCGCGTTCAGCAGGAAACCCGTTCCGGGCCACGAGAACACCGTCTCGATCAGAATCGAGCCGCCGAGCAGATAGCCGAGTTGCAGCCCCATGACGGCCAGCGCAGTCGGGGCGGCGTTCTTCACCACGTGCCGGAACACGCCGTAATCGGTGAGGCCCTTGGCCCGGAGCCCGATCACGAAATCCTGCTGGAGGATGTCGGCCACGAGCGCCCGGACGGTGCGGGCCACGATCCCCATGGGGATCACCGACATGGTGACCGCCGGCAGGATCATGTGGCGAAAGAACTGCCAGGGACCCCCCTCGTCCCCGGCGCCGGTCGGCGGCAGCCAGCCGAGAATGGCCGAGAAGATGATCACCAGCACCATGCCCAGCCAGTAATGCGGCACGCTGACCCCGAGCACCGAGATGGCCGAGGCCAGCTTGTCGACCGCGGAATCCCGGAAGTAGCCAGCCACGAAGCCGAACAGCGCGCCGAAGAAGAAGCCGATCGCGGTGGCCAGCAGCGCCAGCCGGAGCGTGTAGCCGACCGCCTTCAGCACCTCCTGCGTCACCGGACGGCCGCTCGCGATGGAGGTGCCCAGATCGCCCTGCAGCGCGCGCCACAGCCAGCGCACGAACTGCTCCGGATAGGAGCGGTCGAAGCCGTAGAGCGTGCGAAGCGCGCGCTGCAGCTCAAGCGAGGCGTCCGGCGGCAGCACCGAGACGAGCGGGTCGCCCGGCGCGATATGCACCAGCGCAAAGCAGACCAGAGAGACGCCGAGCAGGATCGGGACCGTGTAGACCACGCGCCGGGCGAGATAGGCGAGCATGAACCTGTCCGCTGTTCTGGCCGGGCGCGACCCGGCCGTCCCGCATCAGGGATCGGGCCGAGACGGCCCGGGCTCCCCGGGAGGCACCCGGGGACGACGACGCGCGGCCGTCACTCCAGGGACATCGTGGCGATGTCGATGAACCAGCTCTGCGGCTGCACCACGCCCTTGACCTTGGTGGACATGGCGCGCGGACCCACGTCGTGCGCGACCCAGATAAACGGCGCCTCCTCGACGATGCGGGCATGCAGCCTGGCGAGCGCGGCGTCACGCGCCCCGGCCTCGAACGAGGTCCGGGCATCGGCGATCAGCTTGTCGAACTCGTCGTTGCCGAAATAGCCCCAGTTGTTGGAGACCGGCGGAAACGTCTTGGTCGACGTGAACCGCACCATGCCGAAGAACGGGTCCATGGCCGCGTAGCTCACGTTGATGATGTTTGCGCCGCGGGCGGAGGCGTCCTTCGCGCCCTGGCGCCAGTTCGTGAACAGCGTGTTCCACTCGATGACGTCGAGTTCGACGTCGAAGAAGCACTCCTTCAGCCCCTGCTGGACATATTCGTTCATCGGAATGGGCATCATCTGGCCGGAGCCGGAGGCGGAGGTCTGAACCTTCACCTTGAGGGGCTTCGCGGCCGAGAAGCCGGCCTCGGTCATCAGCTTCTTGGCCGCCGCCGGGTCATATTTGATCTTGAAGGAGGGGTTCCCGTGCCAGGGATGGCCCGGCTCGTAGGTTGCCGTGGCCTCCGCCATCAGCCCGCTCAGCGCCTCCTTCAGTTCCCCACGGTTGATGCACAGATTGGCAGCGTGCCGCACCCGCTTGTCGAGCCAGGGCGAGCCCTCGATGAAGGAGAGCTGCCACGGCCAGACATGCGGCTGGACGTTCTGGTACATCTTGAAGCCGCGGCTGGTGATCTGCTGCACCGCGTCCGGGGCCGGCGCCTCGATCCAGTCGACCTGCCCGGACAGGAGCGCCGCCGTGCGGGCATTTGCCTCCGGGAGCGGCAGCAGCACCACGCGCGGGATCTTGGGCCGGCGCTTCTCGTCCCAATAGGCCGGGTTGGCGGCGAGTTCGAGCCGCTCGCGCGGCACGAAGCGCGTCACCCGGAACGGGCCCGAACCGGAGGGATCGGCCGCGAAGGCGGTCCAGGCCTGTTTGGCGCGCTCCGCCGGGTCGCTGACGGAGGCCGGAACGGCCTTCAACTTGGCGTCCCAATGCGTGGGCGACGCCATGAACAGGTTGCTCAGGTTGATGGGCAGAAACGCGTCCGGCTCGCTCGTGGTGAGCTCCACCGTCATGTCGTCGACCACCCGCGCCGACCGGAGCGTCGGCATGCGCGAGGCGGTGACGCCGACCTGGCTCGGGTCGAAATGCGGGGCCGTCTTGTCCAACACCTTCTGGACGTTCCAGACGACCGCGGCGGCATTGACCGGCGACCCGTCGTGGAACGTCACGCCCGGGCGAAGACGGAAGTGCCACTTGGTCGTGTCGTCGGTCACCTTCCAGTCGGTCGCAAGGCCGGGGATGAGCGCCGAGGGCTCCTTTTCCTTGGTCAGATCCCAGTGGGTCAGCGCGTCGTAGATCGGAATTCCGGTGAACCGATTGCCCTCGAAGCCCTGGTCGGGCTGGCCCAAGGTGCGGGGGATGTCGGCCGCCGTCATGCCGACGCGCAGCACCTTCTCCTGCGCGCTCGCGCCCGCCGCCGCGATGCCGGCAGCCACAAGCCCCAGCCCGATCCTTGAACCTAAGCGCCAAGCCATCGTGTCCTCCCGGCGAGGGCCGAGGTGGCCCGCCATGATCGTCCGTCGGGGAGCAATCGACATGCCACCCGAGGGCAGCTTAGCCGACGAGGGTGGAGCGGGAAGGGAGACTTTAGGTGCGCCGCAACGTGCGCGCGTGGACCCAGAAGCGAGCAGAGCGGGTCACCCGCCGCAAACCGCCTCGATCTTGCTTCTCAGCGTCTGGGCGTTGAAGGGCTTCACAATGTAGTTGTTCACGCCGGCCCGCTTGGCCGCGATCACGTTGTCGGTCTTGGATTCGGCCGTCACCATGATGAACGGCACCGCCTTCAGCGCCTCGTCGGCCCGGACCCGCTGGAGAAGCTCGAGGCCGGTCATCGGCTCCATGTTCCAGTCCGAGATGACGAGGCCGTAGCGGCGCGCCCGCAGCTTGGACAGCGCGGCCGAGCCGTCCGGCGCGTCATCGACGTCCTCGAAGCCGAGCTGCTTCAAGAGGTTGCGGATGATCCGGACCATGGTCTGGTAATCGTCCACTACGAGGATCGGAGTGCCGTAATCCAGGGCCATCGCCTCTCCCTCCCGCGCGGAAGCGCCGCCTGGTAGGCGGGACTGCCTGATTGTCCATAGGAGGGGCCAGTTGCGGTCCGGTTAAGTGGTTGGGGACGCCACACGGCTTGACCGTTCCGAACCCATCGGACAGGGTCGCGCCAACTTGTCCGTTTCCGTTTTCTCCGCATCGATGCCGCCGCGAGGGCAGGACGGGCGCGCGCCCGGCCTCGCCGTGTGTCGCGACGGGAGCCCGCGCCCGGCGCCTGGGGCCGTCGCCGCGATCGGCAATTTCGACGGCCTGCACCGGGGCCACCAGCACATGCTCGGCCTGGTCCGCGACTGGGCGGCCCGGGTCGGCGGGGCGGCGGCCGTGCTGACCTTCGAGCCGCATCCGCGCGACCTGTTCCGGCCCGAGGATCCGTCCTTCCGACTGACCCCCGAACCCGTGAAGCTTCGGCTTCTCGAGGCGTTCGGGATGGACCTCGCCTTTGTGCGCCGCTTCGATTCCGCTCTGGCGGCCACGGAGGCCGGCGATTTCGTGGCCGGCCTGCTCGGGCACGAGCTGAAGCTCGCGGGCGTCGTGGTGGGCGAGTCCTTCCGCTTCGGGCGGGCCCGCACGGGCGACGTCGACTTTTTGCGCCGCGCCGGTGCGAGCCTGGGCCTCCAGGTGCTGGCCGAGCCCCCGGTCGAAATGGAGGGCGCGCCTGTGTCCTCGAGCCGGATCCGGGCGGCGCTCGCCGCCGGCGACGTCGCGCTTGCAAACCGGCTCCTCGGCTATCGCTGGTTCGTCGAGGGGGAGGTCATCCACGGCGAGAAGCGCGGCCGCACGCTGGGTTTCCCGACCGCCAACATGGCGCTGCCCGCGAGCTGCCGGCTGGCGCATGGCATCTACGCCGTGCGGGCGGCGATCGGGCCGGGGCGGGTCGCCGCCGGGGTTGCGAGCTTCGGCCGGAGGCCCACCTTCGACGACGGCGCGCCGCTTCTCGAGACCTTTCTGTTCGACGTCGACGAAAGCCTCTACGGCCGGATGATCGCGGTGGAGTTGCTGGACTGGATCCGGCCCGAGGAGCGGTTCGGTTCGGCCGAGGATTTGGTTGCCCGCATGCAGGTCGATGCCGACCAGGCGCGAGCCGTCGCGACCCGGGCCGACGGCCACCGGTCGTTTATCGGCGGCTGACGCGGCCTGCCGCCGTGTGGGCGGGGCTCAGGCCCCGAGCCCCAGGGCGGTCCGGACCCGGCGGTTGTGTCCGTATACGTCGCCAAAGGTCCTGAGCTCTCCTGAGGGCTCGATCGCCACGGTGAAATAGCCGAGATGGACCGGCAGGGGCTCGGCCAGGTTGATGTGCCGCTCGCCCCAGCCGATCAGCTTCTTCAGCTTCTCCTCGGTCCAGGCGGAGCCCATGATCTTGCCAGCCAGCGCGAAGGGCTGCTCGACCCGGACGCAGCCGTGGCTCAGCGCCCGGTTGCCCGACCCGAACAGATGCCGGGCCGGCGTGTCGTGCAGGTACACGGCGTGGTCGTTCGGAAACATCAGCTTGATGTAGCCGAGGGCGTTGGTGGGGCCGGGGGGCTGGCGCACCGTCGTGGTCTTGCCCCGCTGCGTCACCACGAAGCCTTTCAGCGAACCTCCCGCCGCGAGCTGCTTCTTCAGGATGGAAGGCGGCACGAACCACGACGGATTGACGACCGCGTAATCCATGCGGCCCGTGAACAGGGGGGTTGGCGTATCGGCCTTGCCGACGATCACCCGCGCCTCGTGCCGGACCTCGCCCTGGTCCATCAGCCGCAGCCGGAATTCCGGGATGTTGACCAGGATGTGCCGGGGCGCCACCTCGGCCGGCAGCCAGCGCCAGCGCTCCATGTTGGCGATGATGTCGCCCTCGAGCCGGGCCGGGGTCACTTTGGGCAGCCGGGCAGGTGCCGCACCCATGGCGGCCTGCTTGGCGGCATCGGGCGACCCCGACAGCCGTGCGACGGGCCGGTTGGCCCGGAGTTCAGCCAGCTTCGTCCGCAGCGCCCGGTAGCCAGGATAGGCCGGGTTGAAGGCGGCCAGCGCCTCGGCGGGAGCCGGGCTTTCGGCGAGCACGGCCAGCACCTGTTCCGGGCTCGGGAGATCGAGCTTGGGGGTGATCATGCCGGACAGCCGCGACGGTTCGAGCCGTCCGCCCCGGGCGTGCCGGGCATAGAGAAACGCCGTGGCGCTGAGCTTCAGCTCGGCCTCGGCGAGGTCGGAGGCGGTCAGCGGCGTGGTGCCGGCCTGGAGGCGCGGCACGGGGTAGTCGGCCGGGTCGAGCCCCTCCGCATCCGCCCCGGCGAGGGTGGTGGCCAGCGCGACGGCCCGGGCCGACCAAGCGCCGCCCTCGACCCACAGCGGGCGATAGCCGCGCGCGGCGTAGACGGCCGTCAGGGCCGCCCGGTCCTTGGCGGCGAGCTTCGGCGGCAACGGCAATTTGGGGTCGGCGAGCCGGAGCTCGATGGCGCCGGGCAGAACGTCGTCGAGCGTGAGCTGGAGCGGCGCCGGCGGAGCCTCGGGCGGAAGGTCGGCCACGGCCCGCAGCGGCGCCGGGGCGGCAGCCGAGACCTCGACCACGACGTCCGGCGGGAGGGGCAAATCGAGCCCGGCGACCGCTACCTCGGCCGTGGGGGACGCCGCGTCCCGCCCTGGACCCGGCTCCGTTCCGACGACCTCTAGGGGGGCCGGAAGCTCGGGCCGGGAAAGCTGGGCCGCGACATCGTCCGCGGCTGCCGGGGCGTGTGCCGCCCCGAGCAGGAGCGCCAGGCCGACGGTCCAGAACCCTGCGCGACGCGCCGTCATACTGCTTCGCC
>NZ_JAQGKF010000088.1 GCF_028290205.1 Enterovirga sp. | reverse complement strand
GATGACCTCGTTCGCGTTCATGTTGGACTGGGTGCCGGAGCCGGTTTGCCAGACCACCAGCGGAAACTCGTCGTCGTACTTGCCGGTGACAACCTCGGCCGCCGCGGCCGCGACCGCATCGGCGATGCGGGGCTCCACCTCGCCCAGGTCCTTGTTCACCAGGGCGGCGGCCTGTTTCACGACACCGAGCGCATGGACAAGCGGCGCCGGCATGCGCTCGCCGCCGATGCGGAAATTCTGGATGGAACGCTGGGTCTGGGCGCCCCACAGGCGGTCCGCCGGGACCTCGATCGGTCCGAAGGTGTCGCTTTCGGTGCGGGTCGCGCCGGCACTGGCGGCCGCGCCGGAATTCGTCGGTGACATCATGGCCTCTTCTGCTCGTCGGCCCGGGGCTTACATTGTCCGGGATGCGCACGGAACCACCCCCGGGCCCCTTGGACCGATCCGCTCTGCCGGAGCGGGCCCTCTTTCGGCCCCCGGTGCCGCCGCCGCTGCGCCGGCCGCCGGATCTGTTCACGTTTCTCAAGGGCGCGCGCACCAACCCGCTGACCACCTGGACGGAGGCGCATTTCACGCAGCCCGTGCTGGCCAGCGACGGCGTGCTGGGGCGCGTGACGGTGCTCAGCGATCCGGCCGCCATTCGGCATGTGCTGGTCGACAACGCCGCCAATTACCGGAAGGACGACCTCCAGCGCCGCGTGCTCGCGCCCGGGCTCGGCAACGGTCTGCTCACGGCCGAGGGCGAGGAATGGCGGCGGCAGCGCCGCGCCATCGCGGCCCTGTTCACGCCCCGCACCGTGGCCGGGTTTGCGGGCCCCATGGCCGAAGCCGCCGATCGTGTGGTGCGCCGCCTGCGCCGGCGCGGCGACGGCCGCCCGGTGGACGCCGCGCTGGAGATGACGCGGGTCACGCTCGACGTTCTCGAGCGCACGATCTTCACCCAAGGTCTTGCCCGCGATCCGGACGCGCTGTCGCGCGCCATCACGCGCTATTTCGAGGCGATCGGCCCCATCGACCCGCTCGACGTGTTCGGCCTGCCGAATTGGCTGCCCCGGATCGGGCGCCTGCGGGCGCGCCCAGCCCTGCGGTTCTTCGAGGAGGTCGTGGGCGAGCTGTTCACGGCCCGCAAGGCGCTGCTCGCCCGGGGTGGCGAAGCGCCTCGCGATCTCCTGACGCTGCTGCTCCAGGCGCGTGACCCGGAGACCGGCACCGGCCTTTCCGATCTCGAGGTGAGGGCCAATGTCGTGACGTTCATTGGCGCGGGCCACGAGACCACCGCCAACGCGCTGTCATGGTCGCTCTATCTCCTGTCGCAGGCCCCGGAGATGCGGGACCGGCTCGAGGCGGAGGTGGATCGGGCGGATCCGACCGACATGGCCGCGCTCCCGTTCACCCGGGCCGTGGTCGAGGAGGCCATGCGGCTCTATCCGCCCGTGCCCTTCATGAGCCGCTCCGCGGTGGCCGACGATCGGGTGGTGGGCTACCGCATCCCGAAGGATTCGCTCGTGATGATCGCGCCCTACGTGCTGCACCGGCACTGGACGCTGTGGCAGGATCCGGATGCGTTCGATCCGGGCCGCTTCCTGCCCGAGCGGCGCGGCGCCATCGACCGGTTCGCCTATTTGCCCTTCGGGGCGGGCCCGCGCGTCTGCGTGGGGGCGAGTTTTGCCCTGCAGGAGGCCGTGGTCGTGCTCGCCGCCCTGGCGCGGGCGCTGCGGCTCGACCTCGAACCGGGCCATGTCGTGGCCCCGGTGCACCGGGTCACGCTGCGGCCCGGCGGCGGGCTGCCGATGCGGGTGACGCTGCGCTGAGCTCAGCTTTTCTTGCGGAAGGCGTCGAGGCTCACGACCTCACCGCCGCCGGCATCGGCCGGAGCCTCGTCCTCGGCCCGCTTGGCCTTCTTGCTCGTCTTGCCTTTTGCGGGCGCCTCCTCGTCCTGCGTCTTCGGCCCGATCGCCGGGACGGAGGATGCGGATTTGCCGGTGACCAGAACCGGGCCCTCCGCGGCCGGAGCCTCCGTCTCGCCCTCCTGCGCCTCGAATTTGAGGCCGAACTGGACGGAGGGATCGAAGAAGCCGGTCAGCGCCTCGAAGGGCACGCGCAGCCGCTCGGCCACCCCCGAGAACGACAGGCCGACCTCGAAGGCGTGGTCCTGAACCACCAGATTGTCGAACTGGTGCTGGAGCACGATGGTCATGTCCTGCGGATAGCGCTCGCGCAGCCGCGGCGAGATGCGGACCCCCGGCCTGTCGGTGCGAAACGAGACGTAGAAATGATGCTCGCCGGGCAGCCCGTCGCGGGCCGCATCCCCGAGTACCCGCCGAACAACACTGCGGAGAGCGTCCTGCACGAGAAGGTCGTAGCGGATGAGATCCGTCGTCATGGGGTCCTGGACGCAAGAACGGCGCGATCGGCGGCCGCCGGTCGGCCCAGAACTATAGAAGCCGCCCCGCGGCAACGGAAGGGAGGGGACAGCCGCAGGATGGCGCTTCGAGCCGGCCCGGCGCCGGTGTAGACGCAGCGGCGGAGACGATCATGCGCGCCTATCACGACCTCCTCCACCGAATCCTCGACGAAGGGGTGGCGAAGTCCGACCGCACCGGCACCGGCACTCTGTCCGTATTCGGCCACCAGCTGCGATTCGACCTCTCCCAGGGATTCCCGCTCGTGACCACGAAGCGCGTGCACCTGAAGTCCATCGTGCATGAGCTGATCTGGTTCCTGCAGGGTGACACCCATGTCGGCTATCTGCGCGACAACGGCGTCACTATCTGGGACGAATGGGCCGACGAGAATGGCGATCTCGGGCCGGTCTATGGGCGGCAATGGCGCTCCTGGCAGGCGCCGGACGGGCGGGTGATCGACCAGATCAGCGCCGTCCAGGCGGAGATCCGCCGCAATCCCGATTCGCGCCGCCTGGTCGTGTCGGCCTGGAACCCGGCCGATCTCGACCGGATGGCCCTGGCACCCTGCCACTGCCTGTTCCAGTTCTACGTGGCGGAGGGCCGGCTCTCCTGCCAGCTCTACCAGCGCTCTGGGGACGCGTTTCTCGGCGTGCCCTTCAACATCGCGTCCTACGCGCTGCTGACCCACATGATGGCCCAGGCGACCGGGCTCGAGCCGGGAGAGTTCGTGCATTCCTTCGGCGACGTCCACCTCTACCTGAACCACCTCGATCAGGCGCGACTCCAGCTCGGGCGCGAGCCGCGCCCGTTGCCCCAACTGCGCCTGAATCCGGCGGTCCGGGACGTGCGCGACTTCCGCTACGAGGACGTCGAGATCCTGGGCTACGAGCCCGCGCCGGCAATCCGCGCCCCGGTCGCCGTATGAGCGCCGCCAGCGCCGTCGCGATCCGGCCCGCGCGCCCGGGCGATGCCCCTGTCATCCTCGGGCTGATCCGGGAATTGGCCGCCTACGAGCGCCTGCTGCACGAGGTGGACGCGACGGAGAGCCTGCTGGACGCGGCCCTGTTCGGACCGGAGCCGCGCGCCCATTGCGACCTCGCCGAGGTCGGCGGGGTGGCGGCCGGCTTTGCGCTGTGGTTCCGGAGCTTTTCGACCTTCCGGGGCCGGGCCGGGATCTATCTCGAAGACCTCTATGTGCCGCCCGAGTTCCGCGGGCGCGGCATCGGCCGCGCGCTGCTGGCCGGGCTGGCCCGCCGCTGCCGCGAGGAGGATTTGCCGCGGCTCGAATGGTCCGTGCTGGACTGGAACGCTCCGGCGCTCGGCTTCTATGCCTCGCTCGGCGCGGAGCCGATGAGCGGCTGGACGCGGCTCAGGCTGGGCGGCGCTGAGCTGGCCCGCCTCGGGGAGGAGCCCTCGTGACGGTGCCGCCGCTGTCGATCGTGGTGGCACTGGCCGAGAACGGCGTGATCGGCCGCGGCAACGCGCTGCCCTGGCGGCTGCGCACGGATCTGCGCCGCTTCCGCGACCTGACCTGGGGCAAGCCGATGATCATGGGCCGGAAATGCTGGGACGCGATCGGGCGCCCGCTGCCGGGCCGGGCAACGGTCCTGATGACCCGCGACCCGGGTGTCGCGCCGGAGGGCGCGCATGTGGCTCGAAGCTGGGAGGACGCCAAGCGCACCGCCCAGCATCTTGCCGCCACCATGGGCGCGGCCGAGATCGCGGTGGTCGGCGGGGCGGAGATCTACCGCCTCGCCTTGCCGGAGACGTCCCGGATGCACCTGACCCGCGTGCACGATCTGACGCCGGGGGACGTTGTCTTTCCGGCTTTCAGGGCCGACGAGTTCCGCGAGACCTTTCGCGAGGAGCACCCGGCCGGGGAGGGTGACCAGCACCCGTTTACCTTTATCGATCTCCAGCGGCGCTGATCGCTTGTCCGGTTGTCGCAGCGGTTGACTTGGCGCGGGTCCGACACCACCTCCTGCCCAGCTTGACACACCACCGGTGGGCGACAACAAGCGCCCAGCCTGCCCCTCGCAGGCGACCGACGGGCCGCTGACGGGGACAGACAGCAAGTATGCCTTGGAGCAATCAGACCGGCGGCGGCGGAAGCGGCGGCAACGGAGGCGGGCCCTGGGGGCAGCGCGGATCCGGTGGCGGCGGCGGTGGCGGCGGGCCGTGGGGTTCCGGTCCGAGCGGCGGGGGCAACAAGCCCCCGGATCTCGAAGACATCATCCGGCGAGGCCAGGACCGCTTGCGGGGCATGTTCCCGGGTGGGCCCGGAACTGGCGGCGGGCAGATCGGCGGCCGCGGCATGGGCCTGATCGCTGTCGCGGCGCTGGCCGTGTGGCTGGCGACCGGCTTCTACACCGTGCGGCCGAACGAGATCGGCCTGAACATGATCTTCGGCCGCTACGTATCCAGTTCGGCCAACGGCCTGCGCTACAACTTTCCCTTCCCGATCGGCTCCGTCGAGAAGCCGCTCGTCACCCAGAACCGCACCATCGAGATCGGCGTGCGGGCGGTGGAGACGGGCCGGCGGCCGCAGCGCCCGACCGATTCCGAGAGCCTGATGCTCACGGGCGACGAGAACATCGTCGACATCGACTTCACGCTGCAATGGCAGGTCGATCCGAACAAGGTCACCGATTTCGTGTTCAACCTGCAGAATCCCGAGGGCACGGTCCGGGTGGTTGCCGAGAGCGCGATGCGCGAGGTGATCGGCCGGCGCAACATCCAGTCGATCCTCACCACCGACCGGGCTGCGATCGAGGCCGAGGTGCAGCAGCTCACCCAGGAGACGCTCAACGGCTACGGGGCCGGGATCGAGATCCTGCGCGTCAACCTGCAGCGGGTCGATCCGCCCCAGCAGGTGATCGACGCGTTCCGGGACGTCCAGGCCGCGCGGCAGGACCAGGACCGGGTCCGCAACGAAGCCGAGACCTATTCGAGCCGGGTTCTGCCCGAGGCTCGCGGTGAGGCGACCCGGATCGTGCAGGGCGCCGAGGCTTATCGCGAGCGCTCGATCGCCGAGGCCCGCGGTGCGGCTTCGCGGTTCACCCAGGTCTATGAGGAATACAGGAAGGCGCCGGAGGTGACGCGCGAGCGGATGTTCCTCGAGACCATGGAGCGCGTGCTCGGCGGCGCCGACAAGCTCATTCTCGACCAGCCGGCGGGCGCCGGCGGTGTCGTGCCCTACCTGCCACTGGGAGAGCTGGGCCGTCGGCCGACGCCCCCCGCCGCGACGGGAGCGGCCCGATGAGCACCACCGTTCGGACGGCCGCAGCCGCGGCCCTCGCCATCCTGGTCGTGGTCCTGCTCTCGGCGACCTTTGTCGTCGAGCAGCGGCAGCAGGCGCTCGTGCTTCGGTTCGGCGCCGTCCGGGCCGTGGCCAGCACGCCCGGCCTCTATTTCAAGGTGCCGCTGATCGAGAACGTGCTCTATCTCGACCGGCGCGTGCTGGATCTCGACCTGCCCGCCCAGGAGGTGATCGCCTCCGACCAGAAGCGGCTCGTGGTCGACTCCTTCGCCCGCTACCGGATCATCAATCCGCTGCTGTTCTATCAGACCGTGAACTCGATCGTGGGCGCCAACAACCGCCTCGGCTCCATCGTGTCGTCGACGGTCCGCAGCGTCCTCGGCGACGCCACCTTCGCGGCCGTGGTCCGCACGGAGCGCGAAGCCCTGATGCGGCAGATCAAAGAGCGGGTGAACACCGCCGCGCGCGGCATCGGTGTCGAGATCGTCGATGTGCGTCTGCGGCGTGTGGACCTGCCCGAGCAGAACAGCCAGGCGGTGTTCCAACGCATGCAGACCGAGCGGCAGCGCGAGGCGACCGACATCCGGGCCCAGGGCACGCAGCAGGGCCAGGGCATCCGGGCGCGGGCGGACCGCGACGTCACGGTGATCGTGGCTGACGCGACCCGCCGGGCCGACGAACTGCGCGGCACGGGCGAGGCGGAGAAGAACCGAATTCTGGCCGAGGCGTTCAGCCGCGACCAGGACTTCTTCGCCTTCTACCGCTCGCTCCAGGCCTATGAGGCCGCCCTGCGGGCCGGCGATACACGCCTCGTCCTGTCGCCGGATTCGGACTTCTTCCGCTTCTTCCGGCGGCCCTCGGGCCAGGTGGAGCAGCGGGGGGCTCCCGGCGCGGCGCGGGCGCCGGGCGCGACGCCCGCGGCTCC
>NZ_JAQGKF010000006.1 GCF_028290205.1 Enterovirga sp. | reverse complement strand
AACACGCCGACATCATGCGGGCGATCCTGGCGAGCGACGGCAAGCTCGCGGCCGACCTCATGACCGGGCACATCACCCTGCTGACGGAGGGGATCGCCGATTTCCTGCAATTCGTGCGCGCGTCCGGGGACGGCATCCTCTTCGCCGAATTGACCTGAAAGCGGCCGCAGCCGGGTGCGGCGCCGCCGCTCGTTGCCACAAGGCCGACCTGGCGCCAGACAACGGCCGCTTCAACCGCGAGCGACGCCATGCACCGGACCCTCAGCCTCAGCCTGAGCCTCTTCGTCAGCGCGCTGCTTCTGGCAGCCGGCCCCGTCGAGCCCTCCTTGGCGGCCCCGTCAGTAGTCGGCGTCCATGTGGACAATCCGCATTGGCAGACGCGCGAACAGCAGGACGCCATGCTGCGCGACATGCACAAGGCCGGCGTGCGCTCCATGCGCGTGCCGATCGTGTCCACGCCGGACAGCGGATTCCAGAACAGCATCGATTTCGTCCGCCGGGCCTGGAAGCTCGGCATCCGCACCCTCGCCAACATGCCCCCGCAATTCGCCGATGACGTTCCGCGGCGGCCCGCCCTGCCCGGCTCGGGAGCGGATTGGCCCGAGCCGCCCATGAGCCTGGCGAGACCGGAGCTCATGCGGCTCCGCTTCGGCCTGGTTCTGGCCGAGTTCGAGCGCTCGGGGATCGAGCTGGACGGGATCGAGGTCGGCAACGAGATCAACTGGCCGCCCTTCAACGGCGATTTCGCGCTACCCGGGCGGGGCCGCATCTTCGATCTCAAGGATCTGGCGGAGGATCCGCAGGGGCAGCGGCTGGCGGCCGGGCTCGACCGCTATCTGCGCTCCGTGGAGGTCGTGAAGGAGCTGCGCGACGCCTCCCGGCTGAACCGCCGCACGCCGATCATCCTGGCAGGGCTGGTCGCGACCTCGCCCACCAACCCCACCCCAGGCTCCCCCCTGGACGCGATCGACCTGCGGGCGACCATCCGCTACCTGCGCGCCCGCGGTCTCGACCAGCTGGTCGATGCCTACGGCGTGCACACGTATGTGGGGCCCGGAGCGGGTGTGGACGAGCGCAGGCGGCACCTCGCCGTGGAGGTGTTTCCGGAATGCGCACCGGCCGGGAGCCCGGAGGGCAAGCCGTGCTGGCTGACGGAATGGGGCATCCCGCTGCCGCCGGTTTGCCCGGCCACCGGGGACAGCGAACGGGCTGCGGCCGCGCGCTCCTACTTGCAGGATTTCGCCCGCTACGCCGAAGCCGGGCGCCTGCAGGCGCGCTACTGGTACGACTGGAAGCTGGACAACGTGCCCCACATGACGGCGATCCACCGTTGCGGCGACCTGACCGAGACGGGGCGGGTCGTGGCCGTGCCCTGACGGGCGGCCGGGCGCCGTGCCGCTGCTCGGGCGCGGCTTCGGCCAGCGCCCGAGACCGCGGAGAAGGCGGCGCCGGGGATCCCGGCGCCGGGTTCGTCTTAGCGCTTCGGCGCGGCCCGCGGTCCGCCCTGGGCGCCGCCGGTTTCCTCGCTGCCTGCCTTCTGGGAGGTCGACGGCCCGCCATTCGGAGTGACGCGAACGGACGAGGACCCCGACACGCCGGTCTGGGACGTGGTGCCCGTGACGCCCGTCTGGACGCCTGCACCGCCGCGACCGCCCTGAGCGCCCCCGGTCGCCTCCGCTCCGGCCTTCTGGGACGTGGAGGGGCCGCTGTTCGGAACCTGCGCCAAGCTCGCCGAGGCCGACAGGAGGGTGGCAGCTGCCACGAGCGGCAGAATGGATCGAGTTGTCATCGGGCTTCCCGTGTTGTGTGGCCCTCCAACAGGGCGCCTCGCAGGTCGTTCCCGCGAGGCGCGGCCGGGTTCGGTTGAGCACAAAGCGCCCTGGGGCCTGAACCAAACGGCGGGTTGGCCAGGCTTGCACGGGTTCCCGGCCCCGCCTTCGCTAGATGACGTTGTCTCTCCTGAGGGCCGCGATGTGCTCCGCATCCAGGCCCAAGGCCCCCGACAGCACCTCGTCGGTATGCGCGCCGAGCGCCGGCCCCAGCCAACGGACCTGTCCCGGCGTGCCCTCCAGCCGCGGCACCACGTTCGGAACCGCGATGCGGCCCACCCGGGGGTCGTCGACATAAAGAATGTTGCCGCGTGCCCGGTAGTGGGGGTCCTCGAAGATCTCGTCGATCGCGTAGACCGGGCCGCACGGCACCTCCGCCTCGGCGCAGCGTGCGAGCGCCTCGTCGCGGGTCATTCCCGAGGTCCAATCGGCCACGATGCCGTTGACCTCGCCCCGACGCGCGATGCGGGCCGCGTTGGTGGAAAAACGCTCGTCCCCGATCATGTCGGCCCGCCCCATCACCTCGGCGAGACGGCCAAAGATGCGGTCATTGGTGCACGCGATGGCGACCCAGCGCCCGTCGCCGGTCGGATAGTGGCTGTGCGGCACGACGAGCGGCGTCTCGGGCCCCTCCCGACGGCGCACGAAGCCGTTTCTCTGGAAGGCCGGCGCGACCTCGTCGAGAATGCGGAAGATGCCCTCGTAGAGCGCGATGTCGATGACCTGCCCCCGGCCCGTCCGGTCGCGGGCCCGCAGCGCCATCTGCACGGCAAAGGCCCCGAACAGCCCGGCCATGTAGTCCGACAGCGTCGCCGAACCGGGCTGGGCCGGCGGCCGGTCAGGCTCCCCGGACAGGAAGGAGATGCCCCCGAAGGCATTGGCGATCCGCCCGAAGCACGGCCGGCTCGCATAGGGGCCTGTCTGGCCGTAGCCCGAGATCCGCAGGAGGATGAGCTTCGGATTCACGGCCCGAAGGTCGTCCCAGCCGAGCCCCCAGCGCTCGAGCGTGCCGGCCTGGAAGTTTTCGCAGACGACGTCGCTGACCGCGGCGAGCGATTTCAGAAGCCCGGCGCCCTCCGCCTTGCGGAGGTCGATGGTGACCGACTTCTTGTTGCGAGCCTCGGACAGCCAAACGAGCGTGTCGCCGACCTCTGTCGGCGTGCCGAGCCGGCGGGCATGGTCGCCGACCTTGGGCAGCTCGACCTTGATCACCTCGGCCCCGAACTCGCCCATGAGCGTCGCGGCAAAGGGCGCGGCGATGAAGGTGCCGATGTCGAGCACACGCAGGCCGGAGAGCGCGCCTCCATCCGGGGCGCCCTCTGGTTCGCTGGTCTGCATCAATGTCCCCCCGCTCGTCTGGTGTTGCTTGCCCGACAGTAATCGCTACGGCATGTCGCACAACCGCGTTTCGCGGCTGCAAGGAGATCTGCGATGGCGGTGTTCCGCTCCTTTCTTTTCGCGCCGGGCAATCACCCACGACGCGTCGAGAAGGCGCTCACGCTCGATGCCGACGTGGTCATTCTGGATCTTGAGGATGCGTGCCCGGTCTCCGAGAAGATCGCCACCCGGGCCGTGGTGGTGGAGGCGCTGAGCAAGCCGCGGGCGGGGCTGGGCTATGTCCGGGTGAACCCGATCACCACCGAATTCGGCTACGGCGACCTGATCTCGGTTGTCCGGGCGGGCGTGGACGGCATCGTGGTGCCCAAGATCGAAGCCGCCGACGAGTTGCGGACCGTGGAGTGGCTGGTCAGCCAGATCGAG
This sequence comes from Enterovirga sp., assembly GCF_028290205.1. Lineage (GTDB taxonomy): Bacteria > Pseudomonadota > Alphaproteobacteria > Rhizobiales > Beijerinckiaceae > Enterovirga. The sequence goes on along the minus strand of NZ_JAQGKF010000006.1, from coordinate 14,328 downwards.
CGCGAGCAGGGACTGCCCACCGGTGGCATCGACATCATGCCGATCATCGAGACCGCGAAGGGCGTGTCCGAGGTCGGGTCCATCGCCCGCTCCGGAACGCGCGTGCGCCGCCTCGCCTTCGGGGCCGGCGACTATACGCTCGACATGAACCTCGCCTGGGAGCGGGACGAGCTCGAATTCATGCCCGTCCGAAGCGCCATTGCGGTGGCGTCACGGGCCGCGAACCTGGAAGCTCCGATCGACACGGTCTGGGTCGACATGCAGGACAAGGAAGGCTTTGCCCTGTCGGCGGCCCGTGTGCGGCGGCTCGGCTTCCAGGGCAAGCTTTGCATCCACCCGGACCAGGTCACCGCGGCGAATGCCGCCTTTACGCCCACGGACGCCCAGGTCGTCCGGGCGCGCGCCGTCGTGGCGGCCTTCGAGAAGGCGGAAGCGGAAGGCTCCGCTTCCATCCTGCTCGACGGGCAGTTCATCGACTACCCGTTCGTGTACCAGGCGCAGCGCGTGCTGGCCTCGATGGAGCGGATCACCGCGCGGCGGGCAGGCCCGAGCTAGGCCAGCGTTTCAGCCGCGGCACTGGCGGCGCCCCCGAGCGGCTCCTCGCCGCCCGGGTAGGCCCAGCACAGGGCAGGCGGCAGTTCGACCTCGATCTCGCTGCCGACCACGTTGCGAAGGTCCGTTCCGAGTTCGATCGCTTCGAGTCGACCGCCGAGCACCGCGAGGTCGTACACGGTCTGCAGGCCATGATAGTGCTGAGCGGCCACGCGGGCCCGGAACCGGTTCGGCGTTCCCTCCAGCCCTGCCCCGAGCCGGATGTTTTCCGGCCGGACGGCGATCTTGACGGGGCTGCCGGGACCCATCCCGGCCGGCAGCACGACGGACATGCGCTCGCCAGTCGCGACCTCGACGATGCCAAAGGCGCCGTCCTGCCCGACGGTGCGGCCGGAGAGCAGGTTCGAGGCGCCGGTGAAATTCGCCACGAACATATCGGCCGGCCGATTGTAGATCTCGTGCGGCGTGGCAAGCTGCAGCAGCTTGCCGTCGCGCATCACGCCGATGCGGTCGCCCAGCACCACGGCTTCGGCCTGGTCGTGCGTGACGTAGAGCGCCGTCACGCCGGTCTCCTTGATGATGCGCCGGAGATCGTCCCGAAGCCGAAGGCGGAGCTTGGCGTCCAGATTGCTGAGGGGCTCGTCCAGCAGCAGCAATTGCGGCTCGTAGACGATGCTGCGCGCCAGCGCGACGCGCTGCATCTGCCCGCCGGAGAGGGCCACCACCGGCCGCTCGGCGTAATCCGACAGGCCGACCAGCTCGAGAGCCCCGCCGACCTTTCGGTCCATCTCGCCGCGCGACACCTTCCGGTGCCGCAGCGGGTAGGCCACGTTCTGGCGCACGGTCATGTGCGGCCAGACCGCATAGGACTGGAACACCATCCCGACATTGCGCTGCCGCGGCGAGACCAGGATGCCCTGTTCCGGCGCGGAGACGACACGGCCGCCGATCGAGATGGAGCCCGCGGTCGGGTGTTCCAACCCGGCCACGCACCGCAAGGTCGTCGTCTTGCCGCAGCCCGAAGGCCCGAGCAGAACGACGATCTCCCCAGCCTCGATCCGGAAGCTGACGTCGTCGACGGCAGGCTTGCCCGTCGCGAACACCTTCCGCAGGTGCTCAACCCGCAATTCCGTCGACATCCTCGCCTCTTCCTGTCTGCCTGAACCCGTGTCCCAGGCGCGCGTCTACTGCCGATAGCCGTAGATCTTGTTCCAATCCTCGACCCAGGTGTTCCGCAGCTTCTCGTACTGGCTGAACTCAGGCAGCCAGACCTTGGCGACCTTGGGATCGAACCCCTCCGGCAGGATCGGGGGCTTCTTCAGCGAGGTCAGGTTCCCGAACTGCTTGATCATGAACGCCTGGCCTTCCTCGGACAGGCACCAGTTCAGGAACAGCTTCGCGGCGTTCGGGTTGGCCGCCGTCTTCGGGATCGCGTCCGCATAGGGGTTCACCGGAATGCCCTCGGGCGGGAAGACGATTCCGATCGGGGCTCCGTCGCGCTTCTTGGAATAGACGATGTTGTAGAGCGACGGTGCGATCGTCACCTCGCCCCGCACCAAGGCGTCGGCCAGCGGTGCGCCCGACGGATAAAGCCGCGGCTTAGTGGCGGCCTGCTTCTGCCAGTAATCCTCGCCCAGCACCTGGCGTTCGAACATGGTGCGGGTCCACGTCGTGCCGCCCGAGGGCGCGATCACCTGGCCGATTTGGGCGTTGCCGTATTCCGGCTTGGTGAGGTCCATCCACGTCTTGGGCGGGTCTTTCACCAGCGCGTCGTTGTAGGCGATCACCCAGCCGAGGGTGATGCGCGGCCAGATCTTCGGGGAGGGGTGCGAATCCGGCAGGTAATCGGCGGCGTTCGGCGGCGCATAGTCCTGGAACAGATCCGCCATCTCCAGCATCAGCCCGCGATCGGAATGGTCGATCACGTCGGCAATGAGCTTGCCGGCTGCGGCCTCGGTCTTGATGCGGGTGATCAGCTGGCCGCCCGAGGCGCGCACCATCTCGACCTTCACGAACGGGAACCGCTTGTTGAAGGCGGCGATGACCTCCTGCTCAACCTCGGTGAAGCCCGCCGTGTAGAAGACCATGCGGCCCTCCTTCCGGGCCGCCTCGATCAGCTCGGGCGGTCCGAAATTCGGCTCCTGCGCCTGCGCGGCCCCCGTCGCCGCCGAGACCGCCACGGTGAATGCGACCGCAGCTTTGGCCAGATGGCGAAACATGCCCAATGGTGCCATGTCCGAGCTCTCCCTTGTGGTGTCCGTTGTTGTTATCCGGCCCGCCCGATGCCCACGTCGGCCGGGGCCGCCGCGCTGCGCGAGGCGAGGTGCGCGAGGCTGATGAGCACCCCGAGCAGCACGGTCTGAACCAGGCTGAACGCGGCCGTGATGCCGAGATTGCCGCCCTCGTAGTAGTCGAGCAGCAGCACGGCCATGACCATCGTCTGGCTGGTGTAGAGGAACAGCGACGAGCCGAGCTCCCGGATCGCCAGGATGAACAGCAGCGTCATGGCGGCGATCACGCCCGGGCGGGCGAGCGGCAGCACGATCGACCGGAGCGTGCCGAGGAGCCCTCGCCCGCAAATCCAGGACGCCTCCTCGAGCTCGCGGTGGATCTGCAGCATCGAGGTCGAGAGCGCTTTGATGGTGTCGGGCAGAAAACGCGCGATGAAGGCGAGCGCCAGGATCCAGATCGTGCCGTAGAGGCCGCCCGGCAGGCCGATCCAGGCCCACAGGTAGGCGACGCCGATGACGAGGCCCGGGATCGCGACCGGCAGGGTCGAGATGATGTCGAGCGCCCGCCGCCCGACCACCGTGGTGCGGTGGATGGTGTAGCCGAGTGCGAAGGCGAGCACGCCACCGATCACGGCCGTGATCAGCCCCACCTCCATGGTGTTGGCGATGGACCGCAGGGCGAGCGGGTTCGCAAACAGCCGCTCGAAATGCTGCAGCCCGTATTGCCGGCCGTCGAACAGGGCCGGCAGATCACGGATGAAGAGGAACTTCCGGAATGCCGCCACGACGAGCGCAAGGGTCGGCAGCACGACGACAACCAGCAGATAGAGCAGCGCGAGGCCCAGGGTGAGAAAGCGCCAGGGCCCGAGCCGGAGCGACCGCGGCCGGAACGCCTTGCCGGCCACCGTCGTGTAGCTGCGCCCGGAGAGCAGCCATTGCTGCAACCAGACCAGGGCGCCGGTGACCACCATCAGGAGCACTGAAACCGCGGCGGCGGTCGCATAGAGAGGCGGCGACCAGGCGGTCAGCTTGAAGATGTAGGTGGTCAGCACCGGGATGTTGCCGGGCGTGCCGAGCACGGCCGGGATGCCGTAGATCCCGAGCATGACCACGAACGACAGGAGGGTCCCGGACAGGATGGCCGGAGCGATCAGGGGAAACGTGACCGTCATCAGGGTTCGCAGCGAGCCCGCGCCGGAAATCTCGGCCGCCTCCTCCAGCGCCGGATCCATGTTTCGCAGCGCAGACGCCGTGAACATGTAGATATACGGCGCGTAGTACATGCCGAACACGATGATCATGCCGGTCATGCTGTAGACGTCGATGCGCCAGGACAGGCCCATCGCGGCCATGAACGTGTTGATGAGCCCGGTCTTGGGCGAGGCGAGAATGGCCCAGGCCACCCCGGCCACCAGGGGCGGCACGAACAGCGGCAGCATGCTGGTCGCCGCGATGAGGCCCTTCCAGGGCGTGTCCGTCCTGACCACGACCCAGGAGAAGGTGAGGCCGATCAGGACCGCGACGGCCGTGCCGCCGGCGCAGACCAGGAGGGAGTTCGCCAGCGCCAAGTGAACGTTCGGATTGGCCAGGACGTCCGTGAAATTCGTGATCGAGAGATCGAAGCCGCGAAAGCCTTCGACCACAGGGTTGGCGTTGGTCAGGGCACCGAGCAGCAGAACGGCGATCGGGTAGATGACCAGGAAGGCCAGGATCAGGAGCAGGGTCCCGCTCCAGAGCCATGAACCCGCCTTGCGCCAGTTCACACCGGGCCTTGTCCTTGTTTGCGGCGCAGACAGCGCCGTCACCTCCGCAGACACGGATGGTTTCCTCCAGTTGTCCAACTCTTCGGTTGGATCATGGTCCGTCAGCTTACACGCGTTTCTCCGGGCGCCGCACCATTTGTGAGCTCGGCTCCGATTCAGCTTGGGCCGAGCGCCCGTTCATGTCTCCAGGAAGGTGCGGGTCCAGCTCTCGTATTCGTCCGCTCGGGTGGCCTTTCGCATCAGCTCGGCCGACGCGAGCCCGTCCAGTCGGCCGGGCTCGGTGCCGTCCCGGAGGGCCTTCAGCGTCGCGTAGGTCGCCTGCACGGCTGCCTGGAACGGCTGGTGGCCCTGCAGGCACAGGCGGACGTTGCGGGCGGTGAGGTAATCGAGGTCCATCAAGGCCGGCCCCACGCTGCCGAGAATGAGCGGCAGGCTCAGCTTCGGCGCGATGGCATCGAGCTGATCGCGCGTCTTCACGCCGACCAGGAAGATCGCGTCGACTCCAGCCGCCTCATAGGCGCGTGCGCGCTGGACCGCGTCGTCCACCCCCGTGATCTCGACCGCGCTGGTGCGGCCCGCGAGCACGAGGTCAGGGTCGTGGCGGGCCGCCACGGCGGCCCTCATCTTTCCGGCCCCCTCCTCGACGGAGAGCAGGCGCTGAGCGCCCTGGCTCGCATAGGGCCGCGGCAGGTCCGTATCCTCGATCGAGAGCCCGGCCACCCCGGCGGCCTCGAGCTCCTCGACCGTCCGCATCACGTTGAGGGCGTTGCCGTAGCCGTGGTCGGCGTCGACCATCAGCGGCAGGTCGGCGCCCCGCCCGATGCGCCGGGCCTGGTCTGCAAATTCCGTGAGGGTGAGAACGATGAGATCGGGGGCACCGAGCACGGCCATGGAGGCGATGGAGCCCGCGAACATGCCGACCTCGAAGCCGAGATCCGCCGCGATGCGGGCCGAGATCGGGTCGTAAACAGAACCTGGGTAGACACAGCGGCCGCCGCCCACCACGCGCCGAAAGCGCTCCCGACGTCCTGTCCAACGCGACGGCACTGCCTTCGGCCTCCAAGCGATTTGCCGACGAGCCCGCATCCGGCCGGGGCTCCCGAGGCAACTTCCTCCACCGGTCCCCTCGCGGCAAGTTGCCACAAGGTCGGGTTGACGTCCCGCCTCAAGCAGGGAAGGCTCGCGCCCAACCGCTACTCGCGCCGGGGCCGATCAGCCCTGTTTCGGGGTCCAGGTGGACCACCCCCTGCAAGCATTCATGCGCGGCTCGTCTCGGCGAGACCGTGCATCGAAGCGCGCGCCACCGCATGGACAAGCGGCGGGCGCGTCCAAACCTCCCGGCCGAATCGGGCGGGCAACACGCGACGAAGGAGGAAACCCGGGTGCGTATCGTGGTGATCGGGACCGGAGCCATGGGCTCCGTCTATGCTGGGCTTTTGGCCGATGCCGGGCTCGACGTCTGGGCGGTCGACAGCTGGGCCGACCACATCGAGGCCATTCGCCGCGACGGCCTGCGGGTCTCCGGCGCCAGCGGCGACCGGGTGGCGCGGCTGCAGGCGAGCACGGACGCGCGGGACGCCGGTCCGGCCGACCTCGTCATCATCGCGACCAAGGCCAGCGGCGTGGAAGCGGCCGCCGAGGCGGCGCGCGGCATCCTGGCTCCCGAAGGCCTCGTTCTCACCATTCAGAACGGGCTCGGTTCAGCGGAGCGGGTGGCCGCCATCGTCGGCAAGCACCGGACCTTGATCGGGGTGGTCGGCGGCTTCGGGGCCTCGATGCGGGCGCCCGGCCACGCCCATCACAACGGCTGGGAATTCCTGCGCCTCGGCGAATACGACGGCGGGCTCTCGCCCCGGCTCGAGGGCGTCGCCGAGCTGTGGCGCAAGGGCGGCTTCCGGGTCCTCCTGTTCGAGGACATCCACCAGCTCATCTGGGAGAAGTTCATCTGCAATGTCGCCTTCAGCGGCACCTGCACCTTGACCGGACTGACCATTGGCGAGGTGCTCGCCGATCCGGGCGCCTGGCAGGTGGCCTCGGGCTGCGCCACCGAGGCGCATGCGGTTGCCAGGGCCAAGGGGATCAGGGTCGATATCGACGACCCCTCCGCCTATGTGCGGGCCTTTGGCGAGAAGATCCCGAACGCGCGCCCGTCGATGCTGCTCGACCACATGGCGGGGCGGCGCTCCGAGATCGACGTCATCAACGGCTCGGTGCCGCGTGTCGGGGCCGAGGTCGGCGTGCCGACCCCGGTGAACGCGACCGTGGTGGCTCTGGTGCGGGCCCGCGAAAAGGCGTTCCCGGCCTGAACCTCGGCTGCGGAGAGGGGGCGCGGGAGCGCCCCCGACCTCAGTCGATGAGCTGGTCGGCCCGGGCCAGCAGGTGCGGCGGGATGTCGAGGCCGAGCGCCTGTGCGGTGGCGTTGTTGACCGTGAAGTCGAACGCGGTGGGCTGCGCGACCGGGAGGTCAGCGGGCTGACGCCCGCGCAGAACCTTGCCCACGTACTCCGCCGTGCCACGGTCCTGCTCGCTGCGGCTCGGCCCGAGGGTCACGAGCACCCCGAGGGCGGCTCCGGAATTCGAGAAGGTGGGCAGGCGGTGTCGCAGCGCGGCGTCCAGCAGCCCCTTGCCGACCAGGGTCGGCTGGATGAACAGCGCCTCGGCTCCGCCGTCGCGCAGGGACCGCACCACCGGCTCGAAATCGTCCTCCGGCCGAGCCAGGCGCGCCACAACCTCGAGGCGGTTGCGCGCCGCGCCGCTTTCGATGTGCTCCCGCAGCGGCTTGGAATAGGGATCGGCTCCGTTCAGCAGCACCGCGAGCCGCCGCGCCTCGGGCAGCAATTCGCGGACGATGTCGACCAGCTTGCCGGCGAGCCCCGGCGAGGCGGCCGACATGCCGGTCAGGTTTCCGCCCGGGCGCGACAGACTCGCGACGAGCCCGGTGCCGACCGGGTCGCCGACCCGCGAAATGATGACCGGGATCGTGGGGGTCGCGTCCCGGGCAGCCGAGGCGGCCGGGGTCTGGAACGCCACGATCGCGTCCACCTTGAGCCGCACCAGATCGAGTGCCATGTCCCTGAGCCGCTCGTGGTCACCGCCGCCGGAGCGCCGTTCGATGCGCACCGTGCTGCCCTGCCGATAGCCGAACTCCTCGAGCGCGGCTTCCACGCCGGAGAACCACGGCTCAGGATCGGGCCGGCCGAGCGCCAGAAATCCGACGGTCGCTGGTCTCGTATTTGCCGCGGCGGGCGCGGACCGCGCGGTCCAGAAGGCTGCGCCCGCCCCCAAGCCGGACAGAAAAAATCGCCGCTTCATTCTGTTCCCTCGGCCGTTTGGCTGGCCTGCTTGCCTCGAGGGCGCGGGGCTCGTCGGTGCGCCCGAACGACGTGGTCCCGTCCCCTCGCCCACCCCGGCCGAGCGAGGTCCCGCGCCCGAACCGCTTACGCCAGCTCGATCCGGGTTCCCACACCGCCGTTGAGCAGCCGCTTCAGGTGAAAGCTTGCCAGGCGGTCGTCCGGCTTCTGGCCGACCACCGCCGCGAAGGCCGCCATGGCGCCCGCGTCCGCGGCCTCGAGCTTGCTGAAGGCTTCGCGATATCGGGCGGTCGCGGCGTCGTCGGAGGCAGCTTCGGTGAGCGGCTCGAAGGCTCGCAGCGCCTCCGTCTTGCCGCGCAGGACGACGTCTCCCACCGGGCGGCCCCGGAAGCCCTGCGCCCGCTCGGCGACCGTGGCGCTGACGCAGACCCGCGTTCCGAGCTGCTTGTTGGCCGCCTCCAGCCTGGCCGCCGTGTTGATGGTGTCGCCATAGGCCGTGTAGTCGAAAAAGCGCCCGCCACCGAAATTCCCGACGATGGCCGGGCCGGCATTGACGCCGATCCGGGTGGCGCCGACCGCGACGCCGCGCTCGGCCCAGCGCATCCGAAACGCTTCGGAGCAGGCATCGAGGTCGAGCGCGCAGGCGACCGCGCGGTCGGCGTGGTCGGGCTGGTCCCCGGGCGCCCCGAACAGGACATGGATGGCGTCCCCGACGATCTTGGCCACCGTGCCGTCATGGGCGAATACGACGTTCGTCATCTCGGCCAGGTACTCGTTCAGGATCTCGGCCAGCAGCGCCGGATCGAGGCGTTCCACCAGCGTCGTGAAACCGGCGATGTCGGTGAACAGGGAGGCGACCTCCCGGCGCTGGCCGGCCAGCGCCAGAATGGAGCCGTCAGCGGCGAGCCGTTCGGCAAGATTGGGCGAGAAGTAGCGCGACAGGCTGGCATGGGCCCGCTCCGCCTCCGATTGCCGCCGCCGCGCCTCCTTCAGCATCTCAACATGCCGGATGGTCTTGGCGATGGTGGCCTCGAGGTCGGCGAAATCGATCGGCTTGGTCAGGAAGTCGAAGGCCCCACGATTCATCGCGGTTCGAATGTTGGCCATGTCGCCATAGGCCGAGACGATCACCGTGGAGAGCTTGTCCTCGGCCTCCTGCAAACGGGCGAGCAGCGACAGGCCGTCCATGCGGGGCATGTTGATGTCGGACAGGACCATGTCGATGTCCCGATGCTCGGCCAGGGTCGACAGGGCCTCGACGCCGTCATGGGCGAACAGAAAGCGGACCCCGCCCTCACGGATTTGACGCCGGAACTTCTGGACGACGAGGGCCTCGAGGTCCGGTTCGTCATCGACGACCAGGATCTTCGCTGTCATGCAGCCCGGTCGATCTCTGCGAGGCGGCGGTCGATCTCGCTGCGGAGCTCGGCGAAATCAATGGGCTTGCTTAGGAGGCCGGACGCCCCCGCCTCGATCGCGCGCCGGCGGGTTTCCGGGTCGCCATAGGCCGTGATCATGATCACGGGCACGTCCGGACGCGCCGCCTTCACCCTGGGCAGGAGCTCGAGCCCGGTCATGCCCGGCATGTTGATGTCGGACAGCATCAGAATGAGGCTGGTGCCCTCCGGCACCGCGATGCGCTCGAGCGCCTCGGCCGCGGAATGGGCGAAATCCATCGCGAAGCGGCCGGACCGAAGCTCCCGGCGGAACTGCTGGCGGAACAGATCCGCAACGTCGGGCTCGTCGTCGACGACCAGGATCAGAACGCTCATGCGCCCCTCTTCGCTGCTGCTGTGGCCGCGCCTGCACGCGGCAGGGTGATGGTGAATTCGGTGAACTGGCCGGGGCTGGACGCGACCTCGATGGTCCCCCCGTGCTGCTTCACCACGATGTCATGGCTCAGGGACAGGCCGAGGCCGGTTCCCTCGCCGGCCGGCTTGGTCGTGAAGAACGGATTGAACATCTTGGCCTTCACGTCCTCCGGAATGCCCGTTCCGTTGTCCCGGACCCGGATCTCGACCCTGTCCCCGAGGTTGCGGGTTGTCGCCGTGATAGTCGGATCGAAGGCCCCGTCCAGTTCCGCCTTGCGCTTGGTGGCGGCATAGAAGCTGTTCGAGAACAGGTTCAGGAGAACGCGGGTGATTTCCTGCGGGTAGAGGTCCGCCTCGCCCGTTGCAGGATCCAGCTCCCGGCGGAGCGTGACGTTGAAGCTCGGCTTCTCGGCCCTGGCGCCGTGATAGGCGAGATTCATGCTCTCCTCGACGATGGCGTTGACCTCGACAGGACGGTGCTCGCCGACGCCCTCGCGCGAATGGAGCAGCATGTTCTTGACGATCGAGTCGGCGCGTTTGCCGTGCTGGACCACCTTTTCGAGATTGCCTTTCAGCATGCCGGTGAGCTCGTCCACCTCCTCACGGGCCCGCTCGTCCAGCGAGGCCGGCTCGAGAACCTGACGAAGCTCGTCAATGAGGTCGGCGGACAGCAAGGAGAAGTTGTTCACGAAATTCAGCGGGTTCTTGATCTCGTGCGCGATGCCGGCGGTGAGCTGGCCCAGGGACGCCAGCTTCTCGGACTGGACGAGCCGATCCTGCGCCTTGCGCAAGTCGTCCAGCGATTGCTGCAGCTCCGCGGTCCGCTCCTTCACCTCCTCGAACAGCCGTGCGTTCTGGATCGCGATGACGGCTTGGTCGGCAAAGGTCTGCACAAGTTCGATCTGCCGCTCCGTGAAGGGCCTGACCACCTGCCGGGTCAGGGTGAACACGCCGATGGGTTCGCCTTCGCGCATCAGAGGGACGCCGAGGTTGGTCCGGTAGCCGCCCAGTCTCTGGTACTCGCGCGCCAAGGCACTCCGGCTCTCGTCAGCAAGGACATCGACGACCTGCACGGCGCCCCCCGATGCCGCCGCCCGCATGGTCGTGCTGCCCCGGTCGAACGGGAAAGGGTTGGCACGCGCGAAGGTCTCAAATTCGGCCGAGAAGCCGACATTGGCGCAGAGGCCGAAATGGCCACCCTGCCTCAGGAAGATGACGCCCTTCTCCGCCTCGCAGAGCCGCGCCGCGGATTCGACCAGGGTGGTCAGCACCACGTCGAGGTTAAAGGCCGAGCGGCTGATGACCTTCAGCACGTCGGCGGTCGCGGTCTGCTGCTGCAAGGACTCGCTCAGTTCCGCCGTTCTCGCCTGCACCTCGTCAAACAGGCGCGCATTCTCGATCGCGATCACGGCTTGGTCGGCAAAGGTGGTCACGAGCGAAATCTGCCGGGCCGTGAAGGGACCGGCGGCGGGGCGGGACAGCGCCAGGACCCCGATGGGGTCGCCTTCGCGCAGCAGCGGCACGCACAGGATCGACTTGAACCTGCCGACGCGGCTCGCTTCCGTGAAGGTGAATTCCGGGTCCGCGTCGACATCGGGCACGTGGATGGGACCGCGTTCCAGGATCGTGCGTCCGACGAAGGTGCCGCGCTCCGGCCGCATCGGATTGCTTTCCATCACGGCCCAGAACTCCGGCGACACGCCGAACCCCGCCGCCGGCCGGAACACCTCGCCGTCCTTCAGGTAGATGAGAGCCCGGTTCGATCCGCACAGATGGGCGGCGGATTCGATCACCGTCTTGAACACGGCATCGAGGTCGAAGGCCGAGCGGCTGATCACCTTCAGGACATCGGCAGTTGCGGTCTGCTGCTGCAGGGTCTCGTTCAGATCGCGCGTCCGCTCCACCACCTTGGCTTCCAGGGTCTCGTGGCTCTCCTGGATCCGGCTGGCCATCTGGTTGAAGCGAACCGCCAGGGTCTCGATCTCGTCCCCCGTCCGGATCGTGATGCGCTCCGAGAGGTCGCCGCCGCCCAGTCGCTCGGCGCCGTCCTGGAGGCGGCGGATCGGCACAACCATCCGGCGGGCCAGGTAGGTGCCGGCGACGCTGGCCAGGAGGAGCCCCAGGCCGAGGAGCGCGGCCGTCTGGGCGAGCGAGGTGTAGACGGGCGCGAGCGCCTCTTTGACGGGCAGCTGAACGAAGACCAGCCAGCGAAGGCGTGCGATGGGCGCGTGCGCGCTCAGCACGCGGGCGCCGTCCTGCGCCTCCACGATCTCGGCCGCATTCGATTGCCCGGGCACGCCCGCCAGCGCGGACGCGACCTGTGGCAGGCGCGACAGGTCCGTGTCTCGAAGCACCAGGCTGAGGTCCGGATGGGCAATCAGCCGCCCCTGTGAATTGACCACGAAGGCGTAGCCCTTCTGGCCGATCCTGATGGCCGTGATCACGTCCCAGATCAGCTTCAGGTTCACCTCGGCGACCGTCACGCCCGGGTTCCGGCCCGCATGCGCGACCGCGATGGTCATGTACGGCTCCGAGCCACGCCGCAGGTAGACGGGGCCGAACCACGACTTCTCGGCGATGGCGCGCAGGAATTTCGGCTCCCCGGACAAGTCGATCTGGCTGCCGACGGCGTCCGGTTCGAGGCGGGAGACCTTGAGCTGCTCCTTGCCGGCCGCGTCGAGATAGCTGATCTCGGTGATGGCGGGCGCCTGGCGGAGCAGCCGGATGAAATCGTACCGCTGCTGCTCGAGCGGGACGCGCCGCCACTCGGCCCGCGTGGTCCAGCCCATCTGGTTTTCGATCTCGGCAACGAACTGGCCGATCCGCTCCGCTGCGGCGTGCGCCTTCTCCTGCTGCACGCTCACGGCCGCGGTCTTGGCCTCCTGGTAGCTGAGCCACAGGTTGATCGCCCCGTTCACCAGGAGAACGAGCGTGACGAGGCCGATCAGCGCCGCCGCGAGTTTCGCGGCAAGCGGCATGCGCAGCCGCGTCCCCGGCAACGGGCGGGCCGCTTCGGCCGGCAGGGCCGGCCCCGTCGCCGTGCCGACCACACTCATTCGATCACGTCGTCCGCCCGGGCGAGGATCGCCGGCGGAATGGTCAGGCCCAAGGCCCGGGCCGCCCTTAGGTTAACGACGAGTTCGTACTTTGTCGGGGCCTGGACAGGAAGGTTCGCCGGCTTCTCCCCCGACAGGATGCGCATGACGTAAGGGCCGGCCCGGCGAAACAGTTCGATCGCATCGAAGCCGTAGGCCACGAGGCCTCCCTCTCGGGCATGGAAGCCAAACGGGTACATGGCGGGCAGCCGGTGCCTCTCGGCGAGCGCAAAGATGGTTTGGCGCTGAACCGAGTTGACCGGCGTGGGCAGCACGACCAGAGCCCCCGGGCCGCCGGCGACGAAGGCCTCGATGCCAGCCTCGATCTCCGGCCGGCTTCGGGCATGGATGGGAACAGTCCGCATACCGAAGCTGGGTGCAACGGCCTCGATCCGCTCCCAGAGGGCCGAGAAACCGCGCGCACCCGGGTCGTGCAGCACTCCCGCGCGGACGACGCCGGGCGCGATCGCTTTCAGCGTCTCAAGCCACTTGCCGCCGATCTCCGGCTCGAAGGTGCTGAACCCGGTGATGTTGCCGCCTGGCCGGGCCAGACTGGTGACGAAGCCGGCGCCGACCGGGTTCGTGACGACCACGAAGACGATCGGGATCGTGGCAGTCAGCGGGACCAGGGCGGCAAGGCCCGCGGTTCCGTTCACCAGGATCACGTCCGGCGCGAGAGCCACCATCTCCCGCGCGTAGGAGGTCGCGCGGTCGGGGTCGCCGGCCATCCAGCGCACCTCGAGCCCCGCGTTGCCGCCGTCCGCCCCGGCGGCTCGCAGGCTCTCACGGAAAGCCGCCAGCCGCACCTCGCCCTCGCTGTCCCCCTCCCGGTAGGACATCAAAACGCCGACCCGCCGCACCCGGCTCTGGGCCTGAGCGGCACGCGGCCAGGCCGCCCCGCCGGCGAGCACCGCCACGACATCCCGCCGCCTCATGCGCCCACCTCCTCGGCACGGGCCAGGACCGGCGCCGGATCGGCGAGGCGGGGCGCTTCGGCACCGCGCAGGTCAAGCAAAAGCTGCAACGTCGTTGCAGACGCTACGGGCAGGTCCACCGACGTCGCGCCCCTCACGAGCTGGAGCATGTTTGCGGGTCCAGAACAGGGTTGCTGTGTCGGGCGGCGCGACCAGCAGCCGGACCGCCTTCGGCCAGGTGAGGCGAAGGATACACACCTCCGCGCCTGATGATCCAGCGCCCATTCGGGGCACCGCCGCCTGCTCTTCGGCGCCCCCGCAATTTGAGGCGGCGAAGCCTGACGCCACTCTCCGCTGCAGGTCCACAGGTCAAAAAGGGCCTGCTCGGCCTCGGGCGTGATCCAGACCGGCGGTCGGACCGTGCGCGATCCTTACGCGGCCGACCCGAGCCGCTTCGTCTTGGCCCGCGAGCCTCGGCGCGCGCGACCTTCGCTGAGCACCGGCCGCTGTCTTGGCCGGGGGACGTCTTCGTCTTGTGCCGCCTCGGGGATTTCCGCGATCATAACCACAAACCACAGGGCCGAGGCGACGTGCTCGTGCATCGCCGCCGAGCCCACAACGTCGTCGCCCTTCTCTAGGGCGGCGACCACC
>NZ_JAQGKF010000005.1 GCF_028290205.1 Enterovirga sp. | reverse complement strand
ACCAGCCGGCGCAGCCCGGCGCCTCCCCGGACAGCATGCGGCTCAGGTTTCCGGCGAAGATGCCGGCCAGATGGCCGACGAAGTTCTGCACCAGCGTGGTGCGGCGCATCGGGCGGCTTGCTGGTGGCGGCCGAATAGGTGCGGCGGCGATAGCTCGGCAGGATGCAGGTCCCGGGCAGGTTGCCGCCGGCCGGGGCCGCCTCCAGGCAGGCCGTGAAGGGCCAGACCGAATAGGCGCCCGTATCCACCGTGACCTCGGCGCGCGGATCGGCATAGGCCGTGATGCGATCGTCGTGCTGCCGGGCATTGGCCCCGGCGGTCAGGTGCTCGCGCCGGTCTTCCACGGGGCTGCCGAGAAACGCGACGTCCAGGCTGCGCGGCTGCTTGATGCTGCCCACGAAGCGGCCGCGGCCTTCCAGATGCCGAGCGCCCTCCTTGCGGCGTACGCGTGCTCCGATGCCCTGGGTCGCCACGTTGCTCTCCCGTCGGCCCGTCTCCGCAAAGCGGCATCCGGAACAGAGCACACGATCAGGCAGGGATCAAGATCGTCAGCATACCGCATGTTTTGGGGCCATTGGGCGCGCACTGCTCACCAAACAGGCAGACCGCCTGCGAAGCGGCCGGTCCGGGCCGCCCCGCAGTCACCCGTCAGTCGCCGAAGATGCCGAAGCCCTTGCTGCCCGTGAAATCGAGCGACAGCGTCGCGACCACGGCATCGCCGCACCAGTTCGATCTGCCCGACCCGGTCGCGATGCCGCGCGGATCGCCGGTGAACACGAAGCACTGCTTCTTGCTCAGGTCCGTGTCGTGGAAGCGCAGGTCGAGCGTGAGCTCCTTGTAGGTGTAGGAGATGCCGACGTTGCCCGTGTTGTAGTCGGGCAGCTTCACGTTGCCGAGAGAGGTGAAGTGGGTCTGGCCCAGGAAGTAGTGGCCGAATTCGGCCGACAGGGCGAACCCTGCCGGCAGAAACCCGAAGGAGCCTTCCGGAAAGGCGTATTTGAAGGTGCCGTTGACGAAGGTCGCGTTGGCGTGCGTGCCCAGGAAGTTCGAGGTGTGGAACACCCCGGCCCCGAGCGTCAGCTCCTCGTTGGGCGCGTAGGCGACCTTGCCGGCGAACTCGATGAAATCGGTGTTGCGGACCGTGAGCGGCGCCCCGGCGAGGTCCAGGAGCTGCTTCTCGGCCGGATACAGGTAGTAGACGAAGCCGAGATCGAAGGTGAAGGGCCCGAATTTGGGCCGAATACCGGCCGTGATGTCGAGTTCTGCGCCCGGTCGGGTCGGCAGGTCCACCTTGTAGCTGGCAAAGCCGCCATACAGGACGTTGTCGAAGAGCTGCAGCTCGAAATAGGTCTGGCCGCTGCCGGCTCGGTTCGACTGACTGACGCCGCGGAAGCGGTAATCCGTCTGGTAGCGGGCCCCGTAAATGACATCGACCGGTGCCGAGGCGGCGGGCACCTCCGGCCGCGCGGGCTGCTTGGCCACCGATGCGTCCTGCGCGGCGGCAGGTCCCGCCGGGAGAAACAGGCTCAATCCGGCGCACAACATGGCGACACGACAAGAAGATCCCAGCATCTCAAGCCCCCGCTGAACGCGCCGCACTGGCGTTGCCGGGATATTCCACTCGGATGTCTCGGTTCTCCGACGTTAAACTTGCGGCGTTTGGCGCCTTGTTGTGCATCCGCGAGATAACGGACAGCAAAGCCGGCCGGTTGTGACACTTGCGTCACAGGCAGGGCGCCGGGCCGGCCGTGGCGAGGCCCGGCCAGGCACCCCGACCGGCCGCACCGAGCCCGCCCGGCCAACTGGCACGGAGCTTGTGTAGCGCTTCCCCGGCAGCGGGCTGAGGGCGGGCGCGCCGCAATCTCCGGCAGGGCCGGACATCGGGGGCATCGATGAAGATAGTGATGGCGATCATCAAACCCTTCAAACTGGAGGAGGTGCGCGACGCCCTGACAGCGATCGGCGTGCACGGCCTCACCGTCACGGAGGTGAAGGGCTACGGGCGGCAGAAGGGCCACACCGAGATCTACCGGGGCGCCGAATACGCCGTCAGCTTCCTGCCGAAGCTGAAGATCGAGGTCGCCGTGCCGTCCGAATCCGTCGCCCGCGCCATCGAGGCCATCTCCGGCGCGGCCAAGACCGGCCAGATCGGCGACGGCAAGATCTTCGTCACCCCCATCGAACAGGCCGTCCGGATCCGCACAGGCGAGACCGACGACGATGCCCTCTGAGCCCCCCCTTTCGACCGGAGTAGGATTGATGACGTCTCGTTCCCGGCTCGCGTCCTGCCTTACGGCCGGCGCTGCCTTCTGTGTGGTGGCGGGCGCGGCGCTCGCCCAAACGCCGGCCCCGCAACCGGATGCCGCGGCAGCCGCGCTGGCCGCGGTGCCAAACAAGGGCGACACCGCCTGGATGCTGGTCTCGTCCGCGCTGGTGCTGATGATGTCGGTGCCGGGCCTGGCCTTGTTCTATGGCGGCCTCGTCCGCACCAAGAACATGCTGTCGGTGCTGACCCAGGTCTTCGCCATCGTCTGCCTGGCCGGCTTGATCTGGGTCGCCTATGGCTACTCGCTCGCCTTCACCAGCGGCGGCGGCCTGAACAGCTTCATCGGCGGCTTCTCCAAGGTGTTCCTGAAGGGCGTCACGCCGGACTCGACGGTGGCCACCTTCTCCAACGGCGTGGTCATCCCGGAATACGTCTACATCTGCTTCCAGATGACCTTCGCCATGATCACGCCGGCGCTGATCGTGGGCGCCATCGTCGAGCGGATCCGCTTCCCGGCCCTGATCCTCTTCACCGTGCTGTGGCTCACCTTCGTGTATCTGCCCATGGCCCACATGGTCTGGTACTGGGCCGGCCCGGACGCCATCGCGGAGGCGGCCCGGGCTGTGGCGGCCAATGCCGGCGATGCCGTCGCCAAGACCAAGCTCGACGAGACCATCGGCGATGCCGGCCTCATCTATTCCTGGGGCGCGCTCGATTTCGCGGGCGGCACGGTGGTGCACATCAATGCCGGGATCGCCGGGCTGGTGGGCTGCCTGCTGCTCGGAAAGCGGGTCGGCTACGGCCGGGACCTCCTCGCCCCGCACTCGCTGACCATGACCATGATCGGCGCGGCGCTGCTGTGGGTGGGTTGGTTCGGCTTCAATGCCGGGTCCAATCTCGAAGCCAACGGCACCACGGCGCTGGCCATGCTCAACACCTTCGTGGCCACCTCCGCGGCGGCGCTCGGCTGGCTGTTCGTCGAATGGGCCGGCAAGGGCAAACCGTCGCTGCTCGGCATGGTGTCGGGCGCGGTGGCCGGCCTGGTCGCGGTCACGCCCGCCTCCGGCTTCGCCGGCCCGATGGGCTCCATCGCGCTTGGCCTCGTGTCGGGCGCGGTCTGCTACAGCTTCTGCTCGGGGGTGAAGAACGCGTTCGGCTACGACGACTCGCTGGACGTGTTCGGCATTCACTGCGTGGGCGGCATCATCGGGGCGCTGGCGACCGGCATCCTGGTGGCGCCGAGCCTCGGCGGCGTGGGCCTCGTCGATTACGTGGCGAAGCCGGGCTCGGCCTCTCCGGGCGACTACGTCATGGCGACCCAGGTCTGGGCCCAGATCAAGGCCGTGGTGCTGACGCTGCTTTGGTCGGGCATCGGCTCCGCCATCCTGTTCAAACTGGTGGACGTCGTGGTCGGGCTTCGTGTCACCCAGGAGGAGGAGCGCGAGGGACTCGACCTCACCGATCACGGCGAGCGCGCCTACAATTACTGAGCCGGGCGGCTTCGCCGCCCCGTGGGGCCCCGGCGCGAGCCGGGGCCCTTTGTCGTCGGTGCGGCGGGCGCGGCAAGGTGGCACGCGAACCGATCGGCCTCTCGCGCGTTAACGGCACCTTACGTTCAGGCAGTCGCTGTTGCGCAGGTCCCCGACCCGTCCGGTTTCCGGCGTGGCCTGCCGTGACGACGACCGACCTTCCCGCCGAGGCTCCCATGATCCGATCGCCTGCCCGCCTGCCGCTGCGCCTGTTGCTGTCGCTCGGCGTGGCCCTTCCCGTGCTGGACCTCGCCAGGCCGGCCGCCGCTCAGCCCGTCCCGGGCGTTCCCGCCGTCGGCGGCGTGGT
>NZ_JAQGKF010000246.1 GCF_028290205.1 Enterovirga sp. | reverse complement strand
CCTTGGTTACATTGACCTGCATTCTTCGAGCGGACGACGAAGGGTGATTCGCCATTCCCAAACCGGGCCACGGCTCCCGTTGCGGCCACCGAGGGCCGTTGGGTAACCGACTGTGGCGCTTGGTCGCTGATGGGCAGTCCGTGGCATGAGCGGTGTCTCCGGAGCAAATGAGGGACAGATGGCGGCAGTCTGTAAGTTCATGCCGTGGGACGTCCACGTCCGCCGGAGCCGGGTGATGGACGAATTTCGGCGACGGGCAGCGCGCCGATCGTGGCGGGCTGGTCGACGACGAGCAGGACCTTGCCGTGCCGGCCGAGGTCGGTGAGGATCTCGCGGAGCCTGGCTTCAGCGTTGGGCAGGGCTCTGTCGTGGAGCCGTTTGCCCGACCTGTCCAGGGCAACGGCGTGATGGTCGGATTTGCCGACGTCCAGGCCGATGAAAACGTCGACGTCTTGCTGGTCAAGAATCACTGCATACCGCCTTCCGAAGAGCCGTCACCTGCTGCCTGTGCCGGCCGGACCATGGCGGCAGCCGTCGGCATCCACGTTACGAATGACCCCGCAAGCCGTGCCTCTATCAGCGATCAACTCCCGCCGGGCCGGTCCCGGTGGCAACACCCCCCTGATCATGAAACGACTGGGGGCAACAACCATGCCGGGACCGACCGGCCAGCACACCCTAATCCTGCAACAGGAACGGGCTACAAAAAGGTAACGGGCGCATCGTCACCAGGCGGGCCGCCGCGCCGACGAGGTCGATCTACTGGCACTTCGGGCACAAGGACAACCTGGTCGCGGCCGTGATCGAGCACTGCTACGCGAAGTGGACCGCGCTGCTTCCGGATGCGAACGAGCTACCCCAGCCGCCGACCCCGCTCGCGGAGGCCCTGCCGGTCTTCCTCGAGGCGCACGCGCACTCCTTCTGTGTCAGGGTTGGGTGGGTACGGGGAGGCCGCCGCGGAGCTGGCGCCCTGCCCTGATGTCCGCCGCGCAGGCGGTGAGGGCGTCGTGCGTGATCCGCGCGACGTTCGCGTAGGTGTCCGGTTCCGAGTCGACCCACTTCGAGTTGTAGCCGATCGCGGCGGTGATCATCCGGATCCGGCCGTCGAGCCACGGCCCGCCGCCGAACCCGCCCAGGACCGGGATCTTCACGGCGTCGACGACGGCCGGGCCGACCACCGGGCCGGAGTTCGTGAAGTTCAGCGCGACCGCACCGGCATCTTCGAGACGCCGGGCCTCGGCGACGAGCTGGTCGGTCATCTCGTCCGGCACCTGGATGGTGTGGGCGGCCGAGTAGTCGATGCCGTACTTCAGCGAGGTCTGCGGCGTGATGCCGAACTGCGCGAAGACCGGGATGCCGGCGCGGGTCAGGGCTTCGACCGCCTCGGGGAAATCGGCGGCGCCGTCGAGCTTGACGAGGTCGACACCTGCTTCCTTCACGAGCCGGATCGCCGCGTCCAGCGCGTCGCCGGACTGCAGCGGACCGAAGGGGAAGTCCGCGCTGACCAGCGCGTTCTTCACCCCCCGGCGCACGGCCTTGGCTGCGACGAGCAGTTCATCGAACGTGATCTCCAGCGGGTTCGAGTGCCCCCACAGGTTCGCGCCGACCGTGTCGCCGACCGAGACGATGTCGGCCCCGACCCGGTCCGCGATCGTGGCCATGTGATAGTCCCAGGCCACGAAGCACACCGACTTCTGGCCCGTGCGTTTCATCGCCTGGATCTCAGGGATCGTCCTCATGCGCGAATCCCCCGCAGCAGCTCGAAGAGATCGTCGTAATCCGCCGGGACGAGCAGGACGCGCGCATGCGGCCGGATCGCCGCCAGCGCGGTGCCTTCGAGCGTTCCCTCGCCCAGCAGCAGCATCCCGGCGGTCATGATCGACCGCGACCGGCATGCCAGGCCCACCGCGGCGACGGCCTCGGGGTCGAGGTCGTTCGTGGCGACCATGATCACCGAGTCGGAGTGCTCCACCTCGCTCTCCAGCGTGCGACGCTCGCCCTCCAGCGTGATGAGCTCATCCCCCCAGGGCCCCGCGCGGTAGAACTCCGCCTGGCCCCACGGCCCGTCCTCGGACACGGCGCGCACCACCTGCTCGGCGGCCTCGTCGAACGCGATGACACGGGTGTGCCGTGCGTGCGCGAGGGGGTAGTCGATGCGGTACGCGGCCTCCGCGGCGGTCGCGGCCCGAGCGCAGCTGCTCACCATGATGGGATCCGCCATGCTCACACCGAGGTCTGTGGAACGCCGGGCCGGGCCTCGAGGGCGTCGCCGATGCCCTCGACGAACGGCTGATCCGCCGGCAGCACGGCCGCGACCGAGCGGATCTTCTGGTGCCCGGGGATATTGCCGATCGGCTCGGTCCCGTGATCACGCAGGGCCTCGGCGGCCCGACGCAGCTTCTGGCGCGCCTTGATGATGCCGGCGTCGGTCGCCACGAGCCGCTCCTTCGTGCGGTCGACGACCGGGCCCATGCTCTCCTGCAGCGAGGAGTCCTGGATCGCGATGCCCTCCACGCCCGAGAACAGCTCGCCCGTCTTCTGCTTCTCACGGTCGATGAGGTAGTCGTTGCCCTTGTTGGCCTCGGGGATGTACGTGCCCGGGATGTTCCTGGAATGGACCCCGGCCCCGGCCTCCATCGCCTCGACCTCAGTATCGGTGAGCTCACGCGTGGGGTGGTAGTCGAAGCTCCACGCCCAGCAGTTCTCGTCATCGATCGGCACCCAGAAGTGACCGTGCATCGGGTGGTCGCCACGCGGGGGCACCATCGTGAAGTTCGGCA
>NZ_JAQGKF010000083.1 GCF_028290205.1 Enterovirga sp. | reverse complement strand
GGGCGGCGTGGCCGCGGAGGGCGGCGAGATCCTGGCCTATGCCTATGTGCCGTTCCGGGTGGCAAAGGGCACGGACATGGTGCTGGTCGTGTCATCCACCGTTCGGGCGGGGTCGTTCTTCCTCACGGGGGAGCGGCTGACCTATTGCTACGGCGGGGCGTACGGCGTCCTGCCCAAGATCGGGACCGCGCTCGGGGAGGATCCCCAGCGCACCAACACCTCGACCTACAGGCTCGATCTGCGCTGGACCGACATCGACGGCGGCGACCTGTGCTTTGTCGGCTTCCCCTTCGTCTCGGGCGCGCTGCTGTCCTTCGTGCTGGAAGAGGTCGGGCCCCGCGACGGTGCCGCAAGCCAGGGCCGGCCCGGCCAGAAGGCCGGCGTTACGGTCGGGGCTGCGGTCGCGGCACGGCCTGGATAAAGCGCGGCCGGAACACGTCCAGGAAGCCGATCGCGGCCGGCGAGAGGGGCCGGGTCCGGAGCCGGAGGATACCGATCTCGCGCACGATGGCGGGCGAGACCACGGGCCGGGCCTTCAAGGTCCGGGGCAGCCGGGGCGGCAGGGCGGTCGGCGGCACGATGGCCAGCCCGAGCCCGGCCGCCACGAAATCCAGAAGCGAGCCGAACTGCTCCACCACGGTCATGTGCGACAGCGTCAGGCCGTGCGCGGCCGCGACGCCGTCCATCAGCCGGCGCAAGCCCGAACCAACCGGCAGCGACACCAGCGGCTCGCGGGCGACGTCCCGCAGGGCGACGCTCGCCTGACTGGCCAGCGGGTGGCCTGAGGGCAGCACCACCAGGCAGGATTCCCGTACCGCGTCCTCGGCCACGATCTCGGGGCCGAGCCCGGTGGCGTTGCCGAGGCCGAAATCCGCGATGCCGCTGCGGACATCCTCGTAGACCTCCGAGCCGAGCCCCTCCCGCATGTGCACCTCCACCCCCGGATGGTCGCGCCGGTAGGCCGCGAGGGCGCCCGGCACGAGGTGGTGCGTCAGCGACAGCAGGGAGGAGATGACGAGGCGGCCCCGCAACTGGCCGCCGAGGCCGCGGGCGTGCGCGACCTGCGAATCCAGATCGTCCAGAAAGCGTCCCGCCGCCTCGAGAAAGTCCCGGCCGGGCCCGGTCAGGGTCACGGTCCGGGTCGAACGCAGAAACAGCGGAATGCCCAGGTCACGCTCGACCTGCGCGACCAGCCGGCTCACGCCGGGCTGGGTCATGGCGAGGTTGACGGCCGCGGCCGTGAAGCTGCCGAGCGCCGCCACTTCGCGGGCGGCCCGCAGGTGCTTCAAGGACAGGTTGAGGGGCCGGGCGGGCCGGCCGCGCGCGCGATCACTCATGTCAAATCAGCATGAGAAAAGATCATCCAAAATCTTTTGACAATGATCGGAGCGACCGTCAATGACCGCAGCCGGCGCGGTTCTCCGGAACCGAGGCCGTTCAGATCGATGCAAAGTCGGGCTGCGATCCTGCCGTGACGAGATCCGGACTTCCCCAAGACGCTCCGCCCCCGGGCTCCTCGGGCGGCTGTCTCGACGGCATCCGCATTCTTGATCTGACCCGGTTCTACTCGGGACCCTTCGCCACCTTGCTGCTTGCCGGTTACGGCGCCGAGGTGATCCGGATCGACCGGCCGGACCAGGGCGAGCCGGCCATGACGGGGCCGCCCTTCCTGGGGCGCGACGGCGTGTCCCTCGAGCGGCGCGACGCCGACGATCTCGGGCTCGCCTACCTGAAGCGGTGCCGGGGCAAGAAGTCGGTCACCCTCAATCTCGAGACCGAGGCGGGCCTCGCGCTGTTTCACCGCCTGCTCGCCACGGCCGACGTCCTGGTGGAGAACTTTCGCCCGGGCGTCACCGCGCGGCTCGGCATCGACTACGCGGCCAACGCCGCCGTGAATCCGCGCCTCGTCCATTGCGCCATCACGGGCTACGGCTCGTCGGGGCCGGACCGCGACCTCAAGGCCTATGACCTGATGGTCCAGGCCGATTCCGGCCTCATGAGCATCACGGGCGACCCGGAGGGCCGGCCCCGCAAGGCCGGCAGCGCGCTCGCTGATGGGATCAGCGGCGCCTTTGCCGTGTCCGGCATTCTGGCCGCCCTGATCGAGGCGCGGCGCTCCGGGCGAGGCCAGTTCGTCGACGTGGCCATGACCGACTGTCTCGTCTCGCTGGTGCTGGACGAGGCGCTGGATTGCTACGGCGATCTCGGCCTGCCGGTCCGGCAGGGCAACCGCATCATGCGCTTCTCGCCCTTCGACACCTTTGCCACCCAGGACGGCGAGGTGACGATCGGGGTCGCGACCGACGGTGACTGGCGGGCGCTGCTGCAAGCCATGGAACGCCAGGACCTGCTGGCCGATCCGGGCTTCATGGCGGCCGGCTGGCGCGTCGCGCATGCGGCCGAGGTGAACGCCGTGGTGGAAGCCTGGACGCGCGGCCTGACCACTCGCGAGGTGCTGGCCGTCCTGCGGCAGCGCGACATCCCGGCGAGCCCCATCCGGGGCATCGAGGACCTGATGTCCTGGGAGCATCTGCGGGCCCGCGACATGGTGCAGGAGGTCGCGCACCCGACCGTCACGCCGGGCCGGAGCGCGGCCGCGGCCGGGTTTCCCGTCAAGTTCAGCCGCTCCCGCGCCGGCTATGCCTCCGCCGCTCCGGTGCTCGGGCAGGACAATGACGAGGTGTACGGGTCCGCGCTCGGGCTCGACGCCGCGGCGCGCGAGCGGATGCGCGCCGACCGAACCATCTAGCGCGAGACAGGGAGAGAACGGTGGCCGAGCTCGAAGAACTGCGGATGTATTCCGATTACAAGAGCCCCTATGCGTGGCTCGCCTTCGATCCGATCTTCGCCCTGGAGGAGCGCTACGCGGTCCGGGTCAAGTGGATGCCGTTTCAGCTTCGGCTGAAGGGCTCCGGCCAGCGCAGCGTCTATTCGGAATACAAGGTCAAGTATTCCTATATGGATGCGCGCCGCACGGCGAACGAGCGCGGCGACAAGAAGGTCATCCGTGGGCCGCTCAAGATCTATGACACGGCTCCGGCCCTGATCGGCGGGCTGTTCGCGGAGAAGCAGGGCCGCATCGTCGAATACAGCCGCAAGGTCTACGAGCAGTTCTTCAAGCGCGAGCTCGCCGTGGACGAGGTCGACGCGGTGGCCGAGTTCATCGCCTCCATGGGCATGTCGGCCGAGGCCTACCGGACCTTTCTGGCCGGCGAGGGTCAGGCGGAATACGAGGCGGCCCAGCAGAAGGCGACCGAGGACCAGATCTTCGGCGTGCCGATCTGCGTGCTGCGGGGCGAGCAGTTCTGGGGCAACGACCGCGTGCCGATGCTGGAAGGCCGGCTGCGCGACTACGGGCTCGCCCGCGACAAGGCCGCCGCCTGAGGCAGGCCTCAGCGCCGGAGCCCGCCCGCATGATCGATCTGCATTACTGGCCGACCCCGAACGGATGGAAGATCTCCATCATGCTCGAGGAATGCGGCCTGCCCTACCGGGTGCAGTTCGTCCGCATCGGCCGGGGTGACCAGACCCGTCCGGAGTTCCTGGCCATCTCGCCGAACGGCCGCATCCCGGCCATTGTCGACCACGACCCGCTGGGCGGTGGGCCGGCGCTGCCGATCTTCGAGAGCGGGGCCATCCTGCTCTACCTGGCCGAGAAGACGGGCCGCTTCATGCCGGCGGACCCGGCCGGGCGGTCGGCCGTGACGCAATGGCTGATGTGGCAGATGGGCGGGCTCGGCCCCATGGCCGGCCAGAACGGGCACTTCCTTCTCTACGCAGCCGAGAAGCTGCCCTACGCGATCGTGCGCTACGGCCGGGAGGTGCGCCGCCTCTACGGCGTGCTGGACGGCCAGCTCGGCCGCACCGGCGCCTTCGTGGCCGGCAGCTATTCGGTCGCCGACATGGCCTGCTTTCCCTGGATCGTGACCCACAAGCGCCAGGGCCTCACGCTCGACGACTTCCCGAACCTGCGCCGCTGGTTCGCGACCGTCCGGGAGCGGGACGCCGTGCAGCGCGGGCTCGCGCTCGGCCGGGAGCACGTCAAGCCCGGCCTCGACGAGCGCGCCCGGGAGGCGCTCTTCGGGACGCCATCTCCCGCCCCGGCCGCCTGACAGGAAGGAACGGCTCCGACATGCCCTCAGGAATGCTGACCGGCTACCGTGTGCTGGACATCACGCAATTCGTGGCCGGTCCGGTCTGCTCCCGCCTCCTCGCGGATGCCGGGGCGGAGGTCATCAAGGTCGAGCTCGCGCCCTTTGGCGACCGGGCCCGGGTCCAGGGGTTCAAGCCGCGCGATCCCGCCTACCGCAAGAGCTCGCGCAGCACCTATTACTTCCAGCACAACCATTCCAAGCGCAGCCTCGCGCTGGATTTCAAACACCCCAAGGCGCGCCAGATCCTGCGCGATCTCGTGGCCAAGGTGGATGTGCTGGTCGAGAATTTCGCCCCGGGCGTGATGGCCCGGGCGGGGCTCTCCTACGAGGAGCTGAGCCGCATCAATCCGCGGCTGGTGATGTGCTCGATCTCGCTCGGCGGCCAGACCGGGCCGCTCAGCGCCAAGCCCGGCTACGATTACGTGGCCCAGGCCTATGCCGGCATCACGCACATGATCGGCGAGCCGGACCGGCCGCCCGCGCAATTGCCGATCGCCATCGGCGACGTGTCGACGGGCGTCTCGGCGGCCATGGCGGTCGGGTTCGCGCTGCTGCACCGGGAGAGGACGGGCCGCGGCCAGCATGTCGAGGCGACGCTGGTCGACACCTATTTCCACATGCACGAGTCGAACGTGCCCAAAGTCGCGATCCGGGGCGACGGGTTCGCGCCCGCCCGCAGCGGCTCGCAGCATCCGGATGGCGGCCCGATGGGGATCTTTCGGGCGCCCGGCGGCACCTTCGTGTGCATCGCCGTGCTGCCTCACCAATGGGTGGACCTGGCGGGCGCCATCGGCCGGCCGGACCTCGCCCAGGCGGAGCGGTTCGCGACGCCGCATTTGCGCCGCGACAACAACCCGGAGATCGTGGAGCTGGTCGAGGGCTGGCTTGCCGGCTTCCCGAGCCGGGAGGCCGCGATCGCCGAGCTCGAGCGGCACCGCATCCCGTGCGCCCCGGTGCTGACGCTGAACGAGGCCATGGTGCACCCGCACCTCGTGGAGCGGGGCACGGTGCGGCCCGTCCATGACGACCAGCTCGGGGAATTCGCCGTGCCCGGCATGCCGGTGCGGTTTTCGGACTGGGAGCAGCCGACGGACCTGCGGGCCGACATGGTCGGCGAGAGCAACGAGGCCGTGCTCGGCGAACTGGGCCTCGGCCCCGAGGAGATCCAGGCGCTCTATGCCGAGAAGGTGCTGGTGCGCGATCCGCTGATCGACGGGCCGAGCGGCGCGCCGGCTCCGGCCCGCCGATCGGCATGATCGAGGACCTCGCCGACAGGCTGTTTGCCGAGATCGCCATATCCGGGGCGCCCGGCTGGCCTCCCGGCGGTGCCGGGGCCTCAGAGAGCTGGGGTCGGCTTGCCGAGCTGGGCCTGCCGCTGGCGCTGGTGCCGGAGGAGGCGGGCGGTCCCGGGCTCGACCTCGTGGAGGCCTTGGAGCTGGTCCGGGCCGCCGGCCGGCACGCGCTCGCGCTGCCGCTCGCCGAGACCATGCTGGCCAATCACATCCTGGCCGAGGCCGGCCTGCCGGTCGCGCCCGGCGCCGCCACCATCCTGTGCGGCGGGCCGCAGGACCAGGTTTCGCTGCGCCGGGCCGGCTCGGGCTGGACGCTCGCCGGGCGGGCGTTCCGGGTCCCCTGGGCCTCGGTCGCCGAGACGCTGGTCGTGGTGGCCCCGGGCGAGGCGGGTCCTTGCGTAGCGCGGCTCGAGGCCGGCGCCTTCACGGTGGAGCCCGGCCGGAATCTCGCGGGCGAGCCGCGCGACGCGGTTCTGTTCGACACGGAGCTGCGGGCCGAGCAGGTTCGCCC
The DNA here is from genome assembly GCF_028290205.1 of Enterovirga sp. Classification (GTDB taxonomy): domain Bacteria; phylum Pseudomonadota; class Alphaproteobacteria; order Rhizobiales; family Beijerinckiaceae; genus Enterovirga. The sequence continues at coordinate 11,459 of NZ_JAQGKF010000083.1, read as the reverse complement.
AGCCGGTCGGGCCGGGGGCCCGGACGTGGTGCGCCGCCGCGGTGCGGCGCTGCGCTCGCTGGCCCTGGCCGGAGCGTTGGAGCGCGTGCTCGCGCTGACGGTCGCCTATGCGGGCGAGCGCAGCCAGTTCGGCAAGCCGATCGGCCGCTTTCAGGCCGTCCAGCAGAGCCTGGCCGAGATGGCCGGCCATGTCGCGGCGGGGGCCGCCGCGGCCGGCGGGGCCGCCGAGGCTTTCGCCGGGGCCGACCTCCTGCCGATCGCGGCTGCCAAGGTCAGGACCGGGGAAGCAGCCGGGCGCGCCGCCGCCATCGCCCACCAGGTGCACGGGGCCATCGGCTTCACGCAGGAGCACATTCTGCACCGCTTCACGGGCCGGCTCTGGTCCTGGCGGGACGAATTCGGGGACGAGGCCGAGTGGAGCCTGGCCCTCGGAACCCAGGCGGTCGAGGCCGGGCCCGACGGGCTCTGGCCCCTCGTCACGGCGGCCTGACCGGCGCCATGACCGAGGTCCTCAACTTTCCACCCCCGCCGGCTGCCGACGTCCGGAGCCTCCGGGCGGACGTCCGGGCCTTTCTCCGGGACGCGCTCTCCGGCCGGCGGCCCCGCGATCGGGCCCGGACCTGGACGGGGTTCGATGCCGAGTTCAGCCGCGAACTCGGGCGGCGCGGCTGGATCGGCATGACCTGGCCGAAGCGCTATGGCGGCCACGAGCGGAGCGCGCTCGAACGCTACGTGGTGCTGGAGGAGATGCTGGCCGCGGGCGCCCCGGTCGCCGCGCATTGGATCTCGGACCGCCAGAGCGGCCCGCTTCTCCTGAAATTCGGCACCGAGGCGCAGAGAACCGCGATCCTGCCCCGGATCGCGGCCGGCGAATGCTTCTTCTGCATCGGCATGAGCGAGCCCGATGTGGGTTCGGACCTGGCCGCCGTGCGGACGCGGGCCGTCCCGGTGGAGGGCGGTTTTCGCATCAACGGCACCAAGCTGTGGACCACCTACGGCCACAGGTCACACTACATGATCCTGTTCTGCCGGACCGGCAGCCAGGAGGAGCGGCAGGCCGGGACGAGCCAGTTCCTCATCGACCTCGCGACGCCGGGCATTTCCGTGCGGCCGGTCACCGACCTCTCCGGCGAGAGCCATTTCAACGAGGTCGTCTTCACCGACGTGTTCGTGCCGTCCTCGGCCCTGATCGGCCGGCTCGGCGGCGGCTGGGACCAGGTCATGGGCGAACTCGCCTTCGAGCGGTCCGGGCCGGAACGGTTCCTGTCGTCCTTCGTGCTGCTGCCGGAATTGCTGCGCTCCCTCGGCCCGGAGGCGAGCGAGCGGGCCCGGATCGCGGCCGGGCGGCTCGTGGCGCATCTCGTGACGCTCCGGCGCATGTCGCGCTCGGTCGCCGGGCTGCTCGAGCGGGGCGAGAACCCGGCCCTCCAGGCGGCCGTGGTCAAGGATCTCGGCGCCGTGTTCGAGCAGGAACTGCCCGAGATCGTGCGCGGGCTGACCAGCACCGAGGCCGATCTCGCGGCGGCGGACGACCTGGCCTCCACGCTGGCCCATCTCGTCCTGAACGCCCCGTCTTTTTCGCTTCGGGGCGGCACGCGCGAGATCCTGCGTGGCATCATCGCCCGCGGGCTCGGCCTGCGCTGACCCATTCATCAGGAAATTGTCATGTCCGATCTTATTCTCGAAGACAGCGACGACCAGGGCATCGTCGTCCTGACGCTCAACCTGCCGAAGCAGCGCAATCCGATTTCGGATCCCGAGATGATCGAGGGGCTGCTGGCCGCCCTCGCACGCCGCGACGCCGATCCGGCCACCCGAGTCATCATCCTGACCGGGGCGGGCTCCGCCTTCTCGTCCGGCGGCAACCTGCATTCCATGAAGGCCGGCGGCGGGCTCCGGGACGAGCTGCCGGCCCGCACGCGCCTGAACTACCGGACCGGCATCCAGCGCATTCCGCTCGCCGTCGAAGCCATGGAGGTGCCGATGATCGCGGCCGTGAACGGGCCGGCCATCGGGGCCGGTTGCGACCTGGCCTGCATGTGCGACCTGCGCATCGCCTCCGACACGGCCCGTTTCGCCGAAAGCTTCGTCAAGGTCGGCATCGTGCCGGGCGACGGCGGCGCCTGGCTCCTGCCCCGGGTCGTGGGATTCTCGAAGGCCTGCGAAATGGCACTGACCGGCGATGCGATCGACGCCGCCGAGGCGCTGGCCTGCGGGCTCGTGTCCAAGGTTGTCGCGCCCGAAGCACTCATGGACGAGGCGATGGCGCTGGCCCGGCGGGTGGCCGCCAACCCGGCCCATGCCGTCCGCATGACCCGCCGTCTCTTGAGGGCCAGCCGCAACGCGGAACTCGCCACCATTCTGGACATGTCGGCCGCCATGCAGGCCCTGGCGCATGACACGGCCGACCACGGCGAGGCCGTCAGCGCCATGCTGGACAAGCGCACCCCGACCTTCACGGGCCGGTAGAGCCCGGACGGGCTGCGCCGGCCGCGGGCAGAGCCCGCCAGCCGGCGCGGAGCCCGCTTCGCGTGAACCGAAGGGCCGGCGGAAATCCGGCCCGAAAAGCCGCGCCGGCGCCGAATCCGGACGGGCAACACCGCAAGGGAGACAACACGTGCGTTTGAAACGCTTGCTGGGCACTGCCCTCGTTCTTGCCACCTGCGGTGGAGCCGGAGCGGCCTGGGCCGCGGGCCCGGCCGACTATCCGTCTCGGCCCGTCACGGTGGTGATCCCCTACGGCGCGGGAGGCCCGACCGACACAGTGGGCCGCATCGTGGCCGAGGCCGTGAGCCAGGAACTCGGCGGCCGTCTCGTGGTGGAAAACGTCGCCGGGGCGGGTGGGACCGTCGGGGCGGGGCGCGTCGCCAATGCCGATCCGGACGGGTACACGCTCCTGTTCAACCACATCGGCATGGCGACCGCGCCGGGCTTCTACCCGACCATCCCGTTCGCGCCGGTGGGCGACTTCAAGCCGATCGGCCAGGTCGCCGACGTGCCCATGACGCTGATCGGCCGGGGCGATCTCCCGGCCAAGGATTTGGCCGGGCTGATCGCCCATGTGAAGGCGCAGGGCAGCACGGTCACGATCGCCCATGCCGGGCCGGGCACCGCGTCCTACCTCTGCGCCCTGCTGCTCCAGAACCAGACCGGGATCGCACCGACCCAGGTGTCCTATAATCGCGGCTTCGCGCCCGCGATGATCGACCTGATGGCCGGCCGCATCGACCTGATCTGCGATCAGACCAGCACGACCACGAAGGCCATCGGGAGCGGCACCGTTCGGGCCTTCGGCGTGACCACGCGCGAGCGCCTGCCCTTTCTGCCGGACGTCCCGACCATGGACGAAGGCGGCCTGAAAGGGTTCGAGCTCGCCATCTGGCACGGCTTCTACGCGCCCAAGGGCACCCCGCAGCCGGTGCTGGACCGGCTCACGGCCGCGCTCGGGAAGGCGCTGCAGAGCCCCATGCTGCGGGAGCGCTACGGCCAGATCGGGGCGGTGCCTGTGAGTCAGGCCGCGGCAACGCCGGACGGCCTCGCCGCGAAACTGTCGGCCGAGATCGCGCGCTGGACGCCCGTGATCACCGCCGCCCAGGGCAAATGAGGCCTGCGCGGGGCCGAGCTAGCTGGCAGCCGGGCGGCGCTGCGCCTGCATCATGGCGCGGCTGAGCTGGCCGTAGAGTGCCGTCCAGGCGGCCTGCACCTCCGGCGTGAAGCGCCGACCGAGCAGCTCCTCGAGGCTGGCCAGCAGTGCCTGTCCGACCAGCCCGTAATGGGCCGGCTCGGCCCCATAGCCCGCATGGCGGCGCCCGAGCTCAGTGGCGGCGGCCCCGAACAGGTCCGGGTGAGTCAGATAACCGACCAGGCTGCCCAACGTGTCCAGCAGCTTGCGCTTCTGCCCGGACAGATCGTCCTCGAACATCGGCCGGGTGTCGGGGGCGAGCGCGAACAGCCGGTCGTAGAAGACGTCGGCCGCGCGCGTGTTGGCTGACATCAGGACGTCGCAGGTGCTCTGGATGAGGTGGACCTGGTCGGGGCTGAGCGCGCGGTCCGAGCGGACCTGATCGAGCTCGGCCGGCGAGTAGATCTGCCCGGACGGGTCGAGGATCTCGACCACGAGGCCGCGCTCCTCCATCTGGCGCGCGACCCGGACGGCCTCGGCCGCGCCCCGCGCGGCTTGCCTGACGCCGCTTCGGGCTTGGTCGCGAGGGCGAACGACGAAGAGCACGGGCCGTCTCGGTTGCGGCAGGCGGACGGTGCCGCTCCCGTCGCGATCCTGCCACGTCAACGCCTCGCTCCGCCAGCCTCCATCTGAGGTGCCCGGGATCAGCCCCGCAGCCGCGGATTGAAGGCGTCGTTCAGGCCCTCACCGATCAGGTTGATGCACATCACCGTCACAAGGATCGCCATGCCGGGAATGGCCGGCATCCAGGGTGCCGTCCTGAGCACGGTGCGGCCGACCCCGATCATGTAGCCCCAGGACATCGCGTCGGGATCGCTCAGGCCGAGAAAGGACAGCCCCGATTCGGTCAGGATCGCGGTGGCGACCAGCAGCGACGAGACCACGATCACCGGCGGCAGGGCGTTCGGCAGGATCTGGACGACGATGATACGGGCGTCCGACATGCCGAGCGCCCGGCAGGCCTGGACGTAGTCGCGTTCGCGCTGGGCGATGAACTCGGCCCGCGCGAGCCGGGCGATCGGTGGCCACGACACGGCCGCGATGGCGCCCGTGACGCTGATCAGGGAGGGCCGGAAGATGGCGATCAGCACCACGGCGAGCACAAAGGACGGGATGGTCAGGAAGAAGTCGGTGGCCCGCATCAGCACGGTATCCACCGCCCGGCCGTAATAACCGGCCAGCGCGCCGACGGTGACGCCGACGGCAGTGGCCACGAAACTCGCCGCGAAGCCGATCAGCAGCGTGACGCGGGCGCCGTGGATCAGCCCGGCCAGGATGTCGCGGCCGGACACGTCGGTGCCGAGAGGAAAGCGGTCGAAGGGCCGGCTTGCCGGGCGCCCGACCATGTCGAACGGATCCACCGGGTAGAGCATCGGTCCCACCAGCGCCGTGAGCGTGATGGCGACCAGCACCACGGTCGCGGCCACGGCCGGGATGTTGCGGCCAAAGCGCCGCAGCGCGCCGCCTCGGGCTCTCCCGCTCATCGCTGCGCGATCCGGGGATCGAGCACGCCGTAGAGCAGATCCACGATGAGGTTCGCGACCACCACCAGCACGGAGGACACGAACAGGATGCCGAGCAGGAGGTTGAGGTCGCGCTGCAGCAGCGCGTCCAGCACCAGGCGGCCGAGCCCCGGCCAGCCATAGACCGTTTCCACCAGGATGGAGCCGCCGAGCAGGTGACCGATCTGCACGCCGGCCAAGGTCACGACCGGCAAAAGCGCGTTCGGGGCGGCGTGGTTCAGCCCGACCCGGCTCTCGGACAGGCCCTTGGCCCGGGCGGTCTTGATGAAGTCCGTGCCGTAGACCTCCAGCATGGAGGACCGCATCACGCGGGCATACAGCGCGACATAGAACAGGCCGAGGGTCGCGGCCGGCAGGACCAGGTGGCGGCCGATGTCGAGGGCGCGGGCGGCCGGGCTCATGTCGGTCGCGATGGTCTCCATCCCGCCGGACGGAAGCAGGCCGAGGGTGGTCGAGAACAGGACGATGAGCATCAGGCCGAGCCAGAATTGCGGCGTCGCGTAGACCACCAGGGCCAGGACCGAGACGAGGGCGTCCACAACCGATCGGTAGCGCATGGCCGACACGATCCCGAGCAGCACGCCGAGGGCCAGGGCGATGGCCATCGCCGTCAGCATCAGCAGCAGCGTCGCCGGGACCCGGTCCAAGATCAGCTCCAGGACCGGCCGCTGCTGCACGTGGGAGAAGCCGAGGTCGAGCATCAGCAGCCGGCCCAGATAGAAGAGAAATTGCTGCCAGAAGGGGCGGTCGAGCCCGAAGGAGCGCCGAAGCTCCTCCACGAACTCGGCCGAGGAGCCGCCCGACTGGGCGGCGATGATGTCGGCTGCGTCGCCGGGCGCGAGGTGCAGCAGGACGAAGTTGAGGGTGGCAATGGCCAGGACGACCGGCACCACCTGGGCGAAGCGCCGGATCAGCAGGAGGGCGCCGCTCATCGGACGCGCGTCCCCCGGACTAGTCCTTCCACACGCCCGACCACGACGAGTACATCGAGATGCCGTTGGTGATCAGGCCTCGCACCCGTCTGTTCCAGACATGGGTGTAGGACATTTCCATCAGGAAGATGACCGGCAGCTCGTCATGCAGGATCTGCTGGATCTCGGCGAATTGAGCCTTGCGCTGCGCCGGATCGGGCTCGCGCGACGCCTTGCGGAAGAGCTCGTCCACCCGGGCGTTGCGGTAGTTCATCGAGTTGGTGAAGGTCGCACCCTTCTGGATGTTGTACGACGTGAAGGAGCGTTCGACGCCGATCGACGGGTCGGAATAGTTGTGGGTGAAGGCGCTCGCCGTGTCGGAGGACCAGTCGGTGTAGACGGCCTTCAGCCAGCCGGCGAAATCGACGCTCTGCGTCTGAACCGCGATGCCGACTTTGCCGAGCTCCTGGCGGACATACTCGCCGAGGCGCAGCCACGTCTCGCCGTAGGGCAGGGGGTAGTGGTTGATCCGGAACCGGATGCCGTCCGGCCCGCGCTTGTAGCCGGCCTCGTCGAGCAACTGGTTCGCCTTGGCCGGGTTGTACTCGTAGGGTTTCAGCGCGGCGTTGAAGTAGGTCGGGTTGGCGCTGACGATCGGGCCGCGGGCGGGCGTGCCCTGGCCATACCAGACCACGTCGACGATGCGGCTGCGGTCCAGCGCGAGGCTGATGGCCTGGCGCACCTTGAGGTCCTGCAGCGGTTTTTCGCGGAGGTTGACCTCCAGCCACATGCTGGGCCCGAGCGCCTCGGCGCCTTTTTTCGAGGTCTCGATCCGGGGCAGCCCCTCGAGCCGCTGGATCTCGGCCTCCGGCAGGCCGCTCATCGGCGCGAGGTCGACCTCCCCGTTTTCCACCGCGATGGCGCGCGCCGCCCCGTCGGGGATCACCCGCAGCACGATCTGGTCGAGGCAGGGCCGGCCCTTGTCCCAGTAGTCCGGATTGCGCTCGGCCACCACGTGGCTGCCCTTGCGCCATTCCTTGAACCGAAACGGACCCGTTCCGACCGGCTTCTGCATGATCTCGGCCGACCGCACCCCGCCGCTGGTCGACATGTCGATGCCGTCGAAGGCGTGTTTCGGCATGATCGGGGCTTCGCCCGGCTGGAACACGTTCAGGAAGAACGGCACCACGTCCTTCAGCCGGAACACCACCGTGAGCGGGTCGGGGGTCTCGACGGCCTCGACGTCGCCGAAATAGACGCGGCCCCGCGAGTGGAACGGCCGGATGATCTTCTCGACGCTGAACTTCACATCCTCGGCCGTGAACGGCCGGCCGTCATGCCACTTCACGTCCGGCCGGAGCTTGAAGGTGTAGGCCTTGCGGTCCTCCGACACCGTCCAGGACAGGGCGAGGCTCGGCTTCGGCGTCAGTTCCGGCCCGTCGTAGCTGAGCAGGCTCTCGTAGAACTTGGTCGCGATGATCGCGACCGGCACGGCGGAGGTCGCAATGGTGGAGAGCGCGGTCGGTTCGGGGTGGTAGGAATAGGTCAGCGTGCCACCCCGCTTCGGGCAGCTCGGAGCGCCCTGGGCCGCAGCCGGACCGGCGAGCGAGGCCGCGGCGCAGGCCGTGGCCACCAGGATGCTGAACGGCCTCATGCGGAGATGTCCCGGCTGGGTGCCGGGCGGGCCGAACCGGGCTCGCCGTCGCACCAGGTGCAGATGAAGGCGATCAGGTGGCTGATCGCCTGGAGGTAGTCGTCCACGGGGATGTATTCGTCGGGCTTATGCGCCTGGGCGATGGTGCCCGGGCCGAAGATCACGGCCGGCATGCCGCCCTGGTTCACGAGGTGGCGCATGTCGCAGCAGAAATGGCCGCGATGCGGCCGGCCGTCGCCGCCCCGGCTATGCAGGACGTGCCCCAGCACGCGGGCGATCTCGATGTCGCCCGGCTGGTCCGTGGAATCGTCGTGGTGGAGGAATTCGAGCCGGGCCGGGCCGGCCCGGAGCTGAGGGTCGGTCTCGTTGGCGCTGCGCACGGCGTCCCGAAACGCCTGCATGACCTCGCCGACGGTGCCGACCTCGGGCGCGAAATAGGCGCCGCCCTTGAGCAGCAATTCGCCCGCCGTCACCGTCTCGTAATGGCCGCCCGCGATCTTGCCCATGACCAGCGAGAACGGCGGCTGCCCGTCGGGCGACGCGGCCACGGCGTTGAAGCGCGTCTCCAGCGCGAGCAAGGCGGCGATCAGCGCCGGCAGCTTCTCGATGGCGCTGACGCCGTCGAGCGTTGCGCCCTGCCAGCGGGCGCCGGGCGACCGCGGCACCCCCGGGACGGTGATCTGCCAGTAGAGCCCGCCCGGATGGCTCACCGAGATGGTGTTGCTGGTGGGCTCGAGCACGATGGCGGCATCCGCCCGGCTGCCCCGGCAGACGAGGTCCAGCGTGCCGTTGCCGGCATGCTCCTCGTTGACCACGCATTGCACGATCACGTCGCCCCGGAGCCGGATGCCGGCCTCGCGGATGAAGCTCAGCGCCATGAGGGCCGCGTTGAGCCCGCCCTTCATGTCGGAGGTGCCGCGGCCATACATCTTGCCGTCCCGGATCTCCGCCCCGAAGGGATCGAAGGTCCAGCGGTCGGCCGGCTCCACCGTGACGGTGTCGATGTGGCCGTTGATGACGAGCGAGCGCCCACCGCCCGAGCCCCGCAGCATGCCGGTGACGTTGGGGCGGCCGCGGTAATTCAGCACCGGCTCGAGCCCGCTCTCCCGAAGGGCTGCCAGTGTGGGCAGCTCGCTGTAGGGCAGGATCAAGTCGTGCTGCCAATGGGTCGGATACTGGGCGACGGCCGGAAACAGCTCGAACATGCGGGCGATGTCGGGCTCGGCGAGCTCGACCTCCGCGCCGATGCCACGCAGCATCGAGGCCACATGGGCGGCTCCCTCGCCCTCCTCGCCCGTCAGGCTGCGGATCCGGACCAAGTCCTGGAGGGCCGACACGCTCCGGAGTTGGCCGGCTTCGGCGAGTTCGAGCGCGCGCGCGACCGTGGTCAAGCTTCAGCCTCCATCCGGGCGCATTCTGATGCGCGTTCCGGCGGCTACGCAATTTAATTCGGCTTCGCTGTCTTACGGAGAAGCTTATACTTCGCGCCCGGAGAGAGCGCGTGAACTACACCCAGGTCAGAGCCTTCGACGCCGTCGCCCGGGCGGGCAGCTTTTCCCGGGCCGCCGAGGCGCTCGGGCTGACGCAGCCGGCGCTGACCATTCAGGTCCGGGCGCTGGAGGACCGCTACGGGGTGAAGCTCCTGATCCGGCAGGGCCGCGGCGTGACGCTCACCCCGGCGGGCGAACAGCTGTTTCGGGTCTCGCGGCAGATGGCGGGCCTGGAGGAACAGGCGCACGACCTCCTCACCGAGTCGCAGCAGCTGCACGACCGCAGCCTGCGCATTGCGTCGGATGGCCCGCACATCGTGATGGGGCTGTTTGCGCGGTTCCTGGTGCGCCATCCGGGCGTCAAGCTGTCGGTGGCCATGGGCAACACGCGGTTCGTCCGCGAGGACTTGCTGGAGCGCCGGGCCGACCTCGCCATCCTGCCCGGGGTCGGGGACCATGCTGGCATCCATGCCGAACCGCTCTGGCACCATCGCGCGGTGGTGATCGTGGCGCCGGGGCACCCCTGGCAGGACCGCAAGGCGGTCACCCTGGCCGACCTCGCGGGCGGCAAGCTGATCGCCCGCGAGGAGGGCTCCATGACGCAGCAGATCCTCGACCGGGCGCTCGCCGAAGCGGGGCTTGCGGCCAACATCGTGCTGCGGCTGGGCAGTCGCGAGGCGCTCTGCGAGGCGGTCGCGGCCGGGCTCGGCTGCGGCGTGGTGTGGGAGCTCGAGGCCGAGCGGCGGGCCCGGCTGCGCAGCATCCCGCTGACCGAGCCGCAACTCACCAGCACCGACTACATCGCCTGCCTCAAGAGCGAGCGCTCGCGCCGGGTCATCCGGGCTTTCTTCCAGGAAGCGGCTTCGCTTCCGGGCGAGCGCCACGACACCGCAGCCCTCCGGGCGGCGCTGGAACGGGCCGCCGCGGGGCTGCGGCCGCCGGCCTGCTAGGCTGCGGCGGCCGCCAGCACGTCCTGCTCCAGGGTCTCGTCCAGGCGGCCGCAGAACTCGCCGCACAGCGCCTCGTCATGCGCCAGCGACAGGTACAGCTTGGTGCCCATGGGGTTGATGAAGACGCCGCGCCGGAACAGGCCGAGCATCATCCGGCGCGCCCGAACCTTGTCGCCGCGCGCGGTGGACCGGTAGTCGTTGACCGGGTCCGGCGTGAACACGATCTGGGCGAGGGGGCCGTCGCCGATCACCTGGGCGACGACCTGCCGGTCCCGCAGCACGGTGCGGATCTGCTCGCGGAAGCTCGCCCCCAGCGCGTGCAGCCGGCTGTAGGTTCCGGGCCGCCGCAGCACCGAGAGCGCCGCGTTGGCGGCGGCCGTGGAGATCGGGTTGCCGCCCAGCGTGGAGGCCATCCAGACATAGCCCGGATCGCCGATCGTGTGCTCGCTGACCTGGGCCATGATGTCCCGGCGTCCGCCAAAGGCGCCGATCGGGTACGAGCCGCCGAGCGCCTTGCCGTAGGCGACCAGGTCCGGGACCACCCCATAATATTCCTGGGCGCCGCCATAGGCGAGGCGAAACCCGGTCACCACCTCGTCGAAGATGAGCACGAGGTCGAGCTCGGTCGCGAGGGCCCGGATGCCGGCCAGGAAGCCCGGCTCGGGCGGCGTGCAGCGCTGCAGCGGCTCCATGATGATGCCGGCGAGTTCCTCCCGGTGCGCCCGCAGAATGCTCTCCGTGCGGGCGAGGTCGTTGTAGGGCGCGACCAATAGCTCGGCCTCGACCGAGGGCGTGCCGGCACTGGTCCGCTCCGGCTGCGGAAAGGGCAGGTTGCGGCTCGGAAAGAGGCTCGTCACGCCGGCCTCGTTGGCGCCATGGTAGGCGCCCTCGAATTTGAGGATTTTGGGACGCCCGCGGAAGGCCCGGGCCAGGCGCTTGCAATACATGGTCGCCTCAGTGCCGGAGGCACAGAAGCGGAGCTGCTCGGCCGCAGGGCTCACCCGCCGGATCTCTTCCGCGAGCGCCAGCGCGTGCTCGTTCAGATAGGCGAAGTTGGAGCCGAGCGGCGCCTGCCTGACCACCGCCTCCACCACCTCGGGGCAGGCATGGCCGACCAGGGCGGAGCCCCAGCCCATCGAGAAGTCGATGAAGGCGCGCCCCTCGCTGTCCTCGAGCCGGGCGCCAGACCCGCTCCGGATGGCGACCAGCGCCTCGGGCGGCAGGCCGAATTCGCCGTTGGAGATCCCGG
>NZ_JAQGKF010000236.1 GCF_028290205.1 Enterovirga sp. | reverse complement strand
GATCGCCCGGTCCGAGCCGCCTCCGGCCGAGATCGGGGCGGCGGTCGCCGCCCTGGAGGCGCTGGACCCGGCGCTGGCCGAGGCGCTGCGGGCCGCGATCGGCGACGAGCTGCCGCTGAACCGGCGCGACGGCGGCTTCGTGCGGGCGGATTTCGACCCGGCCCTCGATGAGGCGCGGGCGCTGGCGCAGGATTCACGCCGCGTCATCGCCGCCCTCCAGGCCCGATACGCGGAGGAGACCGGCTGCCGTACGCTGCGGATCAAGCACAACGGCATGATCGGCTACTTCGTGGAGGTCCCGAGCGCGGCCGGTGAGGACCTGCTGCGGGGCGAGGCCCGCGGCCGCTTCGTGCACCGCCAGACCATGTCGGGCGCCATGCGGTTCACCACCGTGGAACTCGGCGAGCTGGAAGCCCGCATCGCCTCGGCCGGCGACCGTGCCCTCAGGCTGGAACTGGCGCATTTCGAGCGGCTGGTGGAGCAGGCCGCCATGGCGGCGGGGCCGATTTCGGCCGCCGCCGAGGCGCTGGCCTGCCTCGACGTCACGGCCGGCTTCGCCGAACTGGCGGCGGGGGCCGGCTGGTCGCGGCCGGCCATCGACCGGGGTGTCGGCTTCGCGATCGAAGGCGGGCGCCACCCGGTTGTCGAGGCGGCCCTGCGTGAGGCCGGCACCGCCTTCATCGCAAACGATTGCCACCTCGGCGACGCCGCCGGGCCGGGCCGCATCCTGCTCGTGACGGGGCCCAATATGGGCGGCAAATCGACCTTCCTGCGCCAGGCCGCCGTGATCGCGATTTTGGCCCAGACCGGCTCCTATGTGCCGGCCCGCGCCGCCCGGATCGGGATCGTCGACAGGCTCTTTTCGCGCGTCGGCGCGGCGGACGACCTGGCGCGCGGCCGCTCCACCTTCATGGTCGAGATGGTGGAAACCGCCGCCATCCTGAACCAGGCCACCGACCGCTCGCTCGTGATCCTGGACGAGATCGGCCGCGGCACGGCCACCTTCGACGGCCTGTCCATCGCCTGGGCGGCGATCGAGCACCTGCACGAGGAGAACCGCTGCCGGGCGCTGTTTGCGACCCATTACCACGAGCTCACGGCGCTGGCGGACCGCTTGCCGCGTCTCGCCAACGCGACGCTCCGGGTGACCGAATGGGAAGGCGACGTGGTGTTTCTGCATGAGGTCGTGCCGGGCGCCGCCGACCGGAGCTACGGGCTCCAGGTGGCGCGCCTCGCCGGCCTGCCGCCCTCCGTCGTCGCCCGGGCCAAGATCATCCTGACCGAACTCGAGCGGAGCGACCGGGAGCGGCCCAAAGCCCTCCTCCTGGACGACCTGCCCCTCTTCGCCGCGGCCCGCCCGCCCGCGGCGCCGGACCGGGCCCCGGCCGCCGACGTCCGCCCGGAGGCCGATCCGCTGCGCGAGGCGCTCGCCGCCATCGACCCCGACGACCTCTCGCCCCGCGAGGCGCTGGAGGCGCTGTACCGGCTGAAGCGGGAGCTCTGAGGCGGCGTCGCCGCGCTCACCGCGGCCGATCCGGAACCGGCCCCGGGCCGGCCCGTTCCCCCGACGGGCATTCGGGAGGACAGTGATGGCTGACGTGACCTACCAGGTCGTCGAGCATGACGGCGGCTGGGCCTACAAGCTCGGCGACGTGTTTTCCGAGACGTTCCCGAGCCACGAGGCGGCCCGTGCCGCCGCCGACCGGGTCGCCGCCGAGCAGCGCATTCCGGGCGAAACCGCCCCGATCCGGTTCCAGGATGCCAAGGGCCAGTGGCACGACGAAACCGCTCGGGGCAGCGACCGCCCGTCGACGGACGTGGTCGGGTAGCCGCTAGCCGGTCACCAGCGGCTTCAGCCCCCGTTCGATCTCGGCCCGCCGTCCCTCGAGGAAGGGCGGCAGGGCGAGGCGCTCGCCCAGGCTCTCCTTGGGCTCGTCGGCCGCGAAACCCGGACCGTCGGTCGCGATCTCGAACAGGATGCCGTTCGGCTCGCGGAAATACAGGCTCCGGAAATAGAACCGGTCCACCGGCCCGCTCGACGGCAGGCGGTTGCGGACGGCCTTCAGCCGGTCGGCCCAGGCGCCGTATTCCGCGTCCGGCACCCGGAAGGCGACATGGTGCACCGCGCCGGCCCCCTGCTCGGCGACGGGCAGCCCGGGCTCCACGGCGACGTGCAGCTCCGCCCCTGGCCCGCCCTCGCCCATCTCATAGACCAGCGTGCGGACCGCGCCGGCGCCCTGGTAGGCGCGCACCTGGCGCATCCCCATCAGCTCGCGCAGCACCACGTCGGTCGGCTCGGGGCGCGGCACGCTGAGGGTGATCGGCCCGAGGCCGCGGATCTGGTGCTCGGCCGGAACGGGGCTCTTGGCCCAGGGATGGCTCGCGCCCTCGCCGCGGTCGTCCACCAGGGCGAAGCGCTGGCCCTCGGCATCCTCGACATCGAGCGTCAGGCGCCCGTCGCGCTCGTGCACGGTGCCGTGCCGGACCTGCTGCCCGGAGAGCCGGTCGGCCCACCAGCGCAGCGTCCCCTCGCCGGCCACCCGCAGGCCGGTCCGGGTGATGCTGTGGGTGCCGCGCCGCTCGGGCCCGACCGGGAAGTCGAAGAAGGTGAGGTCGGAGCCGGGCGAGGCTTCGCCGTCGGCGTAGAACAGATGGTAGGCCGAGACGTCGTCCTGGTTCACGGTCTTCTTCACCAGGCGCATGCCGAGCGTGCCAGTATAGAAGGCGTGGTTCTCGGCCGGCCGGGCCGTGATGGCGGTGAGGTGGTGGATGCCTGTGAGCTGCATGGGGATCTCCGTCGCGGCTCATCTCGGGACGACATGCCCCGAAGCGCAAGCCGCACCGGCGCAATGACGACCTTGCAGCCCGTGTTCACGGCCTGTCCATGACCGGGCCGGGCGACTCTAGACATTGCAAGCCGGCTTGCCTGCGAAAGCCGTCACAGCCGCCCTAGAGGGACTTAGTTTCGCTGATCAGGAGGTTAACGGTATCTGTTAAGCCCACACTCTCCATTCGTCTGAGTAGGGACTCAGCATCCAGTTCTGGACGCTTGAATCGCTCTCGCATCGTTCTGAGGGCGGCAACGGCATCAGGAGTGTAAAGGTCGATAACGTCGGCTAAAAAGCGATCAGGAGTTGATGCTTGTAGATTGAGGGTGGCTAGGTAGCTAGAAGGGAAGTCCTTTGTGTTGGTTGTTACGATAACCGCCGCCCGCGCTTGGATCGCAGCGGCAAGGACGTGTCGGTCGTTCTGATCTGGCAGGTCGAGCCCAGCCACTAACGTCTCATATCCTTCGACGGAGGCTTCGGGGAAGGCTCTGGTTATTGCTGCTCGTTGTCGAGCGGCAACGGTCGCTGGTGTAGCTTCGCCCCTCTTACGAAGAATGTCGCATATCGCGCGTTCTGTCTCAGACAGGATATCCTGAGACCAGCGGGGCCGGAAAAATCCGGCTTCCGCTAGGCTCAGGATCATGTTGCGCGTCAGCGCGCCAGCCAGCGCACAGGCGTCGATCAGTGCAGTATACTGATTGGCGCGCACAGCGCTTGCCTAAATCAGGTCTGCATCCATTTCGGCTAGTTCCGAGAGGGCTGCAGCACGCTCAGCGTCCCGGCGCTCCCTGTATTCAAAAAGATCCTGCGCTCGAACGCGCCGATGACGCCCGACCATTGTATGAGGAATCTCTTTCCGCTCAAGCAGCTTTATCAAATGAGGACGAGACACGTTAAGAAGATCTGCTGCTCTCTGCGTGGTCAGCCTTTCCTCAGTGGGAACTATGGTAACGGCGCGACCGCTTCCAACATGCCGCAGCAAATCCATAAACGAGCGCGCGAGAGCAGGCGAAAGGACGACCTCCGCACGCGTCTGAGCGTCAAGGGCCAGCCTGAGACAGGTCGGCTCATTGTCCTTGATTTGGCTCGCAAGGACTTGTCGAAGATGGTTCGCGTTCTCGATTTCGGCGTCCGATGGCAAGCGGTCATCAAAGACACGTGCTCGGGCGGCGGCCGGCATAGCTCCCTCCTTGGTGCTGCGTTTGCAACACTATGTAGCTTTCAATCGCAATAAACGCAACAGCTAACAACCCTCCCGTTAGCTGGTTCCGTTCTTCCCCCTTCGC
>NZ_JAQGKF010000082.1 GCF_028290205.1 Enterovirga sp. | reverse complement strand
GGTCGGGCCGGGCGGGCGGCGGCCCGGGTCGGGGCCGCCTCGGCCGGGTCGGGCCCGAGATCGGGCACCCGCTTCGGCGTGGACAGGTCCCAGTTCTGGGTCCGCAGCGGGTCGCGCGCCGTGCCCTCCGACGCATCGAAGCTCCGGCCGACCCCACGCGGATCGCCATAGGCGGCCTGCGTTCCGGAAGGCGGCGCGGCGTCGAATTGGGTGCGGCTGTCCGCCGGGACCGCGGGACGGTCCACGGCGCCGGAACCGGGAGCAGCGACGTCGCGCTCACGCTCGATCTGCCGCCAGCGCGCGACATTGCGCTGGTGCTGGTCGTAGCTCTCGGCAAAGGCGTGCCCGCCCGTTCCGTCAGCCACGAAGAAGATGTCCTTGGTCTTGATCGGGTTCGCGACCGCTTCCAGGGCGGCGCGACCCGGATTGGCGATGGGGCCGGGCGGCAGGCCCTCGATCACATAGGTGTTGTAGGGGGTCGGACGGTCGATCTCGGCGCGGGTGATGCCGCGCCCGAGCGTGCCTTTGCCGCCGACGAGCCCGTACACGATGGTCGGGTCCGACTGGAGCTTCATCCGCCGGGCGAGCCGGTTCAGGAACACGCTCGCCACCCGGGGCCGCTCATCCGCCCGGCCCGTCTCCTTCTCAACGATGGAGGCCAGGATGACGAGTTCCTGGGGTGTCTTGAGGAGGAGATCCGGCGCGCGCCGGGACCAGATCCTGGCCAGCGCGTCGCGGCTCCCGGCCTGCATCAGATTGACGAATTGCTGCCGCGTCGTGCCCCGCTCGAACTTGTAGGTATCGGGCATCAGCGAGCCCTCGCGCGGGGTGTCGTTGACCGTTCCGGTCAGGATCTCGTTCTCCCGCACCCGCGCCATGATCTGCTCGCTGGTCAGCCCCTCCGGGATGGTGAACGTGTGCAGGATGGCCTTGCCGTTGATCAGGGTGTCGATCGCGGCCTCGATGCTGATTCCGGCCCGGAACAGGAACTCGCCCGCCTTCAGCTGCCCCTTGCTGCGGCTCAGATAGGAATAGAGCTCGAAGAGCGGCGCATTGGCGATGACACCTTCGCGGCTGAGCAGGTCGGCGATGTCGGACGTGCCGATGCTCTTCGGAATGAGCACGATCTTGTCCGCCGGAAGCGGCCCCGGCTTGTCGACCTGTCCCTCGAGCGCGAGGAGGCCGAAGACCAGGGAGCCGGCGAGAACCAGGGCGAAGGTCGTGAGGCCGCTCAGCAGCGACAGGAGCCCACCGCGAGGCCGGCGCACCCGCACGCGCGTCAGCGCAACCGGGGTCACCGCGTCATAGGGGCTCCGCGGGACGGCGCGGGTCGATGACGCCTGCGCGTCATCCACCGGTGCCGGGGGCTCCATCCGCCTCTTGCCGAACATCTCTCAGCCTCGCCCGAGCGGAAACGCGGCCCGCACACCGCGGTGTCGAGCTACGCGCGACCCTGTCTCTGCGCGCAATATGGCAAAATGCCGTGATCCAACCCTCAACGTGCTACGCCGCGCGGCGGAACACGAGAGAGGCATTCGTGCCGCCGAAGCCGAAGGAGTTCGACAGCACCGTGTCGATGCTCTTCGGCTTGGCCGCATGGGGAGCGAGGTCGATCGGCGTCTCGACCGAGGGATTGTCGAGGTTGAGCGTGGGCGGCGCCACACCGTCCCGGATCGCCAGGACCGAAAAGATGGCCTCCACCGATCCCGCCGCACCCAGAAGATGGCCGATGGCGGATTTGGTGGACGACATGGTGAGCTTGCCGGCCGCGTTGCCGACCAGCCGCTCCACCGCCTTCAGCTCGAGCTCGTCGCCGAGCGGAGTCGAGGTGCCGTGAGCGTTGATGTAGTCGATGTCGGACGGCGAAATGCCGGCCCGCTTCACGGCCGCGCTCATGCACCGGTAAGCGCCGTCGCCGTCCTCGGCCGGAGAGGTGATGTGGTAGGCGTCCCCGGATAGGCCGTAGCCGACGATTTCGGCATAGATGTGCGCGCCGCGAGCGACGGCATGCTCGTATTCCTCGAGCACCACGATCCCGGCGCCCTCGCCCATGACGAACCCATCCCGGTCCCGGTCATAGGGCCGCGAGGCGCGGGTCGGATCATCGTTGAAGCCGGTGGAGAGCGCCCGGCAGGCCGCGAACCCCGCGAGCGACAGACGGTTGATCGGCGATTCGGCGCCGCCGGCAACCATCACGTCGGCATCACCGAAGGCGATCAGCCGTGAGGCGTCGCCGATGGCATGCGCGCCGGTCGAACACGCCGTCACGACGGCGTGGTTCGGCCCCTTCAATCCATGCGCGATCGACACGTAGCCGGACGCGAGATTGATGATGCGGCCCGGGATGAAGAAGGGGGAGATCCGGCGCGGGCCCTTCTCGTAGAGGGTCACGGAGGCCTCGTAGATGCCGCCGATGCCGCCGATGCCGGACCCGATCACGACACCTGTCGCGATCTGATCGGCATGCGATTTCGGGTGCCAGCCCGCATCGTCCAGCGCCTGTTTGGCAGCCGTCATCGCGTACACGATGAACGGATCGACCTTGCGCTGGTCCTTGGGATCGACCCACTGGTCCGGATCGTACGTGCCGTCGCTGCCATCGCCGCGCGGAATTTCGCAGGCGATCTTGCAGGCGAGATCGGAGACATCGAAGCTCTCGACCCGCGCCGCACCGCTCTCGCCTGCGAGAAGCCGACGCCACGTGGCCTCGACTCCGCAGGCCAAGGGGGTGACCATCCCAAGGCCGGTAACCACGACCCGCCGCATCTCTTTCCCCGTGCCGCCGCGTTTCAGCTGGCGCGACGACTCGCGCGCGTCAGGCCGCCGCGTTCTTGTCCAAAAACTTGATCGCGTCCCCGACCGTCACGATCGTCTCGGCCGCGTCGTCCGGGATCTCGACGTTGAACTCTTCCTCGAACGCCATGACGAGCTCGACCGTGTCGAGGCTGTCGGCGCCGAGATCGTCGATGAAGTTCGCGTTGTCGGTCACCTTGTCGGCTTCCACGCCCAGGTGCTCGATGACGATCTTCTTCACCCGCTCCGCTGTGTCGCTCATCACTGTCCTCGCCATCGCGAAATCGGCCGCCCGCCGCGGCCCGGCGAGAATTCGACCAGACCGCCGGCAATGCAACGGCCCTGCCTGAATGGCCGTTGCAAAGCCTTATTTTCGCCGCCGGTCAAGCCCTGCACCGGGCGACCGCACGGCGATGCCCCTCAGAGCATGGCCATCCCGCCATTCACATGGAGGGTGTGACCCGTCACGTAGCCGGCCTCGTCAGAGGCGAGATAGCTCACGGCGGCCGCCACTTCGCGACCTTCTCCGAGCCGCCCCATGGGCACGCGCCCCAGAATGCCGGCACGCTGTGTGTCGTTCAGAACATCCGTCATGGGCGACGCGATGAAGCCCGGCGCCACGACGTTGGCGGTGATCCCGCGACTCGCCACCTCGGCCGCTAGGGCCTTGGTCATGCCGACAAGCGCCGCCTTGGCGGCCACGTAATTGACCTGGCCCGGATTGCCTGTGGATCCGACCACGGACCCGACCGACACGATGCGGCCGTGCCGGCGCCGCATCATCCCCTTCAGGGCCGCCCGGGAGAGCCGGAAAGCGGCCGTCAGGTTGACGGCCAGCACGCTGTCCCAGTCGGCGTCCTTCATGCGCAGCATCAGCCCGTCGCGGGTGACGCCGGCATTGTTGACCAGGATGTCGAGCTGCCCGCAGGCGGCCTCCACGGCCGGAACGAGGGCCTCCACGGCCTCGGGGTCGGACAGATCGCACGGAAGCACATGGACGCGGTCGCCCAACGCCCCGGCGAGCTCCTCGAGCTTTTCGCGGCGCGTTCCGGAGAGCGCCACGGTGGCGCCCTGAGCATGGAGGGCGCGGGCGACGGCGCCGCCGATGCCCCCGGTGGCGCCGGTGACGAGGGCCATGCGGCCGGACAGATCGAACATCGGCATCAGGCCTCCAAAAGCGCGCGCACGCCGTCCAGTTCCTCCGGCGCGCCGAAACTCGCGGCGCGGGTTCCTGGAGCGATGCGCTTGCTCAGGCCGGTCAGCACCTTGCCGGCTCCGAGCTCGATGAAACGGTTCACCCCGAGGGCCGCCATGGCCGCGACGCTCTCGCGCCAGCGCACCGTGCCGGTGACCTGGCGCACGAGCGCGTCCCGGATCGCGTCGGGGTCGGAGATGGGCGCGGCGGTCACATTCGCCACCAGCGCGATGGCCGGAGCGGACAGGGCGGTTCGGCCGAGCGCCTCCCGCATCGCCTCTGCAGCCGGAGCCATCAGCCGGCAGTGGAAGGGGGCGGACACGGCCAGCATCACGGCGCGGCGGGCACCCCGCCCCTGCGCGATCACCACGGCTCGTTCCACCGCCGTCCGGTGCCCGGACACGACGACCTGACCCGGCCCGTTGTCGTTCGCCACGTCGCAGACCTCGCCGCCGGACGCGGCCTCGCGGGCGACCTCCTCGGCCACCTCCCGGTCCAGCCCGAGAAGCGCCGCCATCGCGCCCATGCCGACGGGAACGGCCTTCTGCATGCTGTCGCCGCGGATCCGCAGCAGCCGCGCGGCATCGGTCAGCGAGAGCGCGCCGGAGGCCGCGAGAGCCGAGTATTCGCCGAGGGAGTGGCCGGCCACCACGCGGGCCATGCGGCCGAGATCGAGCCCTGCTTCGGCCTCAAGCACCCGCAGCGCGGCGAGGCTCGCGGCCATCAGGGCCGGCTGCGCGTTGGCGGTGAGGTTCAGCTCCTCGGCCGGGCCGTCCCGCATCAGGCCGGACAGGTTCTGCGACAGAGCGGAATCGACTTCGTCCAGGACCGCACGGGCGGCGGGGAACTGGGCGGCAAGCGCCGCTGCCATCCCGACACTTTGGCTTCCCTGCCCTGGAAACACGACGGCGAGCATGTGGCCTCCCGACCCGTGCTGTCCTGCCCCGGGTTTTCGGCGCAGGTCGCACCGCCCCGACCGGTAGTCAACCCGAGCGCCAGAGGGCGGCGCTCGCCTCCCGCCTCTTGTGACAGCGGCATGTCGTCCCGCCCAGGAACCCGGTGCTGAGCACCGGCATTCTGCGGACACGGGCGGCGATCCTGGAAGTCGGAGTCGGGACATGTCGATCAGAGCAATCAGCCTCGCAGGGGTGGCAGCCGCCACCCTGCTCGGGTCCACTTTCGCCATGACGGACAGCGCGGATGCGCGTCCGGGCTGGCGCGGCGGCGGCTGGCACGGCGGTTACGCGTATCGGGGCGGCGGCTATGGCTGGCGGGGCGGCTACGGCCATCGCCGCGGCGGCTGGGGTGGCGGCTATGCGGCAGCGGGCCTGATCGGCGGGCTGGCCCTGGGCGCGCTCGCGGCCAGTTCCTACCCGGCCTACGGCTATGGCGGCGGCTATTACCCGGCCTCGTATGGGGGGGGCTACTACCCGGTCTCCTACGGGGGCGGGTATTATCCGGCCTCCTATGGCGGCGGCTACTACCCGGCCTCATACGGCGGCGGCTACTACCGGCCGGTGTATCGCGGCGGTTATCACCGGGCCGCCTACCGCGGCCGCCACCATCACCCGGCTTCCTATGGGCGCTACTACGCGGCCTCCTACAGCTCGTGCTCGATCCGCAAGGAACGCGCCTGGGGGCCCTACGGCTGGCACGTGCAGAAGGTTCGCGTCTGCTACTAGGCGGCGCGCCTGCGGTGACACGCACGTCCGGGACTGCGCTCGGCGCCGCCCCGGGCGTGCGATCGCATGCCGGCTTGCTCCTTGGCCGGACAGGGTGTAGGGCTCCGCCATATCCCGTAAGATCGTCTGCGAAGGAGCCGCCGCATGGCGCGCGTCACCGTTGAGGACTGCGTCGACAAGGTCGACAATAGGTTCGAACTTGTTCTGCTCGCGAGTCACCGCGCCCGCCTGATCTCCTCCGGAGCGCCGCTCACCATCGATCGCGACCGCGACAAGAACCCGGTCGTGGCGCTGCGCGAGATCGCCGACGAGACCATCGCGCCGGACGATCTCAAGGAGCAGCTCATCCATTCGCTGCAGCGCTATGTCGAAGTCGACGAGCCGGAGGCCGAGACGGTGCCTCTGCTGGGCGCGGCGGCCGCGGCGGTGCCGGCTTCGTCCTCCGACGACAAGGACGTCCAGTTCGACAAGATGAGCGAGGAGGATCTCCTCCGCGGCCTCGAAGGGCTCGTGCCTCCGGCCGAGACCGACGACGAGGAAGGCTAGCGTCTTGCACGCGGTTCGAAGGGCTCGGCAGATCGCCGGGCCCTTTTTCGTTGTTGCGGGCCCGCCTCTTGCTTGGCACTAGCTGCCGGCGCTCTGCCTGACCGGAGGCCCACCCGCCCAAGATGATGCGGCAGTACGATCTCGTCGAGCGCGTGAAGCGCTACGATCCCGGCGCGGACGAGGCGCTACTGAACCGCGCCTACGTTTATGCGATGGTGGCGCATGGGAGCCAGAAGCGGGCGTCTGGTGACCCCTTCCTGGCGCATCCGCTCGAGGTCGCCGCCATCCTGACGGAACTCAGGGTCGACGCGGCTACCATCGTGGCGGCCGTTCTGCACGACACGGTCGAGGACACAGCGGCGACGCTGGAGGAGATCAACCGGATCTTCGGCACCGAGATCGGCTCGCTGGTCGACGGCCTCACCAAGATCAAGCGCCTCGACCTCGTCTCGCGCCAGGCCGCCCAGGGAGAGAATTTCCGCAAGCTCCTGCTGGCCGTCGCGGAGGATCTGCGGGTCCTCCTGGTCAAGCTCGCCGACCGGCTGCACAACATGCGCACGCTGGGCTTCATGCCGGCCGACAAGCGACGCCGCATCGCCCAAGAGACCCTGGACATCTACGCGCCGCTCGCGGGCCGCATGGGCATCCAGGAGATGCGTGACGAGCTCGAGGACCTGGCGTTCCGCAACATCAACGCGGAAGCCTATGGGACCATCTCCGAACGGCTGCGGGAGCTCGGGGCCCGCAACGTTAGCCTGGTCGAGGAGGTCGAGAGCGCGCTCAAGGCAAAGCTGGCCACGAGCGGCGTTCCGGCGGAAGTGGTCGGCCGGCGCAAGACGCCTTACTCGATCTGGCGCAAGATGGAGCGCAAGTCGATCGCCTTCGAGCAGCTTTCGGATGTGTACGGCTTCCGCCTGATCGTCGGCACGGTCGACGAATGCTATCGCGGCCTCGGCATTGTCCATACGGCCTGGCCGGCTGTTCCGGGGCGCTTCAAGGACTACATCTCCAACCCCAAGCAGAACGACTACGCGTCCCTGCACACGACCGTCATCGGGCCCCGCTCGCAGCGCGTCGAGCTGCAGATCCGCACGCGGGGCATGGAGGAGGTGGCGGAATACGGCATCGCGGCCCATCCCCTCTACAAGGACGGCGCATCCGGCCTGGCCTCGGAAAGCCGGGCCTACCAATGGCTTCGCCGCACGGTGGACCTCCTGGCGGAAGGGGACAGCCCCGAGGAGTTCCTGGAACACACCAAGCTCGAGCTGTTCCACGACCAGGTGTTCTGCTTCACACCGAACGGCCGGCTCATCGCCTTGCCGCGCGGGGGCAATGCGATCGACTTTGCCTATGCGGTCCATACCGACGTGGGCAATTCGGCGGTCGGCGCCAAGATCAACGGCCGCATGGCTCCGCTCTTCAACGAATTGCAGAACGGCGACGAGGTCGAGATCGTGCGGGCCGACGGCCAGGCCCCGCCGGCGGCGTGGGAATCCCTGGTGGTGACCGGCAAGGCCCGGGCGGCCATCCGGCGCGCCACCAAGGCTTCCACGCGCCGGCAATATGCCGGGCTCGGCCGGCAGATCCTGGAACGGGCCTTTGAACGCGCCGCCAAGCCGTTTTCGGACGAAAAGCTGCGCGGCGCCCTGCCCCGCCTGGCGCGCGCCTCGATCGACGACGTGCTGGCCGCGGTCGGTCGCGGCGAGATGTTCTCGGGCGACGTGGTGCGGGGCGTGTACCCGGATTACGTCGAGCGGCGGGGCGAGGCGGATGCCGGGCGCGCCGCGACGGCGCGGTCGAACAAGACGGGATCCGGCCCGGACGCGCTGCCGATCCGGGGCATCGATCCGGATCTGGCCGTGCGCTTCGCGCCGGACGGCGGCGCCGTGCCGGGCGATCGCATCGTCGGCATTCTGACCCCGGGCCAGGGCGTGACCATCTACCCGATCCAGAGCCGGGCGCTGGCCGATTTCGACAACGACCCCGAACGCTGGATCGACGTCCGCTGGGACGTCGAGGCCGGGGCCGGCCGCCGCTTTCCGGCCCGGCTCGCGCTCCATTCGATCAACGAACCGGGCAGCCTCGCGCAGATCGCTCAGGTGATCGCCGACCACGACGGCAACATCGAGAACATCTCGATGCACCGCCGCACGCCGGATTTCACCGAGGTCACGGTGGATCTGTCCGTGTTCGACCTGAAGCACCTGACGGCCATCGTCTCGGAGCTTCGCGCCAAGCCGGCCGTGAACCGGGTCGAGCGCGTCACGGGATAGCCCCGACGCGCCCCCGCCCGACCCCGCCTCAGCGCCCCGTCACAGCTCCATCTTCATGGCCTGGGGGTGGTAGCGGAAGCCCTCGCCCTGCCGGGCGACATGGCCGATTCCGGGCCAGGCGAAATGATATGCCAGAATGGGAATGCGGTTCGTGGCGAGCGTGGTGAGGAGCCGCACCCGGCTCTGGGCGGCCTGCTTCGGGTCGGTGTCGTAGGCGAACTCGGTCAGCGGCTTTTCCATCAGCAGCACCGGGTGGTGGGTGAGATCGCCGATATAGGCGAGGGATTCCTTGCCGCTGGTGATCATGAAAATGGTGTGCCCGACCGTGTGCCCGGGCGCCGCGATGGCCTGGATGCCGGGCAGGAATTCCTGGCCGTCCTTGAAGAAGACCATCCGGTCCCGGTTGGGCAGCAGGTTCTTTTTCGCCGTATCGTAGAAGACCTTCATGGCGGCAGGCGCCTTGCTGTCGTCCGTCCAGTAATCGAAATCGGCCTGGCTGATGTAGTATTGGGCGTTCGGAAAATTCCGCGACCCGTCGTCAGCCATGCAGCCCCCGCAATGGTCGATGTGGGCGTGGCTCATCACGACGGCGTCGATGTCCTTCGGGTCGATGCCGGCCTGCTTCATGGTCGCGAGCAGCTTTCCGGTGGAGGGCCCGAAGGTCTTCAGGCTGCCCATCCCCGTGTCGAACAGCACGGTCCGGTCGCCCGTGGTCAGGATCAGGATGTTCTGCTCCAGCACGGCGTTGTCGAGCGGCAGGAAGTTGTCCGTGAGCTGGCGCTCCATCTCGGCCGGGGCGAGGCCGGTGAAGTTGGTCTTGGGGTCGCCGAGCGGCAGGGTGCCGTCGGAGACGATCGTGCCCTGCGCGTCGCCGAGCTTCAGCCGATAGTAGTAGGGGGCCTGCGACGTCGCGAGCGGCGCCTTGGCCGAGGACGGGCCGGGCAGACCGACGGCCAGCGAGCCCGCGGCAGCCCCGGCCAGAAAGCCGCGACGCGGCAGCATGGCGGAACGGTGGATCATCAGGTCCTCCCCAGTGTGTTGGCCGGGGGAGGCTCCGCTCGCTTGATGTCGAAAGTGCGACAGGCTGCCGCGGCAGCGGCTGTGGCCGCGCCGCGTCAGGCGCCCCGCA
This sequence comes from Enterovirga sp., assembly GCF_028290205.1. Classification (GTDB taxonomy): domain Bacteria; phylum Pseudomonadota; class Alphaproteobacteria; order Rhizobiales; family Beijerinckiaceae; genus Enterovirga. Next base: position 3,228 of record NZ_JAQGKF010000082.1, on the reverse strand, counting down.
GCGCCACCGCGGTCAGAACCGGACGGAAGCCCGAGGCGGGCAGGATCGGCGACGCGCCAGCCATGCTGGCCGGAGCGGCACCGGGCCGGAGCTGAATCGGCCGCGCCAGCAGCGCCGGGGCAAACACGGCCCGGAGCCCGCCTGAGGCCGGCCCAAAGCCGAGTTGCTGCACGGGCAGAGCCGCCAGAACCGGCTTCGGCCGAGCCGGCGTGACCACGATCTCGCGGCCGGCCAAGGCCAGCGTTTCCGGCCGGCTGACCGCCCCGACATGCACACCGCGACGCGACAGCGACGCGAAGGCTGCATGCATGCCGCCGTCCTCATAGGTGACCCGAACGGCCGCGATCCCGTCCGCCACCAGCGCGGCCGTCTTCTCGCTCTCCTGGGCGCGGCGCGCCTGGACCAGAGCTTCCCGGGCCGGGCTGCGGGACGGGCCGAAGCTGTAGCGCTTGCCCGTCACCCCGATCGCCAGGTCCTCGCCTGCCGCTTCGAAGCGGTCGTAGCCCTCCTTCAGCTCGCGCCAGAAGCCGATATGCTTCTCGGAGCGGGCCCTGGCCATGTTCTGAGCGGTGAGCCGGAACGGGAAGGAATGGAACTGAAAGGCGCGCTGCCCCCCCGCAAAGGCCTCGCGTGCCACGGCGTAGATCTCGGAGATCTGCTCGTCCGTCATGGCGAAGCAGCCGGCCGACGAGCAGGTGCCGTGCACCATCAGGTAGGAGCCCGTCCCGCCGTGCGCCCTGTCATAGGCGTTCGGATAGCCGAGATCGAAGGACAGATGGAACGAGGAGTTCGGGTTCATCTGCCCGGGTGAAACGGAGTAGAAACCCTCCGGCGTCTGGCGGTCCCCCGTCTTCTGCTTGGGGCCGAGCTGGCCGGACCAGCGGCAGATCGGATACGTCTTGAGCAGCACGTAGCGGCCGCTGCGGCTCATCTTCCAGAGCTCGATCTCGCCTTCCTTCTTGAAGGCCCGCATCAGGATCGGCGCGCCCGGATCCGTGTCGCGCGCCCTCATCAGCGCCAGCGTGGCGGCCGGAATCGGCACCAGGGCCTTCTCGGGGACGTTTGCCGCCGCCATCCCGCCGGCACCGGACAGGAACATGGCCGCAAGCGCGGCACGGATCAGCGCCTTCAACATCTTGCCCCGTACGCCTGGCCCGCTGCGATGCCGGCCCTCTCGACTGCCATCGGAATGGGGCGGGATTAGGAATGATTCGGTTTAACGGGGTCCTGCGGGACGGTTCGGGGCCGCGAAACCTTCGATCCGGCCGAGCAATACCCGCAGCGGGTCGGCCGCGAAGGCGCGGGTCATGAACTCGCCGTGGCTCACGGCAGCCGGGGCCGGCACGAAGCTGACGGTGCCCGGCCGCAAGCTCGGCGGCAGGCCCTCGCCCGTCTCGACGCCCCGATCCGCCAGCATGCGGCGGAACTCCGCGTTCTGCGCCTTCGAGGAGAGCGAATAGGCGCTCACGGCGAACAACGCCGAGCGCCTGGCCGCCACCACCTCGGCGAAGCGTTCCGCCTCGCCGTAGAGCGCATCCATGAGCAGGATTCCGCGGATGCGCTCCGCCGCGCCGCCCACATCCAGGCCGTAGGCCGCGGGCAGGTAGCCGCCGCTATAGGCGACAACGACCACCGGCAGGCTGCGGAGCCCCCGCTGCCCGGTGAGGTCGGCGAGCCGCGCCCCGGCCTCGTCCAGGAAGCGCCTGAAGGCGTTTGGCTGCCAGAAAGCGCCGGCGCTGGAATCCAGGGCGTCACGGGCGAGTTGCGGGGCCACCAAGACGGCGTTGAGCCCGGAGGCCGCGACCTGCTGCGGAATGTGCTGCTTGCGGCAGACGTCGCGGTCCAGAAGGGCCGAATTGCCGTGGAAATACACCACCATCACGGCCGGGCGGGCCGGGTCGAACCCGGGCGGCACGGACAGGAGGACGCGCCGGTCCGAATAGGTCGGGTCCTCCCAATACACCCCGCCCCGGGGGGAGGTGTGGCCGCGTCGCCCGTCCTCCTCCCGGTCGAGAAACGGGATGTTCTTGCCCGGGATCACACCGTCATAGGGAAACGGCGACGTCTGGAAGGGCACGAGCCAAGTGCGCGAGGCGCCGCAGGACAGCCGCTCCGCGGCCGCGATTTCGGTCCCCCCCGCCACCGCGACGGCGCCGACCAAGGCTGCCAGGAGGGCCCGGGCGGCCCGCCTCACGGCACCCCCGCAGCCGAGCCGGCCGGCGTGCGAAGCCCGCAGACGAACCCACTCGCCACCATGTCGGTGCTCCTCACCTCGTCCCCTCGCTTCGGGCCGGCGGCAGCTCGCGGCCTGTCCGGGCGTCGGGCCACAAGCTAAGCCAAGAGCTAAGAAGCCGTTAACCATGCAGGCCGACCATCCGGTGGGAATCATCGGCCGGACCGGCCACCGATCCGTCGCGAACTTGCCGGAATCGTCGTCCAGGACGCACGAACCGCCGTCCAGGATCGCGTCACGACGGTCCAGGCGGGCGAAGGGGCAGAACACGATGCAGCGATGGACGAGCGCGGCGCAGCCGCGCGCCGCAAGGTCATGGCGCGCCTGGGCCGCCGCTTTCGCGGCCGCGCTCTTGGTCGCCGGGGGTGCCTCCGCGGCCCGGGCCGCGACGAACGGAATCGTGATCGGCGACAGCCTCGGCGTCGGTGTGTCGATGGCGTCGGGATTAACCCGCCTCGCCCGCAACAGCGTAGCGATCCGCGGCGGGGCCGTCGTCAGCCAGATCCAGCAGGCCGCGCCGGGATCAGTTGTTTTCATGAGCCTGGGCACCAACGACGCGGTTGGGCGCGTCGACGGGCTCGACGGCGACATCGGCCGGATCGTGGCGGCCTCGCGCGGGGTCAAGCTCGTCTGGATCGGGCCCCCCTGCGTTTTGAAGGCCTGGGACAGCAACGCCGAGAGGCTGGACGGCATGCTGCGCGCCCGGCTGAGCGGCACGGGCGTGACCTACGTATCCATGCGCGACCCGGGGCTGTGCGCTCCGGGCAGCCGCGCCAAGGACGGCGTCCATTTCACCATGGCCGGCTACGGCATGATGTGGAGCAAGGCCCGCATGGCGGCCGGCTTCGAGGGCGGATCGCGGACGATGGTGGCCTCGGCCTCGCCCTCGCGCCGCGCCGCCAAGCGCCGCAGCGCCCGCCGCACCAAGCTCGCCAAGGCCACCACTGAGCCCCAGGCCGCCATTCCGTCCGGGGCGGCCACCGCGTCCGGGGCGG
>NZ_JAQGKF010000080.1 GCF_028290205.1 Enterovirga sp. | reverse complement strand
GCTTCCACCCGCGCGACGGCCGCAAGCCGTCCGAGATCCTGTGGACGGCCGACCCGACCCAGGGCTCGCCGGGGGTGTTGCGCCTCGCCGTTCTGCCGAGCTTCCCGGCCGCCACGTACCTGACCACCAACAGCCTGGTCATGATCCGGCCGGGCGAGCCCATCTACCGCCTGAGTGACGGGCTCTCGGCCTTCCAGAACACGCTGCGGCCGCCCGCCCCGCCTCTGCCGCCGCCGGCCGTGCTGGAACGGGGCCGGGCGGTGTTCGACCGGGCCGGCTGCCTCGCCTGCCATTCCGGGCCAGCCCTCGCCTCGAACCGGGTCTGGCCCGCCTCGGTGATCGGATCCGAGCCGACCCGCGCCCGCGCCTTCCAGCGCATGGCGGCCGGCATCGGCAGGCCGCAGCTGTTCCGGCCCGACCTCGTCGCCCCTCCGGCGGTGGACGCGCCGCTGCTGCCGGTGCCGATCCCGGACGAGGGGCAGCTCAAGCTCGCCTGGGGCCACAACCGGACGGGCGGCGGGTACAAGGTCATGCACCTGCAGGGGCTGCGCTGGAGCGCGCCCTACCTGCATGACGGCGGCGTCGCGATCGGCCCCGATCCCGAGCGCCGCCCCGGGGTCGCCGCAACGAGCCTTGCCGGCATCGCACCCGATCCGGCGAACAGCTTGCGGGCGCTCGTGGACAGGACCTGGCGCGCCCGCGCGGTTGCGGCGAACGCCGATTCGGCCGCCGCGCGGCTCGCCCGCGTGACCGGCGAGGGCCACGCCTATTGGGCCGACGGCGAGGCCGGCTTTTCGGAGGAGGACCGGGACGCGCTCGTCGCCTTTCTGCTGGCGGTCGACCGGCCGCGGCCCGGGCGCGCCGGTCCCTGAGCCGAGAGCCCATGCGCAGATTCCCGCCCGAACGCATCGTCTGCCTCACGGAGGAGACGGTGGAGACGTTGTATCTGCTCGGCGAGGAGGGCCGCATCGTCGGCGTGTCCGGCTATGCCGTGCGGCCCCCGCGGGTGCGGCGGGAGAAGCCACGCGTCTCGGCCTTCATCTCGGCCGACCTGCCGAAGATCCTGGCGCTCGAGCCGGATCTCGTTCTCGCCTTCTCCGACCTCCAGGCCGAAATCTGCCGCGACCTGATCCGTGCTGGCATCGCGGTGCACGCCTTCAATCACCGCGACATCGCCGGCATCCTGGCCATGGTCAGGCTCGTGGCCGCACTGGTCGGCCGCGACGAGGCCGGCTGCGCCCTCGCGCGGGAACTCGAGGACAGGGTGGAGGCGGCGCGGCGCACCGCGGCGAGCCTGCCGCTACGGCCGCGCGTCTATTTCGAGGAGTGGGACGAGCCCATGATCTCGGCCATCGGCTGGGTGTCGGAGCTGGTCGAGGCTGCGGGCGGGCAGGACGTCTTCGTCGACCGTTCCCGGGCGCCCGATGCGAAAGGCCGCTTTGTGACGGGTGAGGAGGTGATCGCCGCGGCGCCGGACATCATTGTCGGCTCGTGGTGCGGCAAGCGCTTCGTGCCCGGCCGGGTCGCCGCGCGGCCGGGATTCGCCGCCGTTCCGGCCGTCCGCTTCGGACGGCTGCACGAGATCAAGGCCCCCCTGATCCTTCAGCCCGGGCCCGCCGCCTTGACGGACGGATTGACGGCGTTGCAAGCGGTCATTGCCGGCGCGGCCCGCGCCATGGCGGAGGCGGGCTGATCGGCCCTTCCGCGAGCGACATGGCCATGCACACTTCTGAACCCGACGCGCTGGACAGCATCCGCGAGGAGGTGCGCAAACTCTGCGCCCGCTTCCCGGGCGAGTATTGGCGCCGGCTCGACCAGGTGCGCGGCTATCCGACCGAATTCGTCACGGCACTGACCGAGGCCGGCTACCTGTCCGTGCTGATCCCCGAGGAATACGGCGGGTCGGGGCTCGGCCTTTCGGCGGCCGCCGCCATCCTGGAAACGATCCAGGAGGAGGGCTGCAACGGCGCCGCCTGCCACGCCCAGATGTACATCATGGGCACCATCCTGCGGCACGGCTCGACCCGTCAGAAGGAACTCTACCTGCCCAAGATCGCCTCCGGCGAGCTCCGGTTGCAGGCGTTCGGCGTGACCGAGCCGACCAGCGGCACCGACACCACCTCGCTCAAGACGACAGCCGTGCGGGACGGCGACCATTACGTCGTCAACGGCCAGAAGGTCTGGACCAGCCGGTCCGAACATTCGGACCTCATGCTCCTGCTCGCCCGCACCACCCCGAAGGACGAGGTGAAGCGCAAGACTGAGGGGCTCTCGACCTTCATCGTGGACATGCGCGAGGCGGTCGGCCGCGGCCTGACCATCCGACCGATCCGCACGATGATGAACCACAATTCCTGCGAGATCTTCTTCGACGATCTGCGCGTGCCGGCCGAAAACCTGCTCGGCGAGGAGGGCAGGGGCTTCCGCTACATTCTGGACGGCATGAACGCCGAACGTCTGCTGATTGCCGCCGAATGCGTCGGCGACGCGAAGTGGTTCACCCGCAAGTCTGTCGAATACGCCAAGAACCGCGTCGTGTTCGGCCGCCCCATCGGCCAGAATCAGGGTGTCCAGTTTCCGATCGCCCGCGCCTACGCCCAGATGCGGGCGGCCGAACTGATGGTGCGCGAAGGGTGCCGCCGCTTCGAGGCGGGCGAAACCCCGGGCGAGGAGGCGAACATGGCCAAGATGCTGGCAGCCGAGGCGTCCTGGGCGGCCGGCGAGGCCTGCATCCAGACGCATGGCGGCTTCGGCTTCGCGGAGGAATACGACGTCGAGCGCAAGTTCCGGGAAACCCGGCTCTACCAGGTGGCCCCGATCTCGACCAACCTCATCCTGTCCTACGTGGCCGAGCACGTGCTCGGGCTGCCGCGCAGCTATTGAGCGCGGCGACCCGGCGCGCGGAGCCCCAGATGCTGTCGCCGCAGACCAGCCGCGGCGAGGCTTTGGCCACCCTCCGGCGCGTCCTGGGCCAGGCCGGCATCGAGGCCGGTGCGGCCGAGAGCCGGCTGCTTCTCGCCAGCGCGCTCGGCCTGACCGGTGTCGAACTGCTGGCGCGCCCCGAAGAGCCGCTCGGGGCCAGCGGTGCGGCCGAGCTGTCCGGCTACCTCGCGCGGCGCCTCGCCCGCGAGCCGGTCGGCCGCATTCTGGGTCGGCGCGAGTTTTGGGGCATGCTCTTCCATCTGTCGGCGGAGACGCTGGAGCCGCGGCCCGACACGGAGGCCGTGGTGGAGGCCGCACTGGCCGCCTGTCCCGATCGGACCGGGCAAGTGCGCATCCTCGATCTCGGTACGGGCAGCGGCTGCATCCTGGTCGCGCTTCTGGCGGAGCGGCCTCAGGCCCGCGGGGTCGGGCTCGACCGGTCTCTCGGTGCGCTCCGAACCGCGTCCGGCAACGCCCGCCGCAACGGCGTCGCCGAGCGCGCGCTGTTCGTGAACGGCGACTGGGCGGCGGCGGTCTCCGGCCCCTTCGACCTCGTGGTTGCGAACCCGCCCTATATTCCGGGCCCGGACATCGCCGGGCTGGAGCCGGAGGTGGCCGGCCACGATCCCGTGGCCGCGCTCGACGGGGGACCCGACGGCCTCGCCGCCTACAGGGCGATCCTGCCCGATCTGCCCCGCCTCCTTGCCCCGGATGGGGCGGCCGTGCTGGAAGTCGGCTACGATCAGGCTGCGGCCGTGGCTGCGCTGGCGACGCATAGCGGCCTGCGGGTCGACCGGACCGTGCCGGACCTCGGCGGCCGCAACCGGGCCGTGCTGCTTCGGCCGCCGGTGTGAACGGGGGTCAAAACGTCGCCAATCTGTGTGGCACGCGTAGAAAGCGCTTGTTGGCGGGGCGGCGACAAGCTAACCTGCAACCAGTCAACTAGAATGTCCGAGATAGGCGCGGCGCACGGGACGGTGCACGACGCGCGGGGGACTTGAGAGGGCCTGGCCGAGGGACGTGGCGTCCGGCGAGGTCAAACGAACCCGACACTGACGGGCGGTCGAGGCGGCGGAGCCTTGAATCTGCGCTGAGGTGGCAGGATGGCGCGCGGCGGCTGGGCCGGTCCGCGCGAGGGCTCGCTTGCGAGAGCAACCAGCGAAGGTCTGAACGAATCCATGAGACCAGGACAGAACAGGCGGCTGCGCGGCCGAACCCGTAACAAGGGACCGAACCCGCTCACCCGGACCTACGAGTCGAACGGGCCCGACGTGAAGATCAGGGGGACCGCGCAGCATGTCGCCGACAAATACGCCCAGTTGGCGCGCGATGCGCAGGCGAGCGGCGATCCTGTATCCGCTGAGAACTACTTCCAGCACGCCGAACACTACTACCGTATGATCGCGACGGCGCAGGAGCAGTTCCGTCAGCAATACGGCACTCAGGCGCGCCCGTTCGACGAGGAGGGCGGCGAGGACGGAGACGACGAGGGCGCGATGGGCGGCTTCGGCGGCCAGCCCGGCGACGAGTTCGGGGAGGCGCCGCCCTACCAGGCCGGCGGCTTCAACGGCGGCGGTCAGGCAGAGCGCAACGGCCAGGCGCCGCGCTTTGACCGCAATGAACGCCCGGCTCGCCCGGCGCGCTTCGACCGCAACGACCGGTTCGACCGCCAGGGTGGCGGCCAGGACCGGGGCTATGACCGCGCCAGCGGGCCCGACCGGGCACAGGGCCCCGACCGGTTCGGCGGCCAGGATCGCGGCCAAGATCGCGGCCAGGATCGCAGCCAGGATCGCGGTGGCCAGGATCGCGGGCAGGACCGTGGCGGTCACGACCGCGGCGGGCCCGATCGCGGCTACGACCGGCAGGCTGGTCAAGATCGCGCCCCGGGCGCCGAGCGGTTCGACCGGGGGCAGGGCGGAGACAGGCTCGACCGCGCCAACGGCGAGCGTCCCGCCGACCGCCCCGAGCGTCCCGCGGACCGCCCCGAGCGTCCCAACGGTGAGCGCTACGACCGGCCGCCCGAGCGGCGTGAGCGCTTTCCGCGCGAAGCCCGGCCCGAGCGGGAGGCTCGGCCCGAGCGGGAGGCTCGGCCCGAGCGCGAGCCCCGCGCCGAGCGCGAGCCCCGGCCCGACC
>NZ_JAQGKF010000205.1 GCF_028290205.1 Enterovirga sp. | reverse complement strand
ACCAGCCTGTCGATGTCTTCGGGCCGCGACAGGCGGTGGTCGCCGTTCTTGACCAGGGTGAGCTGGACACCTTCCCCCGGCAGGCGCTCCACCAGCCGCATGGCGTGTTCCCACGGAACATCGGGATCGTCCGTTCCCTGAAGAATATGGACCGGGCACCCCGTCTCGATCGGCCCGTCCAGAAGCAGGTGCCGCCGTCCGTCCTCGATCAGCTCGCGGGTGATGGGCGTGGGCTCGTCGGAGTAGAGCGAGGGCCGCTGCCAGCAGCCGTCCCGCAGGATCTGCTCTCGGACCGCCGACGGAAACGCGTCCCACATCAGACGCTCGGTAAAGTCCGGCGCCGGCGCGATCAGCACCAGCGCCGCGGGGGCCCGCTCGGGCGCTCGCTGCTGCAGGGCGCGGGCGGCGAGAAGGGCGAGCCATCCGCCCATGGAGGAGCCGACCAGGACCGGCCGGCCCGCGCCGAAGCGCTGCAGAACCTCGAGCCCTTCCTCGAGCCAGCGCGAGATCGTTCCGTCGCGGAACGCGCCCCCGGAGAGGCCGTGTCCGGAATAGTCGAATCGGACGAAGCTCTGGCCCGTCTCGGCCGCCCAGGCGTCCAGCGCGTCGGCCTTGGTTCCGGTCATCTCCGACCGGAAGCCGCCGAACCAAGCCACCGTCGGGCCGCGGCCCGGCCGGTCCAGGACGGCGATGCGACGCCGGTCGTCGCCGATCTCGATGTCGTGGTGCATGCTTAACCCGACCTCAACCCCGGACGGCGAGGCTGCGGCCGCCCTTCTGTGAGCCCTGCTATAATCCTGTGAGCCGTGCGCCGCGACACCGCCCCGCCTTTTCGCGCGCCGCCGCGCCGCTCGAAGGCGTGACCATCCTGCAGATCATCCCTGAGCTCGAGGCGGGCGGGGCCGAGCGGACCGCCATCGACGTGGCGGCCGCGCTGGCCGAGGCCGGGGCACGAGCCCTCATCGCCAGCCAGGGTGGCCGCCTCGTGGCCGAGCTGCAAAGCAAGGGCGGCGCCTGGATCCCGTTCCCGGCCGCGACCAAGAACCCGATCGCCATGCTGCGGAACGTGCGCCGCCTGGCCCGCATCGCCCACGAGGAGGGCGCGGCCCTGATCCACGCCCGGTCCCGCGCCCCGGCCTGGGTCGGGCTCGGCGCCGCGCGGGCGCTCGGCATCCCGTTCGTGACCACCTATCACGGCAGCTATGCGGGCCGCTCGGCCCCGAAGCGCCTGTACAATTCCGTGATGGCGCGCGGCGACGCCGTGATCGCCAATTCCGGCTACACGGCCGACCTCATCCGGCAGACCTATCCGGCCGCGTCCGACCGCATCCGCGTCATTCCCCGAGGCACCGACCTCGCCCGCTTCCTGCCCTCGGCCATCGGGCCGGACCGGGTGGACGCGCTTCGCCGCGCCTGGGGCGTCGCGCCGCATGAGCGCATCGTGCTGCTGGCCGGGCGGCTGACGGCCTGGAAAGGGCAGCGGGTGCTCGTCGAGGCCGCCGCCCGCCTCAAGGCGGCGGGCCAGAGCGACGTCGCCTATGTGCTGGCCGGCGATCCCCAGGGCCGCGAGGGCTACGTGCGCGAACTCGACGGGCTGATTGCCGCGGGGGGGCTCGACGGGATCGTGCGTCGCGTCGGCCATTGCACCGACATGCCCGCCGCCTTCATGGCGGCCTCGGTCGTGGCGGTGCCCTCCACCGAGCCCGAGGCGTTCGGGCGCTCGGCGGTCGAGGCGCAGGCCCTCGGCATCCCGGTGGTGGTGTCAGATCTCGGCGCGGTCCCCGAAACGGTGGTGGCTCCGCCAGACGCTCCCGCCTCCGCCCGAACCGGCTGGCGCGTACCGGCGGGCGACGCCGAAGCCCTCGCGGACGCGATCGGAGCCGCCCTCTCCCTGGGAGCGAGCGCCCGGGACGCCATGGCCCTCAGGGCCCGGGCGCATGTGGAACGCCATTTCTCGCTCGACACGATGGTGGCCGACACGCTCGACACCTATATCGCGCTCCTCGGCAGGGGTTCCGAGTCGGGGTGAGCGGAGCAATGATGTCGACTCTCGAGCGCTGGCTCGGTGGCTCGCCGGTGGCGGTGCTCCTGAAGCTGCTGTTCCTGTCGCTCCTTGTCGGCATCGTGCTGGCCGCGATCGGCCTCACGCCGTTCGATCTGGTTCACTGGGTCGTGGACGGGTTCCGGGAGCTGTTCGGCTTCGGGCTCGACGCCGTGCGGAACTTCGGCCGCTACATCCTGGCCGGCGCCATGGTCGTGGTGCCGCTGTGGCTGCTGTCGCGGCTGATCAGCGGGCGGCGCTAAGCCCGGTCTCCGCGGGGCCGCGCCCGCATCATCCAGATCCCGGTCGCCGTGGCGACCGGGCGCTCGCCCACCCCCAATTCCGCGGTCATGAACAGCAGCGAGGCGGTCTGCCGCACCACCCGGCAGCGCGCCTCCAGCCATTCGCCCTCGGCCACGCCCGAGATGAAATGGGTGTCGAGCTGGATGGTGACCTGCGGCCGATCCCCGTTGGCGGCCCAGGAGGCGAGGCCGAGCGCCTGGTCCGCAAAGGCGACCAGCATCCCGCCATGCACCGTGCCGCCGCGGTTCAGGTGCCGGCGTTCGGCCCGGAAGCCATGGCGTGTGGCGAGCGGATCCGGGCTCGTCCAGATCGGGCCGACCAGGCCCATGAAGCCCTCGTCGCGGCTTCGGGTCCAGAGCGCCGGGCCGAGGTCGTGGGCGCCGTCTTCCCGCACCGGCAGGGACGCGGCGGACCGGACGGCGGCGAGCGGCAACGGGCCGTAGAGATGCGGAAACAGGGCGCCACCGCGCGAGGGCTCCCAGCGCAAGGCGTCGCCCAGCGGGTGTGGATCGACAGCCAGAACGAGGAGGTCCGTTTGGCCTCCGAAATGGCGCGCCGCCGTCTCGGCGACCTGTGCCTCGGTGGAGAAGTGGATGTAGCCGTCGGCGAGGTCGACGGGCGCGCCACCGAATGCGCCCTCGTCGCGGGCCCTCTGCCACAGGGCGGCGGGGCAGATCTTGTAGATGAGCGACATGCCCGCTCCTTGCCGCAAAGAGCCGCCCGTGACCATGGCGGCGGCGGTTGTCGAGTGCTTACTTTCCTAGTACAATAATCCTGAACGGCGCCGCGCGCGAGGCCCTTCATGCTCTCCCATGTCCGCATCTGGTCGGCCATCGACCAGCTCGCCGAGCGCTACGGCCTGTCGGTTTCCGGGCTCGCCCGCCGGGCCGGCCTCGACGCCACCAGCTTCAACCGGTCGAAGCGCCAGGGCCCGGACGGGCGCGATCGCTGGCCGTCGACGGAATCCATCGCGAAGGTTTTGGCCGCCACCGGAGCCAGCCTCGACGAGTTCATGCGGCTGGTCGAACCGGCGGAGGGCCCCACGCGCCGCGTGCCGCTGATCGGCCTCGCCCAGGCCGGCGCCGGCCGCCTGTTTTCCGACGACGGCATGCCGGTTGGCGGGCCCGGCTGGGACGAGGTGGAATTTCCCGACCTGGCGCAGGAGCGGGTTTTCGCGCTCGAGGTGCAGGGGGATTCGATGCGCCCCCTCTATCGCGAGGGCGACATCGTCATCGTGTCCCGCACCGCCGCGATCCGAAAGGGCGACCGCGTCGTGGTCCGCACCACCGACGGCGAGGTGATGGCCAAGGAGCTGAAGCGGCGCACTGCCCGGGGCGTCGAGCTCGCCTCGCTCAACCCCGACCACCCCGACCGCGTCGTGCCGGCCAGCGCCATCGACTGGATGGGCCGCATCATGTGGGCCCGGCAGTAGCGGCCTAGCCCGGGACGACGACGCTCCGGAACGCGGCCACCACCTGGTCGTAGACCGGCCGCTTGAACGGAATGATCAGGTCAGGGAGGTTTTCGAGCTTCTCCCAACGCCAGGACTCGAATTCGGGCTTGTGCCACCCGCCGCCCGGGGCTGCCACGTCGATCTCGCTGTCCGGCCCCGTGAAGCGCAGGGCGAACCATTTCTGCGTCTGGCCCCTGTAGCGCCCACGCCAGGAGCGGCCGGCAACCGCCTGCGGCAGATCATAGGCGTACCAGTCCGGCGCCTCGGCCAGAAGGGCGACGGAGCGGACGTTGGTCTCCTCGTACAATTCGCGAAGTGCCGCCCGGTACGGATCCTCGCCCGGATCGATGCCGCCCTGAGGCATCTGCCAGGCATGGCCGCCATCGGCCTCAAGATGCTCCGGCCCAGCTTCCCGCCGGCGCCGGCCCAGGAACACCAGTCCTTGACGGTTCACGAGCGCGATGCCGACGCAGGGCCTGTAGGGAAGGCCGTCGGGGCCGGATTCACCGGCGCGCGTTTTCACCGGACAGCCGCCTCGCGCAGGGTGCCAGGGCGGGACAGGGCGGCGCTCGCAGGCACAAGCAGGATGCCCCGGGCGGACAGCCCCTCCGACCAGCGCGCGATCCGGTCCACCGTCACCGGAAGCGCGCTCGCGGTCGCCACCGCGATGCGGCCGGAGGCGGCGATGGCTTCCAGCCGCGCCAACGCCTTGTCGATCAGGTCGGCCCGCGGCACCGCATCGAGCACGAGATCGGCCCTGGCGGCCGGCGTTTGCCCCGCCAGGGCGGTCACGACGGAGCGCGACGAGGAGCCATCGTCCAGGAAGCCGAGCCCGCGCCCGCCGAGCTCGCGCAGGATCGGCCCGAGGGCGCGCTCGTCCGAGGTGAGCTTGGCTCCCATGTAGTTCATCACGCCGACATAGCCCGTGAAGCGCGCCATGGACCAGTGCAGATGATCCAGCGTGTCGGCCGGCTTGGCAGCGGCCAGCAGCGTGTGCGGACCAGGGTCGCTGTCGGGGTAGTCGAAGGGCTCCATCGGCACCTGGAGCATGACCTCGTGACCGTCCTGGCGCGCGCGGCCCACGAGGCGCACGAGATCCTGCCCATAGGGCGCGAAGGCCAGCGTCACGGGCGCCGGCAGCCGGGCCACCGCATCCTCCGTGGCGCTGACGCCGATGCCGAGGCCGCCGACCACGATGGCAATGCGGCCGGTCGGTCGCGCCCCGCCCGGGAGTTCGCCTTCCGGCCTGGCATAGACGTCGAGCGGCCGCAGACCGCCCGGGCCGAGCCGGGGCAGCGAGCCCGTCCGGGTCTTCTCGATGAGGCGGGGATCGGCGGCCGGCGGAGTGGACCCCGCGTCGTCCGGCACACGGACCACGATCGAGCCGGGTGCCGAGGTGCCGTCGGGCCGCACCACGGAAACCCCGGATTCGGCCTCGACGGTGCCGGCGTCGCGGCGCACCGGATCTCGGGACGGGGCGCCCCGTTCGGGCGCGGCGGCCACCGCCGGGGCTTTCGCCTCGGCCGGGTTGGGAGCGAGGATTGCGACGCGGACGGAGGGACGGCCGCCAAGCGGATCGCCATAGAGCGCGGTGACGACGAAGCTGGCGCCGATCAGGGCGCCGCAGCACACGGCACCCGTGACCGCTGCGGATCTCGCCAGCGCCCAGCTGCGCGGCTCCGGCCGGGGCTCGAGCCCCAAGGGCGCGGTGAGTTCGTCCGCCCGCACCGTCTTCACCGCCTGGCCACCATCGTCACCATCCGCCGAATCGCCTCCCCGAGGATGATGACGGGCGGTTAACCAATCAGCCACCACCCCCACGCGGCGTGGCGGGCCGGGTCAGGTGGGAGCGGACCGTGCACGGCCGAACATGCGCATTGGCCGGGCGGCGGGTCCTCGGGCCGAAGCGCCGAGGACCAGCTCGGGGGCGCTAGTTCGGCACCGCGGGCTTGGCCGTGCCCGGGCCCGCCGCGCCCTCCGGCGGCGGGGTGGTGTTGGCTGCGCCCTTCCGGGTGCCGCGCAGGTGCTCCATGGCGGCGATGAGCTGCTTGTCCTTGGTCGGGTCCGGCGGAACATAGGCCGAGGAGCCGCCCTTCTCACCGTCGTTCTTGAGGTGGCCGCGCAGGCCAGCCTCGCCCTTGGTCTCGTCCTTGCCCTTGAGCTCGTCCGGGATGTCCTGCAGCACCTCCTGGTCGGGCTCGATACCCTTGGCCTGGATGGAGCGGCCGGCGGGCGTGTAGTAGCGCGCCGTGGTGAGCCTCACGGCGCCGTTGCCGCCAAGCGGAATCACCGTCTGAACGGAGCCCTTGCCGAAGGACCGCGTGCCCATCACGAGGGCCCGCTTGTGGTCCTGCAGCGCGCCGGCCACGATTTCCGAGGCCGAGGCCGAGCCGCCGTTGATCAGCACCACGATCGGCTTGCCCTTGGTGAGGTCGCCCGATTTGGCGTTGAAGCGCTGGTTCTCGTCCGAGTTCCGGCCCCGGGTGGAGACGATCTCGCCGCGGTCGAGAAAGGCGTCGGAGACCATGATGGCCTGATCCAGCAGCCCGCCCGGATTGTTGCGCAGGTCGATCACGAAGCCCTTCAGCTTGTCCGGCCCGATGTCGCTGGTCAGCTTGTCAATCTGGGTGCGCAGCCCCTCGAAGGTCTGCTCGTTGAACTGCGTGATGCGGAGAAAGCCGATGTCGCCCTCGACCCGCGACCGCACGGGCCGGATCCGGATCACGTCGCGCACGAGCGTGACCTCGAACGGCTCCTTGCCGGTGCGCTGGATCTTCAGCCGCACCGGCGTGTTCACCGGGCCGCGCATCTTGTCGACCGCCTGATTCAGGGTGAGGCCCTGCACCTGGTCGTCTTCGATCTGCACAATGACGTCGTTCGCCATGATGCCGGCCTTATGGGCCGGCGTGTCGTCGATCGGAGTGACGACCTTGATCAGGCCTTCCTCCATCGTGACCTCGATCCCGAGACCACCGAACTGCCCGGAGGTCTGGACCTGCATGTCCCGGAAGCTCTTCCGGTCCATGAAGGAGGAATGCGGGTCCAGCGATGCCAGCATGCCGTTCACGGCTGCCTCGATCAGCTTTCCCTCGTCCGGCTTCTCGACGTAATCGGTCCGAACCTTCTCGAACACGTCGCCGAAGAGACTCAACTGCCGATAGGTTTCAGCAGAGGCCGCGATCGCGCTGGTGGAGGAGAGCAGGTGGGTCTGCGACGCCACGGTCGCGGCGCCCGCGCCCACGATGGCCCCCAGGAAGACGAGAGACAGTCTGCGCATCACCCGCGAGCCCTTTCGGCCTGAGATTTCGCCCACCACGGACCGGGATCGATCGGACCGCCGTCCTTACGCAACTCAACATAAAGGACCGGGCCGTCCGTCTCAACGACGCCCAAAGCCGCAGAGGGGGCCGCAACGTCGCCCATCTGCCCGACCGGCTCGCCGGCCAGAACGAACTGGCCCACCGCGACGTTCATATGGTCCATCCCGGCCAAGAGCAGATAGTAGCCGCCGCCGCCATTGATGATCAAGAGTCGGCCGTAGGATCGGAACGGTCCGGCGAACACGATCCAGCCATCCGCCGGCGCGGTGACCAGCGCGCGGGGCCGCGTTCCGATGGCCGCGCCTCTCAGCACGCCGCCGCTGCCGTCGGGCGCCCCGAACTCCCGGAGAGGGATCCCGACCGCCGGGCGGCTGAGGAGACCTCGCAATTCGGCAAAGCCCTGCCGCGGCGCGAGCCGGACCGGTTCGCGCGCGGCCGCGGCTGCGAAGCGCTCGCGCGCCTGCCGGGCCTCGGCTTCGGCGGCGAGCCGCGCTTCCTCGGCTTTCCGCCGGATGGTCGCTGCCTCCGCCTCCGTGCGGTCGATCAGTTCCCGCAGCGTGCGGGCCTCGCGGCCGAGCTGGTCGGCGCGGGAGCCCTCGGTGCCCATCGCGCTTTCGGCAAGAGCGAGCCGCTCCTGCCGGGCCAGAATCAGGGCGGCCAGGCGGTCCCGCTCGCCGGCCAGGGCCACGAATTCGGCGTCGAGCGCGAGCCGATCAGCCAGGATCGCCTCGCGGTAGCGCCCGAGTTGGGCGAGGTCGGCCGCGATGACGCGCGCCTGCTCGCGCAGACCCGGGGTCGTGCCGGCCAGGAGCCCGGCGGCGCGGATCGCCTCCATGATGTCCTCCGCCCGCAGCAGCACCGCGCCCGCGGGCCGGCGGCTGACCCGCTGCAGCGCGGCCAGCACCTCGGCCGTCACCGCCCGCCGCTCGTCA
>NZ_JAQGKF010000173.1 GCF_028290205.1 Enterovirga sp. | reverse complement strand
AGGCCGGCCACGGCCCGGGCGGCGCGGCGGCGGTGCAACTCCCACAGGGCGCGCGAGCCGGGATCGCTGCTGCCGAGGGCGAGCGAATCTTCGAAGGCGCGGGCCGGCCGGTGCCCGGCGCCGGAATCCCGGTCTACCCGGTCGAGGGCCAGGTCCCGCCGTGGCATCCGGAAGCGCAGCGCCGGCCAGAGCGAGAGCAGAAACGCGAGCCCAAACAGCGCGAGCCCGACCTGGCGGCCCAGGACCGACAGGTCCAGCCACAGGCCCAGCCATGAGACGGTCAGAAACAGGAGGAGGACGGCGAGGGGGCCCCAGAGAATGGGCCAGGCCCGCTCCCAGACCAGGCTCGCCGTGGCCCGCCGCACGAGCTCCGACAGGTGCTCCCGCGCCCGGTTCTCCGGGCCGATCGGCACACCAGATCCGGCGTCGCGGTCCGTCATGTGGCAGCGACCGGTGGCGAGGAACGGTCAGGCGTCATGAGCCCGAGACTAGCACGCCGACTCGCCGCGGCTAGTGCAGCCCTTTGGCGCGGGCCCGTCGCGTCAGGTGACGAGCCAGCCGGGCATCCGGTCCTCGCCGATCAGCTCCTCGAGGCTGCGGCGCGGCCTGACCACGTCGAAGCCCTCGCCATGGACCAGAACCTCGGGCACCAGCGGGCGGGTGTTGTAGGTGCCGGCCTGCACGGCGCCATAGGCGCCCGCCGTCATCACGGCCAAGAGGTCGCCGGCCTTGACGGCGGGCAGATTGCGGCCCCGGGCGAGGTAGTCACCGGTCTCGCAGACCGGGCCGACCACGTCGGCGGTCAGCCAGGCGCCCCCGGCGGCCGGTTCGGCCACGGGCACGATGTCGTGATGGGCGTCGTAGAGGGTCGGCCGGATCAGGTCGTTCATGGCCGCGTCGACGATCACGAAGGTGCGATCGAACCCCTGTTTCACATAGATCACGCGGCTCAGCAGGATGCCGGCGTTGCCAGCGATCATGCGGCCGATCTCGAAGACGAGCTTCAGCCCGAGGTCGCGGGTGTGGCGCGTCACCACCTCCGCATAGGCGTGGGGATCGGGCGGCGGCGGGTCGCCCAGCCGGTAGGGGATGCCGAGGCCGCCGCCGAGATCGAGATGCTCCAGCGGGTGGCCCGCCGCCATGAGGTCGCGGGCCAGTTCGGCCAACAATGCTGTGGCGTTTCCGAACGGCGCCAGGTCGGTGATCTGGCTGCCGATATGCATGTCGACGCCGGTGATCCGGAGCCCCGGCAACCGGGCGGCGGCCGCGTAGACCTCACGCGCCCGGGAGATCGGAATGCCGAACTTGTTCTCGGCCTTGCCGGTCGCGATTTTGGCATGCGTCCGGGCGTCCACGTCGGGATTGACCCGGACGGAGATCGGAGCCCGCGTGCCGCGGGATTGCGCCACCGCCGAGAGGGCCTCCATCTCGGGCTCGCTCTCGACATTGAAGCACAGGATGCCGGCATCGAGCGCCGCCGCCATCTCGTCCGGGCGCTTGCCCACGCCCGAGAAGACGATGCGGTCGGCCGGGGTCCCGGCCGCCAGGGCACGGCGGAGCTCACCTTCGGACACGATGTCCATGCCGGCGCCGAGCCGGGCGAGGGTGGCCAGCACGGCCTGGTTCGAGTTCGCCTTGACGGCGAAACAGACCAGCGCGTCCTGGCCGGCGAACGCCTCCGCGAACACCCTGTAATGGCGCTCCAGGGTGGCGGTCGAATAGCAGTAGAGGGGTGTCCCGACCGCGGCTGCGATCCGGTCCAGGCTCACGCCTTCGGCGTGCAGCACCCCGTCACGGTACTGGAAATGGTGCATCCCGGGGCGCGCTCTTAGAGCAGCGGATCGAGGATGAAGGGTTCTTTCGGCACGGTGTAGGCGCGGGAGCGCCGTCGGGCCGGCACGGGGGTGGGTTGCGGCGAGACCCCGGCATTGGGGTCCTCCTCGTCGGTCTCGTCATCCACCGTCAGCTGGGTGCGCGAGGCCGGCGAGGTCGCGAGCGCGCCGGCATTCGGCCGCGCATCACCCGGAACGGCGGCCCGTCCCGTGGCCGAGGCCGACGGAGCCGCGCTCGAAGGCGGCTCCGGCTGGCCGCGCCGGCCGCAGGCGCCGAGGCCGAGCACCATCACGCCCGCCATCAGGAGGGCGAGAAGGGGTGCGCGCCGGGCGCTTCCTGGGAAGCACGTCATCCAAAGGGCTCCGAAAGGTCGGCCAGCTAAAGCACAAGCCTCGACGTCACGCGAGCCCGCCGGCGCCGCCGGATGCGCGAGAGCCCTCGCGGAGGCGTTCAAGCCACAGGTTCGCCTGCCGCCGCACCTGCTCCGGCGCGGTGCCGCCCTCGCTTGTGCGGCTGCGCACCGAGGCGTCCACGCCGAGCACGGAGAAGACCTCCGGACTGATCCGGGGTTCGACTGCCTGCATCTCGGCGAGGGTCAGCTCCTCGAGCCCGACCGCGCGCGCCGAGGCGGCGCCGACCAGCCGGCCGGTGACGTGGTGGGCGTCCCGGAACGGCAGGCCCAGCACCCGGACCAGCCAATCGGCGAGGTCCGTCGCAGTCGCATAGCCCGCCCCGGCCCACCGCCGCATGGCGTCACAATCGGGCTCCATGTCGCGGACCATGCCGGCGGTCGCCGCAATGCACAGGGACAGCGTGTGCAGGGCGTCGAAGGCGCCTTCCTTGTCCTCCTGCATGTCCTTGCCATAGGCGAGGGGCAGGCCCTTCAGCACGACCAAGAGCCCCTGCAGGGCTCCCAGGATGCGGCCCGTCTTGCCCCGCACCAGCTCGGCCGCATCCGGATTGCGCTTCTGCGGCATGATCGACGAGCCGGTCGTGAAGGCGTCCGACAGCCGCACAAAGGCGAATTGCGGCGTCGTCCAGAGCACCACCTCCTCGGCAAAGCGCGACAGGTGCACGGCCGCGATCGCGGCGGCGGCCAGCGCCTCGAGCACGAAGTCCCGGTCGGAGACCGAATCGAGGGAGTTCGCGGTCGGCCGGTCGAAACCCAGCGCGGCAGCGGTGCGCCGGCGGTCGATCGGGAAGGAGGTTCCGGCGAGCGCGGCGGCGCCGAGCGGGCATTCGTTGAGGCGCCGGCGCGCGTCGGCGAAGCGGCCGCGGTCGCGCCCGAGCATCTCCACATAGGCGAGCAAGTGGTGGCCGAAGGTGACCGGCTGCGCCGATTGCAGGTGGGTGAAGCCCGGCATCACGGCGTCGGCAAACGCCGCCGCCTTCTCGGCCAGAGCGAGCTGGAGGTCGGCGAACTGGCCGTCGAGCGCGTCCACCGCGTCGCGCGTCCACAGCTTCATGTCGGTCGCGACCTGGTCGTTGCGCGACCGGGCCGTGTGCAGCCGGCCCGCCGCGGGGCCGATCAGGTCCCGCAGCCGGCTCTCCACGTTCATGTGGATGTCCTCGAGGTCGCGGGAGAAGCTGAAGTCCCCGCGCTCGATCTCGCCCCGCACCGTCTCGAGGCCGGTCCGGATCGCCACCCCGTCCTCTGCGGACAGGATGCCGGTTGCTACCAGCATCTCGGCATGCGCCAGAGAGCCGCGGATGTCCTGGTCGGCGAGGCGCTTGTCGAAATCGATGGAGGCGTTGATCTCCTGCATGATCTCGGCAGGGCCGCTTCCGAAGCGGCCGCCCCACATACGGTTGCTCATGCTCTCGGCTCGTCTTTCGTGAAAGTTCAGCTCACTCGCCGGCTCGTCGGGGGAGCCCTGGCGGCGGCGGCGCTGCTTGGGCTCGGCCTATACGGGACCGCCCGCTACGCCGGCAACCGGCCGGATCCGTCCTGCACCGTCTCGGCCGCCACGCTGTCGCGCCTCGGGCCCCTGGCCCGCGGCGAGGTGGCGGCCTTTCAGGTCGCCGGGCGCGCGGCGCCGGCCCCGGCCCTGCGCTTCAACGCCCCGGACGGCGCTCGGCTCGCGCTGTCGGATTTCGGCGGCAAGGCCGTTCTGCTGAACCTCTGGGCGACGTGGTGCGAGCCGTGCAAGCGGGAGATGCCCGCGCTCGACCGGCTGCAGGCGGAGTTCGGTGGGCCGGGTTTCGAGGTCGTCGCCGTCAACATCGACACCCGCGACCTCGAGCGCCCGGGCGCGTGGCTGCAGCAGGCCGGCATCACCTCGCTGGCCCGCTACGCCGACCCGGAGGCGAAGATCTTCCAGGAGCTGCGGGCGGCGGGGCTGGCCGAGGGACTGCCGACCACGTTGCTGCTCGGGTCGGACGGCTGCCTCCTCGGGCGGCTGAGCGGCTGGGCCGAGTGGGCGAGCGCCGAGGGGCGGGCGCTGGTCTCGGCCGCGCGGCCCTGATCACGCTTGCGTGCGGCCGGCCGGAGGTACGGCTCTGCACCGCAACGGTCCCAACCTGTCGGCGTTTTGCCCGCACGGTCCTGACCCGGGCCAGCAGTGCTCTCGTGACGCGCGAGGCAGGAGACACCCATGGACAGACGAATGATTTTGCTGGCGCTCGGCGCCGCGGCCGCGGCCGGCCCCGTGGCGGCCCAGACCGGCCAAACCGGCCAAACCGGCCAAAGCGGGCAGGCCGGCCAGACGGGCCAGGCGGGCGCCGGCCAGCGCGGCGCGATGGGCAACGCCGAGATGGAGCACGCCCGCAAGACGCTGATGGCAGGCACGGTCGCTCTGCAGACGAGCGACATCGCCATGCAGAAGGCGTCCAATGCCGGCGTGAAGCAGTTCGCCAAGTTCGAGCATGACGAGCAGACCACGATCGCCGAGGTGCTGAGGAGCATGGACGCCTCGCTCAAGCCGGCGCCCGATCCGAAAATGGCCGACATGGTCCAGAAGCTGCAGTCGGCCCAGGCCGGGGCCGCCTTCGACAAGATGTACGTCACGGGCCAGATCGAGGGTCACCAGAACCTGCTGGCGATCCAGGAGGAGTACCTCAAGGGCGGCAAGGACGTGCACCACACCGGCATGGCCAAGCTGGCCCGTGCCATGATCCGTGAACACCTCGTCCATCTCGGGGAGTTGCAGAAGTCGCTCGGCTGACGCGCCGCGCCGGTCCGGTTCGCGCCTTCGGGCGGGATCGGAACCGGCGCCCTCGCGTTACGGTCCCGCCACCGGCGTCAGCGAGCCGGAGCGGAGGGGACCATGACACAGCCTGCCGACGCGGCCGCCGAGGCCACCAAGTCTCGCAAATCGACGGGTGTCGGGGCCACCGCCAATCCGGGTGACCGCAAGCTGCCCGAGAACTCCAAGGAGAACCTCGACAAGCAGCTCGACAACGCGGTCGAGGAGACGTTCCCCGGAAGCGACCCGGTCTCGGTGAAGATCACCAAATAGCGGCGCGCCGCCTCCGGGCGGAGAGCTACTGGTTTTCGAGGAGCCGCCGGGCGATGACCTGCGCCTGGATCTCGGCGGCGCCCTCGAAGATCGACAGGATGCGGGCGTCGCAGAGGATGCGGCTCACCGGGTATTCGAGGGCGAAGCCGTTGCCGCCGTGGATCTGCACGGCATTGTCGGCGGCCGCCCAGGCGACGCGGGCGCCGAGCAGCTTCGCCATGCCGGCTTCCAGGTCGCACCGGCGGCCTTCGTCCTTGGACCGGCCGGCGAAATAGGTCAGCAGCCGGGCGATGTGGGTCTCGACCGCCATCAGGGCGATCTTGTCGGCGACGCGCGGGAACGCGACCAGGGCGCGGCCGAATTGCTGGCGCTCCTCGGCATAGCGCAGGGCCACGTCCACGGCCGATTGCGCGACGCCGACCGCCCGAGCCGCGGTCTGGATGCGGGCCGATTCGAAGGTCGCCATGAGCTGCCGGAAGCCCTCGCCCTCGACCCCGCCGAGCAGGTTGTCGGCCGGCACCGCGAAGCCGTCGAACGACAGCTCGTATTCCTTCATGCCGCGATAACCGAGCACCTCGATCTCGCCGCCCGTCAGCCCCTCCACCGGAAAGGGGTCCTGGTCGGTGCCGCGCGGCTTCTCGCCGAGGAGGATCGACAGGCCGCGATAGCCGGGCTGGTCCGGATTGGTCCTCACCAGCAGCGTCATGATGTCGGCCCGAACCGGATGGGTGATCCACGTCTTCGCCCCGTGGACGCGCCAAGTGTCGCCCTCCCTGACGGCGCGGGTCCTGAGCGAGGCGAGGTCCGACCCGGTGTTGGGCTCGGTGAAAACGGCGGTGGGCAGCAGCTCGCCCGAGGCGATCCTGGGCAGGAAGCGGCGCTTCTGCTCGTCGGTGCCGCCGCCGAGGATCAGCTCGGCCGCGATCTCCGACCGGGTGCCGAGGGAGCCGACGCCGATATAGGCCCGCGAGAGCTCCTCCGAGACCACGCACATCGACACCTTGGACAGGCCGAGCCCGCCATACTCCTCCGGGATCGTGAGCCCGAACACGCCGAGCTCGGCCATCTGCTCGATGACCTCCATCGGGATGTACTCGTTGCGCAGGTGCCAGCCATGCGCGTGCGGCTCGACCTCGGCCTGGGCGAAGCGGCGCATCTCGCCCCGGATCGAATCGAGGGTGTCGTCGAGGCCGGCATCCGGGGTGGCGCCCTCACGCAGCAGGGCGACCAGCCGGGCGCGGTTCTCCGCCGTGTTGCCGGTCTCGATCAGGTCCTCGACCTCGGCCGAGCGGAAGCGCGCCGCCTCCCTGGCCGGGAGCCCCAGCTCCGCGAGCCGCGCCGTCTCGAGTTGGCTCATCGGGATGCCGGAGAAGAGCTGGTCCAGGTACTCGCCCGCGCCGATCCGCACGAGCAACCGCTCGACCTCGCCGAGCCTACCTTCCGGCTCGAGGCGCCCCGCGTAGCGGGCGAGTTCGTCGAGGGCAGCCGCGTAGGTCGCGGCCCAGGCGAGGCCGTGGGTGGCGTGCTGCTCCGCATCGAGCCGCGCCGGCGACAGACGCCCGTCCTCCACCACGGTCGACCGGACCCGGCGCGAGGCCTCGGCCACGAGTTCGCGGGCGCGGCCCGCGGCCGCCTCCAGAGTGGTCGAGAGATTCGGCGCGACGGCGGCGGAAGCAGGTGAAGCAGACATGCGGCTTCTTTATTGGCAGCCGGCCCGCCGTCAAACGATTATGGGCGCGCCGCGAGGGCCACACCCAGCACGGCCACCGCCATGCCGGCGATCTGCACGGGCCCCATCGTGTCCCCGAACAGGGCGTTGCTCATCAGCAGGGCGATCGGCGGCACGAGGAAGAGGACCGAGGTCACGCCGACCACCGCGCCGCGGCTGATCATGAACAGCAGCAGGCCGACGGCCCCGATGGAATTGCCGAGCACCGACCACACGTAACCGACCCAGAAGGCGGGCGTGAACTCGATGCGGCCCGTCTCAAAGGCGCAGGCGAGGCCGAGCACCAGCAGGAACGAGGCCCCGAAATGGATCAGGGCCGCCATCCGCAGGTCGATCGCCGCGCCGGTTCGCTTCTGCCAGATCGTGCCCGCCGTCATCGCCAGCAGGGCACCGATGGAAGCGGCGAGCGCGGGCCCGGGATAGGCCTCCGGCCCGCCGAGCTTCGGCCAGAGCACAAGCCCGACTCCCAGGAAGCCGGTCGCGATTCCGCCCCAGCGCAGCGGCGAGACGCGCTCGCCCAGGAGCGTTCCGGCGAGGAGGGCGGTCAGCAGTGGCTGTGCGGCCGCGATCAGGGCCGCGACCCCGGCCGGGATGCCGTGCGCGATCGCCCAGAACACGCAGCCGAGATAGACGCCCTGGAGCAGGAGCCCGGCGACAACCGCATCGCCCCAATCCCGGGCGCGCTTCGGCCAGGGCGCCCCGACGGCGAGCACGAAGGCCAGCAGAATTGCCGTGGTGGTGCCAAATCGCCAGACCAGAAAGGTCATCGGCTCGACATAGGGCGCGACCAGGCGGGCCGACACGAATCCGGTCGCCCAGAGCACAACAAAGGCGGCCGGGACCCCGATCGACAGGAGCCCGGAGGAGGGGAGCGAGCGGCGCACGAGAACTCAAGCGGAGGTAGAACAGGTGTGCCCTGCATAGCGCAGGACGACGCGGGCCGCTTGCACGCTCCGGCCGGGGCTGCCATGTCCGCGGCGGAGAGCGGGACGTGCTGCGGCCGAAATCCTTTTTCGAGATCCTTGCGCTCGCCTTCCAGCGCTTCGTCATGCACGACGGCTGGGCGATCGCGAGCCACATTGCGCTCTCCGTCCTGACCTCGATGTTTCCCTTTCTGATCCTGCTGACGGCGCTGGCGCCGCTGTTCGGCTCGGCCCCGCTCGCAGACGAGGCCGCCACGCTGATCCTGGAGGCGTGGCCCAAGGAGGTCGCGGGACCGATCGCCGGCGAGGTCCGGACCGTGCTGACCCAGAGCCGGCGCGACATCCTCACCTTCGGCGCCGTTCTGGCCATCTACTTCTCGTCCTCGGGGGTCGAGAGCCTGCGGGTCGGGTTGAACCGGGCCTACGGGCGACCGGAGGTGCGGGCCTGGTGGGTGACCCGGCTCGAATCGATCGCCTACGTGATCCTGGGCGCCTTCACGATGCTGGCCTTCGCCTTCCTGGTGGTGCTCGGGCCGCTGCTGTGGCGGGGGGCGACCAGCCTCGTGCCCGAATTGTCCACCTTCAAGCTGACCGTGACGCTGCTCCGCTTCACCATCGCGACGGCAGCCATCGTCGGCGCCCTCGCGATTGCTCACAAATTCGTGGCGGCCGGCCGTCGCCGGTTCCGCGACATCGTCCCGGGCATCTGCACCACCCTGCTGCTGTGGCTCTTCGGGGGCCTCGCCTTTGGCTGGTACCTGGACCGCTTCGCGACCACCTACGTGTCCATGTATGGCGGCCTCGCGACCGCCATGGTGGCGCTGGTGTTCCTGTACTGGCTCGCGGCCATGTTCCTGTTCGGCGGCGAGGTGAACGGCACGCTGATCGCTGCCCGCCGGCGGCGTCTCGCGGAAGCCATGCGGCCGCAACCCATCACGGACGGTCTGCCGACGCCCTGACCGGGACGTCGGCCAGCCTCCGCCGCCGCTCCCGGAGGCTCGGGAGTTGGTGCGGCGGGCAGGTCGCGATCCGCCGCCCGGCTCTGCACGCGGGCCGGCACGCGCCAACCTCGGCCGCACGAGGCCGGCCGTCGCCTTGGTCGCCACCGCCGTGAACCGCCCGGAGAGAGTGGAAACACTCCGTTCATCTGACCTCGTCATCAGTTGCTTTGTTGGAAACAGACAAAGTCCGATGACGCGGCTTCGAAAACTGTCGATCAGGCTCCGCATCGTGCTCCTGTGCGCGATCCCCCTCGTGCTCATCGCGGCCCTGATTGCCGCCGTCTGGCTTGCCCGGCGCGACGCCGAGGCCGCCTACGCCAGGCAGTCGCGCTTCTCCGAAACACGGCTCCTGGCGACCCGCATTCTCGAGAAGGCGGTTTTCCTCCGGGTCGCCGCCGGAGATGCGAGCGCCGCCAGCACCGCCCTGTCGATCCAGGCTGCGCGGAGCCGCTTCCGGCTGACCCATGACGAGCTCGCCGGCTTTTTCGAGCGCCTGTCCGCCGCCACGGACGATGTCGCCCTGGACGAGCGGATCGCAGCCCTTGCCACGGCTGCGATCCGGGCCCGCGATCTGCATGCGAGCTTCCTGGCGCTGGGGGACGAATTCGGCGGCGACGGCACCGGCTTGACGGGCGCGCTGCAGGCCAAATCGCTCGAGTTGGAGCTCATGGCGAGAAACCGGCCGCTTCCGGCCTCCGTTGCGGGGCCGGCCGTCGCGGCGGTCACACGGCTCAAGGCGATCGAGCGCGACACGATGCTCGGGGAGCCGCGGCCCGGAGCCATCACCTTCGCCGAGGTGGCCGCGGCCTTGAAGGCGGTTCTGCGCTTCGCCGAGCAGAAGGGGGAGATCGGGCCGGAGTTGAGGCGCGAACTTTCCGCCTACGAGGACGTGTTCAAGGCCTGGGTTCAGGTCAAAACGGAGCTGTCGGCCAACCGGGCCCGGCTCGGAGCGGCGATCGACGCCATCATCAAGGCCGCGAGCTCGCTCGAGGCCGAGACGGGCGCAGCCCAGGCCGAGGCCCTGGCCAGCACAACGGCCCGCATCCGCCACGGCACCTCGGTGATGGAACTCGGCCTCGTCGGCGCGCTGCTGTTCCTGGTGGCCTTTGCCGTCGCGTTCGGCCGCAGCCTCATCCTGCCCATCCAGGACATCACGCGGGCCACAAACCGGCTCGCCGCGGGGGAAGACCGGGTCGAAATCCCGCATGTGGATGCCAGGAACGAGATCGGCAGCCTCGCCCGCGCCCTCGTCACGGCACAGGAGAACGCCGCCGGCCGGGCCCGGCTCGCGCGGATCAACACGGCGGAGGCGTCCCGGCGGGAGGAGCGTGCGAACGAGGTGGCCCGTCTGGTGGAGGAGTTCGAACGCGCCGGCGTGGCGGTGATCGGCACCGTGACCGGGGCGTCCCGGCTCCTCCACGATGCCGCCGAGCGGGTCGGCGCGAAGGCGCGCGACGTGGCCGGACAGGCCGGGGCCGCCCTGGAGGCGGTCGAGGTCGCCGCCGACAACATCCGCATCGCGACCGGAGCGGTCGAGGAACTCGCCTTCTCGACCGCGGAGATTTCCGGAAACGCGGCGGGCTCGCAGGACGTGGTCGGCAACGCGGTCGCGATGTCCTCCCGCACGGCTTCGGCTATCGAGGGTGTGGCCGGCCAGGCCCGCACCATCGGCGAGGTCATCGATCTTATCCGTTCGGTGGCGAGCCAGACCAACCTCCTGGCGCTGAACGCCACCATCGAGGCCGCGCGGGCCGGGGAAGCCGGCCGCGGCTTTGCCGTGGTCGCCGCGGAGGTGAAGTCATTGGCGCAGCAGACGGCCGCCGCCACGGACCGGATCGCCGCCGACATCTCGTCCCTGCAATCTGCGGCGTTCCAGGCCGCACGGGACGTGGTCTCCTTCTCGGCGGTGATGAACGAGGTGGCGAGAGCCACCGGAGCAGTCACGGCCGCGGTGGAGGAGCAGAAGGCCGCATCGAGCGAGATCGCGATCCGGATGGGGGAGGCCATGAACCAGTCGCGCCAGGGGGCCCACGCGATGCGGGACGTGACCGTGGCGGCCGATGCCGCGGAGATCATCGGCGGCGATGTGGCCCGGCTGGCAGAGGAACTCGGCGCCGCCGCCCGCCGCCTGTCTGGCGAGATGCAGGGCTTTCTGCGGAGCGTGCAGGCGGCGTAGGCGCCGCCGACGGCCGGATCAGCTTGCCTCGCGGCCCGCCTCCAGCACGTCTTCCAGGGTCCTGAGGCCCGGCCGCGGCGCGTTGACCAGCACGGCCATGTTGCCGGGCTTATGCTCGTTCTTCCACATCAGGGTGTGGGCCTTCGGAATGTCGGCCCAGGGCAGCACCTCCGACATGCAGGGGTCGATGCGCCGGTCGATGACGAAGCGGTTGGCCGCGGTCGCCTGTTTCAGGTGGGCGAAATGGGAGCCCTGGATGCGCTTCTGCCGCATCCAGACGTAGCGGGCGTCGAAGGTGAGGTTGAAGCCGGTCGTGCCGGCGCAGAACACCACCATGCCGCCGCGCTTCACCACCAGCGTCGACACCGGAAAGGTCTGCTCGCCCGGATGCTCGAAGACGATGTCGACGTCCTTCTTGCCCGTGATGTCCCAGATCGCCTTGCCGAAGCGGCGGGCCTCCTTGGTCCATTCGGCGTATTCGGGCGAGTTCACCTTGGGGAGCTGGCCCCAGCAGTTGAAATCCTTGCGGATGATGACGCCCTTGGCGCCGAGCCCGAGCACGTAGTCGCGCTTGTCGGGGTCCGAGATCACTCCGATGGCGTTGGCGCCGGCCGCCGCGCAGATCTGCACCCCGAACACGCCGAGGCCGCCCGAGGCGCCCCAGACGAGGACGTTCTGGCCCGGCTGCAGCCGGTGGCCCTGGTGGCCGTAGAGCATGCGGAAGGCCGTCGCGAGGGTGAGGGTGTAGCAGGCGCTCTCCTCCCAGGTGAGGTGGCGCGGACGCTCCATGAGCTGGCGCGACTGCACGCGGCAGAACTGGCCGAAGGAGCCGTCCGGGGTCTCGTAGCCCCAGATCCGCTGCGAGGAGGACAGCATCGGGTCGCCGCCGTTGCACTCCTCGTCGTCGCCGTCGTCCTGGTTGCAGTGGACGACCACCTCGTCGCCGACCTTCCAGCGCTTCACCTTGGCGCCGACCGCCCAGACGATGCCGGAGGCGTCCGACCCGGCCACGTGGAACGGCCCTTTGTGCACGTCGAAGGGTGAGATGGGCTCGCCGAGGCCCGCCCAGACGCCGTTGTAGTTGACGCCCGCGGCCATCACGAGGACGAGCACGTCGTCGTCGCCGATGGGCCAGGTCGGAACGACTTCGAGCTGCATCGACTCTTCGGGCGGGCCGTGGCGCTCGCGCCGGATCGTCCAGGCGTGCATCTGCTCCGGAACATGGCCGAGCGGCGGAATCTCGCCGATCGCGTAGAGGCTCTTCGGCTCCGAAGTCCTGCGCAGGGCGACAACCGACATGAGCCTCTCCGATGGTCTGACTTAGGCCCACCCTATTTGGCGCTATGCTGCACGGCAACATGAACATAGGTTGAGCCGCCGGTGCCGCAGCGGTGGCCGGCCCGGCTCTGCGGAGACATCCCTTGAACGCGACGCCCGACAAGCCTTGGCTGTTCCGCACCTACGCCGGGCACTCCACCGCGACGGAGTCGAACGCGCTCTACCGCAGCAACCTGTCCCGGGGGCAGACCGGGCTTTCGGTCGCCTTCGATCTCCCGACGCAGACCGGCTACGACCCGGATCACGAGCTCGCCCAGGGTGAGGTGGGCAAGGTCGGCGTCTCGGTCGCGCATCTCGGTGACATGCGGATGCTGTTCGACAGCATTCCCCTCGCGGCCATGAACACGTCCATGACCATCAACGCGCCGGCCGCCTGGCTGCTGGCGCTCTACCTGGCGGTGGCCGAGGAGCAGGGCGCCGATCGGCGGCTCCTGCAGGGGACCACGCAGAACGACATCGTCAAGGAATACCTGTCGCGCGGCACCTACGTGTTCCCGCCGGCGCCCTCCATGCGGCTCATCAAGGACGTGATCCTCTTCACCACGGCCGAGATGCCGAAGTGGAACCCGATGAACGTCTGCTCCTACCACCTGCAGGAGGCCGGGGCGACGCCGGTGCAGGAGCTCTCCTACGCGCTCGCCATCGCCATCGCGGTGCTCGACACGGTGCGGGACGATCCCGATTTTGACGAGGCGAGCTTCGCCGACGTGTTCAGCCGCATCTCGTTCTTCGTGAACGCCGGCATGCGGTTCGTCACCGAGATCTGCAAGATGCGGGCGTTCGCGGAGCTCTGGGACGAGATCGCCCAGGAGCGCTACGGCATCACCGACCCGAAGAAGCGCATCTTCCGCTACGGCGTCCAGGTCAACAGCCTCGGCCTGACCGAGCAGCAGCCCGAGAACAACGTCCACCGCATCCTCATCGAGATGCTGGCCGTGACGCTCTCCAAGCGTGCCCGCGCGCGAGCCGTGCAGCTGCCGGCCTGGAACGAGGCGCTCGGCCTGCCGCGCCCCTGGGACCAGCAATGGTCCATGCGCATGCAGCAGATCCTGGCCTTCGAGACCGACCTCCTCGAATACGACGACATCTTCGACGGCTCGAAGGTCATCGATGCCAAGGTCGAGGCCCTGAAGGCCGAGACCCGGCAGGCGCTCGAAGAGATCGGCGGCATCGGCGGCGCGGTCGCGGCGGTGGAGACCGGTGCCCTGAAGCGGGCGCTCGTGGAATCGAACGCCAAGCGGATCTCGGCCATCGAGGCCGGCGACCAGATCGTGGTCGGCGTCAACAAGTTCCAGGCCGGCGAACCCTCGCCGCTCACCGCCGGCGAGGGCGCGATCTTCACGGTGTCGGAGACCGTGGAGATGGAGGCCGAGCAGCGCATCCGCGACT
>NZ_JAQGKF010000075.1 GCF_028290205.1 Enterovirga sp. | reverse complement strand
GCCGCCAAGTAGCAGGAGGGCATCTCGTTCCTCCTCATCGACATGAAGACCCCCGGCATCACGGTGATGACGATCCAGACGATCGACGGCGGCGTCGAGGTCAACGAGGTGTTCTTCGACGACGTGCGGGTTCCGGTCGCAAACCTGGTCGGCGAGGAGAACAAGGGCTGGAACTACGCCAAGTTCCTGCTCGGCAACGAGCGCACCAACATCGCCCGGGTCGGCGTCTCGAAGGAGCGGCTGCGGCGCATCCGCGAACTCGCCTCGATCGAGCGGCTCGGCGACGAGCCGATGATCCGCAACCCGCGCTTCCGCGAGAAGCTGGCCGCCGCCGAAATCGAGCTCAAGGCGCTCGAGATGACCCAGATGCGGGTCATCGCCTCCGAGCGCACGCGCGAAAAGGGCAAGCCCGATCCGGCCTCCTCCGTCCTCAAGATCAAGGGCTCGGAGATCCAGCAGATGACGACGGAGCTGCTGCTCGACGTGGTCGGGCCCTACGCCCTGCCCTACAGCCCGGAGGAGGCGGACGGCCCGCACCTGTCGAACGAGCCGCCGATCGGCCCCGACTGGGCCGCCTCGGTCGCGCCAACCTACTTCAACTGGCGCAAGGTCTCGATCTATGGGGGATCGAACGAGATCCAGAGAAACATCATCGCCAAGGCGATCCTGGGGCTCTGAGCCCCGACCACACCGCGCCCGGGCTGCTGCCGGGCGCGCCGCATGACGGCCGGCACGCCCCGGATCGGCGCGCCGCCACCACAAGGACAGCGTATGGATTTTGACCTCACCGACGAGCAGCGCCTCCTCAAGGACTCGGTCGAGCGGCTGATCGCCGACCGCTACGATTTCGAGAGCCGCAAGCGTTTCCAGGCGGAGCCGGACGGCTGGAGCCGCGCCAACTGGGCCCAGTTCGCCGAACTCGGGCTCTTGGCCGTTCCCTTCGCCGAGGAGCATGGCGGCATGGCCGGCGGGCCGGTCGAGACCATGATCGTCATGGAAGCCTTCGGCCGCGGGCTCGTGGTCGAGCCCTATCTCGCGACCGTGGTGCTGGGAGGCGGCCTGCTCCGGCACGCGGCGAGCGAGGAGCAGAGGGCGGAGCTGCTGCCCCGCCTCGTGGCCGGCGAACTCACTCTCGCCTTTGCGCATGTGGAGCGCGGCTCCCGCTACGACCTCGCCGATGTCGAGACCCGCGCCCGGCGCGACGGCGACGGCTGGGTCCTGTCGGGCGAGAAGGGCGTGGTGCTGCACGGCGACAGCGCCGACAAGCTCGTGGTGACGGCGCGCGTCTCCGGCGAGCGGCGCGACCGCTCCGGCATCGGCCTGTTCCTGGTCGACGGCGCGGCTGCGGGCGTGTCGCGCCGCGGCTACCCGACCCAGGACGGCGCGCGGGCAGCCGAGATCTCGCTCGAAAACGTCAGGGCCGAAGCGGTGCTGGGCGACCCCGAGGGCGGGCTCGGACCGGCGGAGCGCGTGGTCGACGAGGCCATCGCGGCGCTGTGCGCCGAAGCCGTCGGGCTGATGGGCGAGATGCAGGACCTCACGGTCGAGTACATCAAGACCCGCAAGCAGTTCGGGCAGCCGATCGGCTCCTTCCAGGCCCTGCAGCACCGGGCCGCCGACATGGTGGTCGCCTCCGAACAGGCTCGCTCCATGACCTATTTCGCCACCATGATGTCGGCCGCCGACGACCCGGCCGAGCGCGCCCGCTCCGTCTCGGCCGCCAAGGTCCAGATCTGCCGGTCGGGCCGCTCGGTCGGCCAGAGCGCGGTGCAGATGCATGGCGGGGTCGGCGTGACGATGGAATACCGGGTCGGCCATTACTTCAAGCGCATGACCGCGATCGAGACGCTGTTCGGCGACGCCGATTTCCACCTCGCCCGGCTGGCCGAAAGCGGCGGCCTGTTCGGCGCGGCCGCATGATGCGGGCGGACCGGCGTCCCTGGGGACCCGGCCCGTTCCTGCCCCTCACGACCAGGAGTGTCGCCGATGTTTGAAATCACCCCCCGGGCCGAGCGGCTCCGCGAGCGCCTCGCGGCCTTCATGGAGGAGCACGTCTACCCGGCGGAGCACGTCTACGAGGAGTTCGTGGCCAAGGCCGCTGACCGCTGGACAGTGCCGCCGGTGATGGAGGAGCTGAAGCGCAAGGCGAGGGCCGAGGGTCTCTGGAACCTGTTCGTGCCCAAGCATCACGATCCGGATGCGCTCTCCAACGTGGAATACGCCCATCTCTGCGAGATCATGGGCCGCTCGCCCATCGGCGCCGAGCCGTTCAACTGCTCGGCCCCCGATACGGGCAACATGGAAACCATCATCCGGTACGGCACCGAGGCCCAGAAGGAGCGCTGGCTGAAGCCGCTCATGGCCGGCGAGATCCGCTCCTGCTTCGCCATGACGGAGCCGGCCGTCGCCTCGTCGGACGCGACCAACGTGCAGACCGAGATCCGGCGCGAGGGCGACGATTACGTCATCAACGGCCGCAAATGGTGGATCACCGGGGCGCCCGATCCGCGCTGCCGCATCTCGATCCTGATGGGCAAGACCGACCCGGCCGCCGAAAAGCACCGCCAGCAATCCATGGTGCTGGTGCCGCTCGACACCCCGGGCATCACCATCGTTCGGCCCCTCACCGTGTTCGGCTACGACGACGCCCCGCACGGCCACGCCGAAATCCTGTTCGAGAACGTGCGCGTGCCGGTCTCGAACATCCTGCTGGGCGAGGGCCGCGGCTTCGAGATCGCCCAGGGCCGGCTCGGGCCGGGCCGCATCCACCACTGCATGCGGTCGATCGGAGTCGCCGAGCGGGCGCTGGAAACCCTGTGCAAGCGCGCCCTGACGCGCTTTCCGTTCGGCAAGTCCATCGCCGACCAGGGCGTGACCCGCCACTGGATCGCCGAGAGCCGGATGGAGATCGATCAGGCCCGCCTGCTCACCCTGCACGCCGCCCACATGATGGACACGGTCGGCAACAAGGGGGCCCGGGCCGAGATCGCGATGATCAAGGTCGTGGCCCCGAACGTCGCCTGCAAGGTGCTGGACCGGGCCATCCAGGTCTGCGGCGCGGGCGGCATGAGCCAGGACTTTCACCTCGCGGCCGCCTACGCGCATTCGCGCACGCTCCGCATGGCCGACGGGCCGGACGAGGTGCATCGCGAAACCGTCGCCAAGGTGGAGCTCCGCAAGCACCAGGGCGGCGCCAACATGGCTGGCGGCGCCGGGGTCCGGCCGTGAGCCGCCATCGGCCGGGGCAAGCGTCGCCGTGAGCGCCGCCGAGACCGGGCTCTCCGAAACCGTTCCGGTGCGGGAGGCGCACCGGTTCGACACGACGCGCCTCGCCGCCCTCGTGGGCGACCGGCTCGGCGAGCGCTTCGCCGAGCTGCGCCAGATGCGGGGCGGGCAGTCCAACCCGACCTTCCTGGTGGTCACTGACCGGGGCGAATACGTGCTCCGCAAGCAGCCCCCCGGAGAGCTCC
>NZ_JAQGKF010000009.1 GCF_028290205.1 Enterovirga sp. | reverse complement strand
ACGAACTACCTTCCTGGTGTCTCTGCAAGGATCGATTGGCCGCGTGATCTCAAGCCCTCGCCGCAACCACGAACGACGCGTCATGCTCCTGACCGGTGCGAGTCGAGGCATCGGGCATGCGACCGTGAAGCGGTTCCAGGCGGCCGGCTGGCGGGTCATCACCTGCTCGCGCCACGCCTTCCCGGAGAACTGCCCGTGGGAGATGGGCCCGGACGACCACCTGCAGGTCGACCTCGCCAGCGCCGAGGACACGCTGCGGGCCGTCTCGGAGACCAAGGAGCGCCTGGTCGCCGAGGGCGGGCGCCTCGACGCGCTTGTCAACAATGCCGGGATCTCGCCCAAGGGGGAGGGCGGCACGCGGCTGAACGGCCTGAACACGGACCACGCCGACTGGATGCGGGTGTTCCAGGTCAACTTCTTCGCGCCCATCATGCTGGCCCGCGGCCTGTGCGATGAACTCGCCCGGGCCAAGGGCTCCATCGTCAACGTGACCTCGATCGCCGGATCGCGCGTCCACCCCTTCGCCGGGACGGCCTATTCGACCTCCAAGGCGGCGCTGGCCGCGCTGACCCGGGAAATGGCGGCGGATTTCGGCCCGCTGGGCGTGCGGGTGAACGCCATCTCGCCCGGCGAGATCGACACCTCGATCCTGTCGCCGGGAACGGAGAAGATCGTCGAAACCATCCCGCTGAAGCGGCTCGGCACCACGGACGAGGTCGCAAAGGCAATCTACTTCCTGTGCACGGAGACCTCGTCCTACGTGAACGGGGCCGAGCTGCACATCAACGGCGGGCAGCACGTGTGAGCGGCGACCCCAGCCGCCTCTATCCGGCCCGGCCCCTGCTCGCCGCCTCGGCGGCGGTGCTGCGCGGGGACCGCATCCTCCTGGCCACGCGCGGCCGCGCCCCGCTGCGGGATCTCTTCTCGCTTCCGGGCGGGCTCGTCGAGCCGGGCGAGACGCTGGCCGAGGCGGCTCTCCGGGAATTGCGCGAGGAGACGGGGGTTGCGGCCGAGGTGATCGCCCCGATCAGGCCCATCGAGTTCATCGAGCCGGAGGCGGACGGGCGCGTGCGTCACCATTATGTGATCTGCCCGCATGCGGCCCGCTGGCTGTCGGGCGACGGGGTGCCCGGAGAGGAAGCCGGGAGCATCCGGTGGTTTCGCGAGGACGAGATCGAGACGGTGCAGACCACCCCCGGGCTCCTTCCCGTGCTCCGTGCGGCTTTCGCCATCGGGCGCGCCGAAGCGGCCCGCGAGTCGTCCACCCCTTTTCCGCGCTCGCGTTAACCTCTTCGTCACCGATCGGTGGCGGGCCACCGCGCTCCTGTTAAAAGGTCACAGAACGGCCGGCCGGATACATGAACGACAGCGACAGCTCTGCGCCTGAGGATCTGGGTGACGCCAAGCGCGTGGCCTTCGGCTACGTTGCGGCGGCCTTTGCCGAAGCCGAGCTCGACGGGCTCGACAGCGACATCGTCGTCCAGGCCGCTCTGTTCGAGGCCTTCCGCCACCTGGTCGACCTCTACGGCGAAGAGCAGACCGCCACCTACGCGGAAACCTTCCCGGAGCGCATCCGGGGCGGCGGATTCTCGGTCGCGCCGCGTCACTGACCGGCAGGGCCCGCCCGGGCCGGTTGAGGGCGGCGCTGCGCGGCCCTACATCCGGGCTGTCCCGGCGAGAGGGCCGGG
This sequence comes from Enterovirga sp., assembly GCF_028290205.1. Taxonomy (GTDB): domain Bacteria; phylum Pseudomonadota; class Alphaproteobacteria; order Rhizobiales; family Beijerinckiaceae; genus Enterovirga. The sequence goes on along the minus strand of NZ_JAQGKF010000009.1, from coordinate 74,424 downwards.
CCGGAGCGCAGGATGCCGAGTGTTCGCCTGGACGATCGCGGGGTGGTCGAGGTGTCGGGCCCTGAGGCCCGGCTGTTTCTGGACCGTCTCGTCACCTGCGATCTCGACACGATCGAGGTCGGTGGGGCCCGCTACGGCGCCTTGCTGACGCCCCAGGGCAAGATCCTGGCCGATTTCGTGATCCTGGCGACGGGCACCGACGCGTTTCTGCTCGATGCGCCGGCCGCCAGCGTGGCCGACCTGGTCAAACGCCTCCAGCTCTACCGCCTAAGGGCCAAGGTCACCGCGACCGACCTGTCGGCCGCGCACCAGGTCGCGGCCGGATGGGGCGATGCCCAGCCGCCCGCCGATGCCGTCGCGGCCGCGCCGGATCCGCGCCGCCCCGAACTCGGCTGGCGGGCCGTGGTGCGGCGCAACGCCTCGCCTGGAGAGGCGGGCGATCAGGGGAGCTACCACGCCCACCGGATCGCCTGCGGCGTGCCGGAGGCCGGCCGGGACTTCCTGCTCGGCGATGCGTTTCCGCACGAGGCCCTGATGGATCAGCTGGGCGGGGTCGATTTCCGCAAGGGCTGCTATGTCGGCCAGGAGGTCGTGTCCCGCATGCAGCATCGCGGCACGGCCCGGACCCGAATCGTGCGCCTGCGCTACCCGGGTGTCGGGCCGCACTCGGCCGCAGAGGTCGTGGCCGGCGAGCGAGCCCTCGGCCGGGCCAGCGACGCCCCGGGCGCCGTGGGTCTGGGCCTGATCCGGCTCGACCGGGCCGGCGAGGCGCTCGCCTCGGGAGAGCCGATTCGCGCCGGGGGCCAGCCGGTCGCGCTCGACAAGCCTGACTGGGTCCGCTTCGCCTATCCGGGCGAGGACGCGGCGGCATCGACGTGACCGCAGGCCTCGTCGCACACCCGGACGGGCGCTGCCGCTGCTGGTGGCCGGGGGCGGATCCGCTCTACGTCGCCTATCACGACACCGAATGGGGCGTGCCCGAGCGGGACGGCCGGGCGCTGTTCGAAAAGCTGATCCTGGACGGCTTCCAGGCCGGGCTCTCCTGGATCACCATTCTGCGCAAGCGCGACGCCTTCCGGCGCGCCTTTGCGAGTTTCCAGCCGGCCGCCATGGCGCGCTTCACGCCGGCCGAGGTCGAGACCCTGATGGGGGATGCCGGCATCGTCCGGAACCGGGCCAAGATCGAGGGCGCGGTGCGGTCGGCCCAGGCCTGGCTCGACATGGGCGGGGCCGAGCCGTTCGCCCGCTATCTCTGGGACAGGGTCGACGGCGTGCCCCGCCAGACCCTGCGCGAGACTCGGCAGGACATCCCGACCTCCGACGCGCTGTCGGCCGAGCTCTCGGCGGATCTGCGCCGCAAGGGCTTCACCTTCTGCGGGCCCACCATCGTGTATGCGTTTCTGCAGGCCACCGGGCTCGTCAACGACCACCTGGTCGGCTGCTTCCGGCATGCGGAATGCGCCCAGCTGGGCGGCAGCGCCGGAGCCGCGACAGCGTGAGCCGGCCGCAGCGGCCGGCCCGAGCCTGGCAGCGCATGCTATCCGGCCGCCGGCTCGACATCCTGGATCCGTCGCCGCTGGACGTCGAACTGGACGACATCGCGCACGGGCTCGCCCGGGTGGCGCGCTGGAACGGCCAGACGTCGGGGCCCTTCGTGTTCTCCGTGGCGCAGCATTCCTGCCTGGTGGAGGCGATCGCGCTCGAGGCCGAGCCCGCGCTGTCCGGCCCGCAGCGGCTCGCCGTGCTGCTGCACGACGCGCCCGAATACGTGATGGGCGACGTCATCACGCCTCTCAAGGCCGCGCTGGGCGACCACTTCCGGGCCATCGAAGGGCGGCTTCTCGGGGCGGTCTACCTGTCCTTCGGCCTGCCGGCCGAGCCCCCGGCCGCGCTGGCCCGGCTGATCAAGCGCGCTGACCGGACCGCCGCCTGTCTCGAGGCGACGGCATTGGCCGGGTTCTCGCAAGCCGAGGCCGCCACCATCTTCGGCCGCCCCGATCCCGTTCCCGACAGCGTGACGGCGCTCCTGGCGCCGTGGGCCCCCGAGGACGCGGCGGCGCGGTTCCGGGAGCGTGTTGCGGCGGCGGCGCCCGGGACGGCGAACCGGCCCGGCCGTCCTTGTCAGCCTCCGGCCGAGGACGCATAAGCCCGCCATGACGAGGCCCGACCCGCGCTCCGCCGCCGAAGCCCCCCGACCTGCCGAGGCGGCCGAGGTCGGCAGCCTGCCGTTCGAGGCGGCGCTGGCCGAACTCGAAGGCATCGTGAAGCAGCTCGAAGGCGGCCGCGTGCCGCTGGAAGATTCCATCGCCATCTATGAGCGCGGCGAGCTCCTGAAGCGGCATTGCGAGGCCCTGCTGAAGCGGGCCGAGGCCCGGATCGAGCGGATCACGCTCGGTCCCGACGGCGCCCCGACCGGGGTCGTGCCGCTGGACCCGGCCTGACCGCCGCCACCCGGCCGGCCATGGCCTCGCCGGACCGCATCCGGGCCGATCTCCTGCTCGTCGCCCGCGGCCTCGCGGAGAGCCGCGCCCAGGCCCGCGCCGCGATCGAGGCGGGGCTCGTGCAAGCGGGCGGCGCGCCCGTCCGGCGGCCCTCCGATCTCCTGCCGGCCGACGCGGAACTCGCGGCCGGCCGTCCTCATCCCTGGGTGTCGCGGGGCGGGGTCAAGCTCGCGGCCGCCCTGGATGCCTGGAGCATCGACCCGACCGGGCGGGTCTGCCTCGATGTCGGCGCCTCGACGGGCGGGTTCACGGACGTGCTGCTGGCCCGCGGCGCCGCCCTGGTTCACGCGGTCGATGTCGGCCGCGGCCAGCTCCACCCGAGGCTCGCCGCGGATGCGCGGGTCCGCAGCCTGGAAGCGACCGACATCCGGACCCTCGGCGGCGCGATCGAGCCGGCCTCGGTCGGGCTCGCCACCGTGGACGTCAGCTTCATCTCGCTGCGCCTCGTGCTGCCCGCGCTCGCCACCTACCTGGCCGCGGGCGCAGACCTCGTGGCACTGGTGAAGCCGCAATTCGAGGTCGGCCCGCAGGGGATCGGCCGGGGCGGCATTGTCCGCGACGCCGACCTGCGGGACGGGGCCGTCGCGGCCATCCTCGGGCTCCTGCCGGCGCTGAGCCTCGACCTCGTGGGGCGCATCGAGTCGCCGATTGCCGGGGGCGACGGCAACCGTGAAATTCTGATCGGGGCGCGTCGGCGCAATGGTTGAGCGGGTCGAGATTCGGGCGCTGGGCGCCGGCGGCGACGGATTCGGGGAAGGGCCGGAGGGGCCCGTCCATGTCTCGGGCGCGCTGCCGGGCGAGACGGTTCTGGCGGAACCGGGAGCAAAGCGGGCGCGGCTCGTCGAGATTCTGACCGCGAGCCCGGACCGGGTCGCCCCGTTCTGCCCCTATTACAGCCGCTGCGGCGGCTGCGTGGCGCAGCATGTCGGGCCAGACCTCTACGGCGCCTGGAAGCGCGGCAAGGTGCTGGCCGCGCTGGACCGCGCCGGGCTCGGCGGGGTCGCCGTCGACGAGCTGCAGGACGGCCACGGCGCGGGTCGCCGCCGCATGACGCTGCATGGACGCCTCCTCGAAGGCCGCATGCAGGTCGGCTACATGGAGGCTGGCAGCCACCGGCTGGTCGAGATCGAACGCTGCCCGATCACCGTGCCGGCCCTGGCGCGCGCGCCGGAGGCGGCCCGCATCGTGGCGGCCGCGCTCGGCGGCAGCGGCAAGCCGCTCGACATCGTCGTGACAGCGACCGAGGGCGGACTCGATATCGATCTGCGGGGCTCCGGCCCGCCCGGGGAGGCCCGTCGCCAGCGCCTCGTCGCGCTCGCGGCGGAGCTCGACCTCGCCCGCCTGTCCGTTCACGGCGATGTGCTGCTGGAGCGGCGGCCCCCGGCCATCCGGGTCGGCCCGGCCCTGGTCCTGCCGCCGCCAGGCGCCTTTCTCCAGGCCACGGAAGCGGGCGAGGAGCGTCTCGGGGCGGCCGTGATGGCGGGGGCTGCCGGTGCACGCCGGGTGGCCGATCTGTTCAGCGGGCTCGGCCCGTTCGCGCTGCGGCTGGCGCAGCGGGCGGAGGTCCACGCCGTGGACGGCGACGCGGCCCTGCTCGGCGCGCTCGACCGGGCCATGCGGGGGACGCCCGGGCTGCGCCGGGTCACGACGGAGCGGCGCGACCTGTTCCGCCGTCCTCTCCTGCCCACCGAACTCGACCGCTTCGATGCGGTGGTGCTCGACCCGCCGCGGGCCGGAGCCGAAGCCCAGGTCCGTCAGCTGATCCTGTCCTCCGTGGACAAGGTGATCATGGTATCCTGCGATCCCGGCACCTTCGCCCGTGATGCCGCCAGCCTGTGTGCGGGCGGGTTCTCACTCGCCCGGGTCTTGCCGGTCGACCAGTTCGCCTGGTCGGCTCACGTCGAGATGGTGGGCGTGTTCGGCCGCAAGCGGGCGCGGCCCCGCCGGCGCTAGGGATAGAGCCGGGTCCGCTCCCAGCCTTCCGCCGTCCGGACGAACTTCACCCGGTCGTGCAGCCGGAAGGGCCGATCCTGCCAGAACTCCATCTCGACCGGCGAGATGCGGAACCCGGTCCAGTGAGGCGGCCGGGGCACCTCGCCCACGGCGTATTTCGCGGCATAGAAGGCGACCGCCTTCTCCAGCGCGAAGCGGCTCTCGAGCGGGCGCGACTGCTGGCTCGCCCAGGCACCGATGCGGCTGTCGCGCGCGCGGCTCGCGAAATACGCGTCCGCTTCCGCCTCCGACACCTGCGCCACGGGGCCGCGCACCCGGATCTGCCGACGCAGGCTCTTCCAGTGAAACACCGCGGCCGCCTTGGGCTGGGAGGCAAGTTCGACGCCCTTGGCCGATTCGCTGTTGGTGTAGAACACGAAGCCCCTCTCATCGGCGCCCCGCATCAGGACCATGCGGATATCGGGCAGCCCGTCGCGGTCCACGGTCGCCAGCGCAGCCGCGTCCGGATCGTTCGGTTCGGACGCTTTCGCGTCTTGCATCCAGGCCGTGAACAGCCGGAAGGGCTCCTCCGCCTCCGTGAACTCACCGGTTGTTAAGCTGTCCACGGTGTTATCTCGCCTCACTCGATCATCGACCAGAATGGCCGGCCGACATGGATCGATATAAGGCAGGGTTCGACGTGGGCGAAGCGTACCGGTGGGCGTCGCGTGTTCTGACGGCTGCCACCTCGGCCGTGCTGCTATCGGCCTGCAGCGTCGCAGTCGGGGGGCTGTCGGACGAGCGCGTCGAGACGACCGGCTCGATCACGCGGCCGGAGGCGGCCTCGCCGCTCTCGCCCGATCTCGGCCAGGAAGATTGGCGCCGGGCCCGCGGCGCGCTCGCGATCGCGCTCGACCCGCAGGGAAACGGTTCCGCCGTGAAGTGGGATAATCCCGACAGCGAGATCGGCGGCACGTTCACGCCCGTCGCGCAGCCCTTTGTCAGGGACAACGAGATCTGCCGCTCGTTCATCGCCACCATCACCTTCCCGGGCCGCACCTCTTCGCTCCAGGGCACGGGGTGCCGCCTGTCGGCAGACGAGTGGCGGATCGTGGATGTCAGGCCCTGGCGCAAACCGGTCTGATCCCGGCATCGTTGCATTCGGGCAACACCCTTCCTACATGGAGTGCGTGTTCCGCCGCGTGACGCGATGCGGCGTCTGGAGCCCTTCATGCGAGACCCATACGAGATCCTGGGCGTCGCGCGCCGGGCGGATGAGGCCGAGATCAAGAAGGCCTTCCGCAAGCTCGCGAAGCAGCACCATCCCGACCGCAATGCCGGCGACGGCACGGCCAAGGACAAGTTCGCCGAGGTCAATGCCGCCTACGAGATCCTCGGCGATCCGGCTAAACGGGCCCAGTTCGACCGCGGCGAGATCGACGGCGAGGGCAAGCCCAAATTCCAGGGCTTCGAGGGCTTCGGCGCCGGCGGCCATGGCCGCGAGGGCTTCGAGGGGTTCTCGTTCGGCTTCGGAGGGGCCGGTCCGCGTGGCCCCGGCGCCGGGGCGGGCGCGAGCCCGGGTGCGGGTGGAGGCGAGGACATCTTTTCGCACCTGTTCGGGGAAGCGATGCGCGGCTCGCGCTCGCGCTCGCGCCGGGGGGAGGACGTGCAGGCCATCCTCACCGTCACGGTCGAGGAGATCGCGGCGGAAGCCCGCCAACGTCTCACGCTGCCCGGCGGCCGGGAGGTGGATGTCACCGTCCCGCCCGGCGTGACTGAGGGGCAGACGATCCGGCTCCGGGGGCTGGGCGCGCCGGGGCAGGGCGGCGGCCAGGCCGGAGACGTGCTCCTCACCATCAAAATCGCGCCCCAGGACCGCTACGTGATCGAGGGTGCGGACCTGCGCACGCGCTGCCCGATCGACCTCGAGGACGCGGTGCTGGGCGGCAAGGTCCGGGTCACGACGCCGACCGGCGCGGTCGAGATGAACGTGCCGCCCATGACCTCCTCCGGCCGCACGTTCCGGCTGCGTGGTCAGGGCCTGCCCACCAAAGCCGGTCGGGGCGACCTGTTGGTGACGGCCGAGATCCGCCTGCCGGACGCCCCGGACGACGCCCTGGCCGAGTACGCCCGCTCCCGCCGAGCCGCAAAGGTCGACTGAGGGGCGGCCCCTGGCCGCCCTCCCTTAACCGCTCGTCAACCCTGGCCGCAGAGCCGCGGGCACCAGCCGACGCTCCGCGCATTACGCCCCAGAGCAGCGCCCGAGGGCAGAATGGACGAGAAGACCCGCGCCGTGGCCCGCGCCATCGCGGCCGCCTGGTGGCGCAAAACGCACAGGCGTGCCGCCGGCGACCTGCGCGAAGCCGAAACTCCGGAGGATTACGCCGACAAGTTCTGGCAGGGTTTTCGCGAGGAGGCGGAGGCCGCGCTGGGTGCCCTCGCCCTCTGCCCGGCCGAGCGCTCCCGACCGCCTCGGGTGGCCTCCGACCGCTTCACCTGAGGGCCAGTGTCCGGCTGGGGCCGAAAGCCGGGACTTTCGTCGCCTGGGAGCCTCGGCTAAACAGCACCGCTCCGGAGGTGCCGGACAGTTCGGGTGGTTCATGGCGGACAAGGCAGAGGGTCTGCTCGCGGGGAAGCGAGGCCTCATCATGGGGGTCGCGAACAACCGCTCGATCGCCTATGGCATCGCCAAGGTTGCCCGCCAGCATGGGGCCGACCTCGCCTTCACCTATCAGGGTGACGCGCTGCGCAAGCGGGTCGAGCCGCTGGCCCAGGCGCTCGGCGGCCATGTGGTCGGCCATTGCGACGTCACCGACTCGGCCAGCCTGGATGCCGTGTTCGCGGCCACGGCCCAGCTCTGGGGCCGACTCGATTTCGTGGTCCACGCCATCGCCTTCTCGGACCGGGACGAGCTCACGGGCCGTTACGTGGAAACGAGCGAGGCCAATTTCACCAAGTCGCTCCTGATCTCCTGCTATTCCTTCACGGCGGTGGCGCAGCGCGCCGAGAAGCTGATGCCGGGCGGCGGCTCGCTCCTGACGCTGACCTATTACGGCGCCGAGAAGTGGATGCCGCATTACAACGTCATGGGCGTGGCCAAGGCCGCCCTGGAGGCCTCCGTGCGCTACCTGGCGGCCGATCTCGGCCCGGGTGGCATCCGGGTCAACGCCATCTCGGCCGGTCCGATCAAGACGCTGGCCGCCTCCGGCATCGGTGACTTCCGCTACATCCTGAAGTGGAACGAATATAATTCTCCGCTCCGTCGCACCGTGACCATCGAGGAGGTGGGCGAGACCGCGTCCTACCTCGTGTCGGACATGTCGCGCGGGGTTACGGGCGAGATCCTGCACGTCGATGCAGGCTACCACGTCGTCGGGATGAAGAATCCCGACGCGCCGGATCTCTCGCTCGAGCGCGAGCAGGCGTCCTGACCCCGACCATCTATTTCGTCCGCCATGGCGAAACCGACTGGAACGCCGAGGCGCGCCTTCAAGGGCAGAAGGACATCGCGCTGAACCCGGTCGGCCGGGTCCAGGCGGAGGCCGCCGGCCGCGCGCTCGCCCAGATGGTCGCGGAGCCGGCCGAACTCGACTTCGTGGCGAGCCCGCTCTCCCGCACCGTCGAGACCATGGAGATCTTGCGCGGCGCGCTCGGGCTGGCCCCCGGCGCGTACCGGCGCGACCCGCGCCTCGTTGAACTCACCTTCGGGCGCTGGGAAGGGCAGACCTGGCGGGAGGTCCGCCGGCACGATGCGGCGCTCGCCTCCTTGCGCGAGCGCGACAAGTGGAATTTCACGCCTCCCGACGGCGAGAGCTATGCCATGCTGCGCGAGCGGCTGCGGCCGGTGGTGGCCGAGCTGAACCGGCCGACGCTCCTCGTGTCTCATGGCGGGGTCGCGCGCGTCCTCCTGAACCTCCTGGCCGGCGTCGCGGAGCACGAGGCGCCGCGGGTCGATATCTGGCAAGGTCGCGTGCTCCTCCTCGAGTCGGGCCGCCACCGGTGGTCCGATACCTGACCTTTGGGCTAGACTTGGTCCCAACCGATTGGCTCCGTTCAGGAACGATCGGACAGGGAGGACCGTGCGGCGCCGCCGTGCGGTGGATGTGGGTGCCAGATGACCGCTGCGGCTGACGCATTGCGGACGACCACGCCGGTCCGCGCCGGAGCGGTGCTGCGCGGAGCGGTCCGCGACGACCTCCTGCGCGACGAAACGTTGGCGGAGATCTTCGCGGCGACTGCCCGGGCCCGGGGCGATCACTGCGCCATGATCTTCGGCGCGCGCCGGCTCAGCTACCGCGACGTGGACGCCGCGTCCGAGGGCATCGCGCGCGGCCTGGTCAGGCTCGGCATCGGCCCTGGGGACGTGGTCGGGCTCTGGATGGAGCGCGGGGTCGACCTTCTGGTGGCGCAGATCGCCGTCACCAAGACCGGTGCGGCTTGGCTTCCCTTTGACGCCGAGGCGCCGGCCGACCGCATCGCCGTGTGCCTCGCCGATGCCGGTGCCAAGGGGCTGCTGACCAGCCCGGAGCTGTCGCCGCGCGCCCCGACCGGCGCGCCCATCCTGACCGCCGCCCAGCTCGTCGACCCTGCCGACCAAGCCCCGCTCGATCCGCGGGCGCGCGGGCTCACGCCCGAGCACGCCGCCTACATGATCTACACCTCCGGCTCGACCGGCGTGCCGAAGGGCATCGTCGTGACGCAGCGGAACATCTGCCACTTCCTGCGCGCCGGGAACGAGCTTTACGGCTTCCGGGCCGACGACGTGGTGTTCCAGGGCGCCTCGGTCGCCTTCGATCTCTCGATGGAGGAGATCTGGATTCCGCTCATGGTCGGCGCGACGCTGTTTGTGGCCAGCCCGGCCATGATCGGCGACGTCGAGCGCCTGCCCGACCTCCTGGAGGCGGCCGGTGTCACGGTGCTGGACACGGTGCCGACCCTGCTCGCCATGCTGAGCCGGCCGGTGCCGAGCCTCCGGCTCATCCTGATGGGCGGCGAAGCGCTGCCGGCGCCGCTCGTCCAGCGCTGGGCGAAGCCGGGCTGCCGCCTGTTCAACACCTATGGTCCGACCGAGGCGACCGTGGTGGCGACGGCCTGTGAGGCCCTGCCCGGGCAGCCGGTCACCATCGGCCGGCCAATCGCAAACTACACGGCCTATGTGGTCGACGAGGCCGGCCGGCTCTGCGAGCCGGGCCAGCCGGGCGAACTCTGGATCGGCGGTCCGGGCGTGGCCCGGGGCTACCTGAAACGGCCGGAGCTGACGGCGGAGAAGTTCGTCGCCAACCCCTTTGCGCCCGGGGGCGCCGATCCGATCCTGTATCGATCGGGGGACGCGGTCAGCCTCACGCCCGCCGGAGATCTCGCGTTCCACGGCCGCATCGACGACCAGGTCAAGATACGCGGCTTCCGGGTCGAACTCGGCGAGATCGAGACCCGCATCGGTCAGCTCGAAGGGGTGGGGCAGGCCGCCGTGGTGTTGCGCCAGGACGACGGCATCGACCGGCTCGTCGCCTTTCTGGTGCCGGAGCGCGACACCGACCTCGCCACGGCGCAGCTTCGGGCTCGTCTGCGGCGCGACCTGCCGGCCTACATGGTGCCCGACCATTTCGAGCGGGTGGCCGAACTGCCCCGCCTATCGTCCGGCAAGGTCGACCGCAAGGCGCTGCGGGCGGCGCCGATCGGCTTCGGGGCTGATGCCGGAGAGCAGGAGCCCCCGGCCAACGAGACCGAGGCGGCGCTGCTGGTCGCGGCCAAGCGCAGCCTGGGCAACCAGGCGATCGGGCTCGAGGCGGATTTCTTCGCCGATCTGGGCGGCCACTCGCTGCTGGCCGCGCGCTTCGTCTCCGCCGTCCGGGAGGCGCCGGCGCTCGCCTCCATCACGCTGCAGGACGTCTATCGCCACCGCACCCTGCGGGCGATGTCGGACGATCTCATCGCCCGCACCGGCGGGGCCGGTGCCGACACCGTGATCCGCGACCTCTCCTTCGAGCCGCCGCCGCTGCGCCGGCGCTTCCTGTGCGGGCTCGCCCAGGCCGTCGCGCTGCCCTTCGTCATCGCGCTCGCCACCACGCAGTGGCTGGGCGTGTTCCTGACCTACCTGATCATTGTCGGCGAGGGTCTGGAATGGTGGGCCGAAGTTCTGGCCATCCTGCTCGTCTACATGATGATCAACGTGGTGACGGGCGCGATCGCGATCGCCTCGAAATGGCTGATCATCGGCCGCATGAAGCCAGGCCGGTATCCCCTCTGGGGAACCTACTACTTCCGGTGGTGGCTGGTCAGCCGGATCCTGACGCTGGTCCACATCAAGTGGCTGCAGGGCTCGCCCGCCATGGCGATCTACCTTCGCCTGATCGGCGCCAAGGTGGGCCGCGACGCCGTGATCGCGGACCTGCATGTCGGCGCTGCCGACCTCGTGTCCATCGGCGCCGGCAGCGTGCTCGGGTCGAAATGCGTGCTCCACAACGTGGAGGTGACCGGCAACAGCTTTGTGGTCGGGCGGATCGAGATCGGGGCCGACGTGCTGGTCGGCACCTCCTGCGTGGTGTCGAGCGGGGCGCGCCTCGGGGACCATTCCGAACTGCGCGACCTCACCGTGGTGCCGGAGGGGACCACCGTGCCGCCCCGGGCCGTCTGGGACGGCTCTCCCGGCCGCGAGGTGGGCGTGGTGGACCTGTCCGCCCTGCCGCCGCATGCGGACGCCACGACCAGACGGCGCCTCGGCCTCGGACTGATCTACGGCCTGATGCTGTTGCTGATTCCGGCCGTCAGCCTCCTGCCCATCTTCCCGGCCTTCTACCTCTTCGACCGGATCGACGATTCGCTCTCCGCCACCTTCGAGGTGAGCTATTACTGGTACCTGCCGCTGATCACCTGGCCGACGGCGATCGCCATGACGGCCGTGACCGTCCTGCTGATCGCGGCGCTGCGCTGGGCGGTGCTGCCCAAGGTGCGGTCCGGCCGGCACGCCATCTTCTCCGGCTTCTACATGCGGAAATGGATCGTTTCGCTCGGCACCGAGGTGACGCTCGAAACGCTCTCCAGCCTGTTCGCCACCATCTATATGCGGGCCTGGTACCGGCTGATGGGGGCCAAGATCGGCCAGGGGGCGGAGATCTCGACCAACCTGTCGGGCCGCTACGACATCGTGGGCATCGGGGCCGGGAATTTCATCGCCGATGAGGTGGTGTTCGGCGACGAGGAGGTGCGGCGCGGCTGGATGACGCTGGAGCCGGTCCAGACCGGCGCCCGCGTCTTCATCGGCAACGACGCCGTGGTGCCGCCGGGCTCCCAGATTCCGGACGACGTGCTGATCGGCATCAAGTCGAAGCCGCCCTCGAACGCGGAGATGGCCTCCGGCGACACCTGGTTCGGCTCGCCGCCGATCAAGCTCCCGACCCGTCAAAAGGTGGTGCTCGGGGCTGCCGCTACCTACACGCCGAGCCGCCGCATGAAGATGTGGCGGCTCGCCTTCGAAACGCTGCACACCTCGTTCCCGGCCATGCTGTTCATCTCGCTCGGGATCGCGGCCGTCGACAACCTCTTCTACCCGGCCGTGCTGCGCCACGATTGGGGCACGCTGGTCGCGAGCTTCATCTTCGCAGCCACCGCCATCGCGATCACGCAGGCGCTGATCGTGGTCTGCGTGAAATGGGCGTTGATGGGGCGCTACGAGCCCCTGATGAAACCGATGTGGTCCTGGTGGGCCATGCGGACGGAGGCCGTCGCGGTTCTCTATTGGGGCCTCGCCGGCAAGGTGCTGCTGGAACATCTCCAGGGCACCCCGTTTCTGCCCTGGTTCCTGCGCCTCCTCGGCACCAAGACCGGCCAGGGCATCTGCATGCTGTCCACCGACATCACCGAGTTCGACTGTGTCCGGATCGGCGATTTCTGCACCATCAACGACATGTCGGCGCTGCAGACGCATCTCTACGAGGATCGGGTGATGAAGGTCGGCCGGGTCGATCTCGGCCGGGGCGTCACGGTCGGGGCCAATGCGACCGTGCTCTACGACAGCCGCGTCGGCGAGTTCGCCATGCTGCGCCCGCTCACCGTGATCATGAAGGGCGAGTCGATCCCCGCCCATTCCGAATGGGAGGGCGCCCCGGCCGTGCCGGTGATCCACGCCCCGGCCCCGCAGCGAATCGCCGCCTGAGGCGGCGCTTTCGGGCGCGGGCGGGCTGACTCGCCCGCGCTTTGGCCGTACATGCCGGCCGGCGATGTCGCATAACACCTTCGGCCACCTCTTCCGCGTCACCACCTTCGGCGAAAGCCACGGGCCCGCTCTCGGCTGCGTGGTCGACGGCTGCCCGCCCGGCATCCCGCTCGTGGAGGCCGACATCCAGGAGGATCTGGACCGGCGCCGGCCCGGCCAGTCGCGCTTCACCACGCAGCGGCGCGAGCCCGATCAGGTCCGCATCCTGTCCGGCACCTTCGCCGACGAGCGCCTGCCCGGCCCGGTCACGACCGGCACCCCCATCGCTCTCCTGATCGAGAACACCGACCAGCGCTCCAAGGACTACGCGGCCATCCGCGACCTCTATCGGCCGGGCCATGCCGATTACGTCTACGACCGCAAATACGGCGTGCGGGACTATCGCGGCGGCGGCCGCTCCTCGGCCCGCGAGACGGCGGCCCGCGTCGCGGCCGGCGCCATCGCCCGCAAGATCCTGCCTGGCGTCACCATCCGGGGCGCCGTGGTGCAGATGGGTGCGCACGCGATCGACCGCAGCCGCTTCGATTGGGACGAGGTCGGCCGCAATCCGCTATTCTGCCCGGACCCGGTCGCGGCGGAAGCCTGGGCGGCCGAACTCGACGCCATCCGCCGGGACGGATCTTCCATCGGGGCCGTGGTCGAGATCGTGGCCGAGGGCGTGCCCCCGGGGCTCGGCGCCCCGATCTACGGCAAGCTCGATGCCGAATTGGCCGCGGCCCTGATGTCCATCAACGCCGTCAAGGGCGTGGAGATCGGCGACGGCTTTGCGGCGGCGGCGCTGCGCGGCGAGGACAATGCCGACGAGATGCGGCCCGGCAATGCCGGCGCCCCGACCTTTCTGTCGAACCGCGCCGGCGGCATCCTGGGCGGCATTTCCACCGGCCAAGCCGTGGTCTGCCGCTTCGCCGTGAAGCCGACCTCCTCCATCCTGCGGCCCCGCATGACGGTGGACCGGGAGGGCAGGGCGGCCGACATCGTCACCAAGGGCCGGCACGACCCCTGTGTCGGCATCCGGGCCGTGCCGGTCGGCGAGGCCATGGTGGCCTGCGTGCTGGCGGATCATTACTTGAGGCATCGCGGGCAGGTCGGCGGGGCCTAGCCGCCCCGCCCGCCGCCGACCGCCGCCGCCTTCACCTCCGAGAGCCCATGTCCGACCCTATTCCCGACACCATCGAGGCCTTCGCCCGGGGCGAAATCGTGGTCGTCACCGACGACGACGACCGCGAGAACGAGGGCGATCTCGTCGTCGCGGCCTCTCTCTGCACCCCGGAGAAGATGGCCTTCATCATCCGCAACACCTGCGGCATCGTGTGCGCGCCCGTCACCGGCGCCGAGGCGAAGCGGCTCAGGCTGGACCCGATGGTGGCCTCGAACGACGCGCCGCTCGGCACGGCCTTCACGGTCACGGTCGACGTGCGGCACGGGCTGACCACCGGCATCTCGGCCGAGCAGCGCACCAACACGGTGCGGGCCCTTGCCAACGGCAACATGGGAGCGGCGGATTTCGTGCGCCCCGGCCACGTCTTCCCGCTGATCGCCCGCGAGGGCGGCGTCCTGATGCGGTCGGGACATACCGAGGCGGCGGTGGATCTCTGCCGGCTCGCCGGGCTGCCGCCGGTGGGCGTGATCTGCGAACTCGCCAACGACGACGGCACCGTGATGAAGGGTGACCAGATCACCGCCTTCGCGGCCAAGCACGGCCTGAAGCGCCTCTCGGTGGCCGATCTCATCTCCTATCGGCAGTCACGCGAGAAGCTGGTCGAGCGCATCGGCACCTTCCCGGTGATGACCGAGATCGGCGAACTCACGGGCTATGCGTACGCGACTCCTTTCGACGCGGTGCAGCACTACGCCTTCGTGTTCGGCCGCGTTGGCGACGGCCGCAATGTCCTGGCCCGGCTGCATCGGGCCAATGTGGTGGCCGACGTGTTGGGCGGCGGCCGTGTGATCGCGGCTTCGCTGAAGCGCTTCCGGGACGAGGGCAGGGGCGTCCTTGTCTACCTTCGGGAAGGGACCGCCGGCGTGCCGATGACGGGGTTTCCGGACGAAGCCGGGGCCGGCTCGGAGGCCGACCGCACGCGCCAGTGGCGCGAGGTCGGCGTCGGGGCGCAGATCCTGCGCGATCTCGGCGTCACCTCGATCCGGACCCTGGCCAGCGGCCCGCGCGCCTATGTCGGCGTCGCAGGCTTCGGCATCGATCTGGTCGGAACGGAAACGGTCTGATCCCGCCGGAGGCCGCCAGCGGAGCTCAGCGGCCGGGCAGAGCGAGCACCTTCTGCATGCCCTGCACGGCGGCGCGGCTCAACGTGACGGTTGGGGCGGCCCGGCGTTCTACCGCGTAGCCCTGCCCCTCCGCCCGGGCCAGGAAGCGGTTCAGGGTGGACAGGCCGAAGAAGTGCATCGGGATCACGACCCGCGGATTGATGCTGGCCACGACCTCCATCATGCCGTCGAGATCCAGCGTGTAGCTGCCGTCCACGGGGACCAGCAGCACGTCGATGCGGCCGAGCTGCTTCAGGTGCTCGGGCGTGAGCGTGTGGTGCAGGTGGCCCAGATGGGCGATGCACAGGTCGGCGGCCTCGAACACGAAGATGGAATTGCCGTCGGGCAGGGTGGTCTCGCCGCCCCATTGGCGGATGTTGGTCGGGACGTTGCGGATGCGGACGTCGCTCATCTGCACGTCGTGCCGAGCCGGGCCGCCCTCCGGCCGCCACCCGCGCAGGATTTGCCGGATCCCGGGCTCGGGATTGGTCGAATAATGCGTCGAGTGGGCCCGGTTCATGGTCACGATGTCGGGCGTGACGTTCGGCCGGACATAGTCGTTGTAATCGGTCGCGATGCGCAGGCCGGAGGGCGTTTCGAACAGGAATGTCGCGTGGCCGACATAGGTGAGTTGCACCTCGTCGGGCGCCAGCGCGGCAGGGACGACCGGCAGAGTGCGAGCCGCGACCAGCCCGGGGCAGCTGTCCTCGGCGGCGCGGGCAGGCAGCACCGCCAGGGCGGCCGCGAGGGCGAGGGCGACAAGCTGGAACAGGCGGGCCATCGGAGCCTCCTGCCCGAGGCTGCCCCAGGGTCGCCGCGCTCGCAATCCCCCGAAGGGGGAAGTTCGGCGATTCCCGGTCCGCTCGGGGCCGCAGCGGCTTCACAGGTTCGCGCGCCTTCCGCTATGGACGGCGCCAAAGGGCGCGCGTTCGCGCGCCGGGAGCTCTCTCATGGACGCGATGCGTCAATCGCCGAAGCTCGTGACGGTGTTCGGCGGCACAGGCTTTCTCGGCCGGCATGTGGTGCGCGACCTCGCCCGCAGCGGCTACCGGATCCGCGTCGCCGTGCGGCGGCCCAATCTGGGCTTCTTCCTCCAGCCTCTCGGCGTGGTCGGCCAGATCCAGCTCGTGCAGGCGAATCTGCGCTTCGACGAGTCGGTCCGAAGCGCCATCGCGGGCGCGGACGCGGTGGTGAACCTGGTCGGCATCCTCCAGGAAACCGGGCGCCAGGGCTTTCATGAAGTCCAGGCCGCGGGCCCCCGGGTGATTGCCGAGGCGACCGCCGCCGGCGTGCCGCTGGTCCATGTCTCGGCCCTCGGGGCCGATCTCACCTCGCCCTCCGTCTACGCCCGCAGCAAGGCGCAGGGCGAGCAGGCCGTGCTCAGCGCGCGGCCGGACGCCGTGATCGTCCGTCCCTCGCTGCTGTTCGGGCAGGGCGACAGCTTCTTCAACCGCTTCGCCTCGCTGGCCCGCGCCCTGCCGGTGCTGCCGCTTGCCGGCGCCGACACGCGCTTCCAGCCGGTCTTTGTCGGCGACGTGGCCGAGGCGGTCGCCAAGGCCGTCGACGGCGCGGCGCGGGGCGGACAGGTCTACGAGCTCGGCGGGCCGGAGATCCGCACGCTGCGCGAACTCGTGTCCTATGTGCTCCAGGTGACAGAGCGCCGGCGCCTTCTCGTGCCGATGCCGCTCGGGGCGGCGCGGGCGCAGGCCCGGCTGCTCGAGATCGTCGACGCCCTGACGCTCGGGCTCCTGCCCAACGCCGTGAAGCTGACGCGCGACCAGGTCGAGCTGCTCCAGACCGACAACGTCGTGTCCGACGCCGCGGTCGCGGAGGGCCGCACGCTGCAGGGGCTCGGCATCGTGCCCCAGGCCCTGGAGGCGATCGTGCCGGGCTACCTCACCCGTTTCCGCAAGACCGGACAATTCGACATCGTGCGCGCCGCCTGAGATCGGCCGCCCAACGACACTGAAAGGATCATTTCCATGCTGGATTACGGGCATTTCATCGGCGGCAAGCGGGTCGCCGGAACCTCCGGCCGAACCGGGGACGTCTTCGAACCCATGACGGGTGACGTGCGGGCCAAGGTCGCCCTCGCCAGCCGAGCCGAGGTTCGTGCCGCGATCGAGAACGCCAAGGCGGCGCAGCCGGCCTGGGCCGCCACCAACCCGCAGCGGCGCGCGCGCGTGCTCGTGCGCTTCGTCGACCTCGTGAACCAGCATTACGACGAACTCGCCGACATCCTGGCCCGCGAGCACGGCAAGACCGTTCCGGACGCCAAGGGCGATATCCAGCGCGGCGTCGAGGTGGCGGAATTCGCGACCGGCATCCCGCACCTGATGAAGGGCGAGTACACGGAGGGCGCCGGACCCGGCATCGACATCTACTCGATGCGCCAGGCTCTCGGGGTCGTGGCCGGCATCACGCCGTTCAACTTCCCGGCCATGATCCCGATGTGGAAGTTCGCCCCGGCCATCGCCTGCGGCAACGCCTTCATCCTGAAGCCGTCCGAGCGTGATCCCGGCGTGCCGATGCGCCTCGCCGAGCTGATGATGGAAGCGGGCCTCCCGGCCGGCATCCTCAACGTCGTCAACGGCGACAAGGAGGCCGTCGACGCGATCCTCGACGACGCCGACATCAAGGCCGTGGGCTTCGTCGGCTCCTCGCCGATCGCGCAGTACATCTACGAGCGGGCCGCACGCTCCAACAAGCGCGCGCAATGCTTCGGCGGCGCCAAGAACCACATGATCATCATGCCCGACGCGGACATGGACCAGACGGTCGATGCGCTGATCGGGGCGGGCTACGGCTCCGCCGGCGAGCGCTGCATGGCGATCTCGGTCGCGGTGCCGGTCGGGCAGGCCACTGCCGACAAGCTCCTCGAGCGGCTGATCCCCCGGGTCGAGGCGCTGAAGGTTGGGCCCTCCACCGATCCGTCGGCCGATTTCGGCCCGGTCGTGACGCGGGCCGCCCTCGACAAGATCAAGGGTTATGTCGAGACCGGCATCCAGGAGGGCGCCAAGCTCGTCGTGGACGGCCGCGACTTCCGCATGCAGGGCTACGAGAACGGCTTCTACATGGGCGGCTGCCTCTTCGACGAGGTCACCTCCGACATGCGGATCTACAAGGAGGAGATCTTCGGACCCGTCCTGTCGGTCGTGCGGGCCAAGGATTACGACGAGGCCCTGCGGCTGCCGAACGAGCACGAATACGGCAACGGCGTCGCGATCTTCACCCGCGACGGCGACGCGGCGCGTGACTTCGCGGCCAAGGTCCAGGTCGGCATGGTCGGCATCAACGTGCCGATCCCGGTTCCGATCGCCTACTACACGTTCGGGGGCTGGAAGGCCTCGGGCTTCGGCGACCTGAACCAGCACGGGCCGGATTCGGTGCGCTTCTACACGAAGACCAAGACGGTCACCTCGCGCTGGCCGAGCGGCGTCAAGGAAGGCGCCGAGTTCACCATCCCGCTGATGCAGTAGGCCGGTGGCGGCCGCCGGGAGAGCCGGACGGGGGGCGCGGCGACGCCGCGTCCTCGCGGCCACCTGGCTCGCGGCTGCGCTGTCCGTGCAACCGGTCTGGGCGGCCTGCGTGCCGCCCGTTCCGCCCGATCCCGCGTCGCGGCCGGCAAAGCCCGCCCTCCCGGCCAAGCCGGCCTGCGCGGACGCGAAACCCGGCTCGCCGGGCTGCCTCGGCTGGGAAAGCCACAGCTACAACGACGCCATCAAGGCCTATAATGCGGCCTTGCCGGGCTTCAGGGCGGCGGCCGAGAGCTATATCGGCCAGCTCAACGCCTTTGTGCAGGCGAGCGGGGATTACGCACGCTGCGAAGTGAAGGCGCTGCAATAGGCTCGGTCGGGCCTCGCCGCCCGGCAGCGGGGCTCCGGCGCCCCGCCCAGCTCGGTTCTGTGTCGCGGCCTAGGCCGGCGGCGCGCCGCCGATCACCCGGCGCTGGCGCAATCCGTCCACCTCCCGGGCGCTGAGGCCCAGCACGGACCGAAGCACCGCTTCCGTGTCGCTGCCGTGCGGCGGCGCCGGCTGAGGGGCGGGTCGTCCCAGTAGCCCCGGCGGGAAGCGCGGGGCCAGAACGCGACCAACGCCCGGTTGGTCGATCTCGCCGAACAGCGGGTTCGCGGGCGAGCAGCGCGCGTCCTCCTGCACGAGTTGCTGAAAGCTCTGGTAGGGCCCCCAGAGCACGCCCCGCCCATCGAGGGCGGCCCGCACCTCGGAGAGCCCGCGCGCCGCGAACCAGGGCGCCAGCACGGCCGCGATGGCGTCCCGGGCCTCGAAGCGCCCGCCTTCCGTGGTCATGTCGACATCGAGCAGCGGGCCGATCAGCTCGAGCTTGGCCGCGAGCCCGGTCGCTTCGCCGAGGGCACGCCACTGGCGGTTTGAGAAGGCAGCCACCATCACGGACCGGCCGTCCGCGGTGCGGAAATCGCGCCCGAAGGCGCCGTAGAGGTCGTTGCCGAGGGCGCCCCGGCTGTCGCCGTTGACCTGCACGTCGGCCACGTAGCCGAGGTTCGCCACGGTGGCGAGCATCACGTCGGCGAGGGCGAGGGTGATGCGCTGGCCGCCGCGGCCGCGCGACCGCATGCGGTCGGCCGCCAGGATCGCGGTGGTGAGATAGAGGCCCGCCGCCACGTCCCAGGCCGGCAGCACATGGTTGACCGGCTCCTCGGTCGCCCCGGTCGCGGTCGGAAAGCCGCTGGCGCAATTCACCGTGTAATCGACCGCGCTCGACCCATCGGGATTGCCGGTCAGCTCGGCCATGATCAGGTCGGGCCGCCGCTGCGCAAGGGTGTCGTAGCCGAGCCAGCCGCGGGCCTGCAGGTTGGTCAGCACGACGCCGGTGTCCGGCCCCGGCGCGCAGATCAGGGCGCTCGCGAGCTCCTGGCCCTCCGGGGTGTTCAGCGCCAGCGCGACCGAGCGCTTCCCCTTGTTCAGGCTGGCCCAGTAGATGCTGGTGCCGCCCGGCGCGAGCGGCCAGCGGCCGATGTCGATGTTGCCGCCGATTGGGTCGATGCGGATCACCTCCGCGCCGAGCTGGGCCAGTGTCATGCCGCCGAGCGGCGCGGCCACGAAGGCCGAGACCTCGACCACCCTCAACCCAGCGAGCGGCGCCTCTGTGGCTCCGCCTGCTTCCAGGGCTCCGGCCTGTGCCGATCGCTCCTCGCGCCCCCCCGCCATCACCTTGTCGTGCCTCCCTTTATGGTGCCCGGACGCTACGGAAGCCGGGCCCCCGTGGAAAGACCGGGCCGGACATGCTCGCATGCAGGAATCCGGGATTGCCCGGTGGGTCGGCACGCGCCACCATGACGCGGCCAGGAGTTCAGACATGGACGATTATTCGCGCCGCACCTACGGCGACACGCCGGTCGGTTTCGGCCGCAAGCCCGGCATCGTCGTCGTCGACTTCCAGACGGGCTTCACGGACGCCCGCTACCCGCTCGGCGGGGCGCCCCTGATCATGCGGGCCGTGCAGAACACCCGTCGGTTGCTCGAGGCGGCGCGGCGCGCCGGCGTCCCGGTCGCGACCTGCAACACGGCCTATCTCAACGAGCGCGAGATGCCGCATTGGAAGATCAGCGCGGTGCGGGAGACCTTTCTCCACGGCGCGCCCGGAACCGAGATCGACCCCGAGATCTACGATCCCTCCTATGACCTCGCGGTCACGAAATCCGGGCCCTCAATCTTCTTCCAGACCGGCGCCGCGCCGTATTTCCTGAAGGAGGGCGTGGACACCGTCATCGTCACGGGCTGCACCACGAGCGGCTGCATCCGGGCGACCTCGATCGACAGCTTCTCGTGGCGCTTTCGCACGATCGTGCCGGAGGATTGCGTCGGCGACCATGAGGAGGGGCCGCATCGCGACAACCTCCGCGACATCGGCCGCCGCTATGTCGACGTGTCCGACGCCGAGACCTGCATCGGCTTCATCGAGGAATGGCGCGGCCGCAACGCCGGCTGAAGCGCCCCTGAACCTCGGGGCGGTGCTGCGGCCGGGGTGTCCGGGACAGAGAAGGCGAGGCTCGCGACCGAGCCCGCGTGGAGACCTGAATGAGCCTGTTTGCCCTGCCCGAGGACCAGGTCGCCATCCGCGACATGGCCCGCGATTTCGCAGCCGAGAAGCTGGCCCCGCATGCGCTGCGCTGGGACGAGGAGAAGCATTTTCCGGTCGATGTGATGCGCGAGGCCGCGGCGCTCGGCATGGGCGGCATCTACATCCGCGAGGATGTCGGCGGCTCGGCGCTGACCCGGCTCGATGCGGCGTTGATCTTCGAGGCCCTGGCCACCGGCTGCCCGACCGTGTCGGCGTATATCTCCATCCACAACATGTCGGCCTGGATGATCGACCGCTGGGGCACGGAGGAGCAGCGCGGACGCTGGCTGCCGGGCCTCTGCACCATGGACCTGCTCGCCTCTTATTGCCTGACCGAGCCTGGCTCGGGCTCGGACGCGGCGGCGCTCCGGACCACGGCCCGGCTGGACGGCGACCACTACGTCCTGAACGGCTCCAAGCAGTTCATCTCGGGGGCGGGTGCGGCCGACCTCTACGTCGTCATGCTCCGGACCGGCGGGGAGGGGCCGAAGGGCATCTCCACCCTCGTGGTTCCCGGCGATGCGCCCGGACTGTCCTTCGGACCGAACGAGCGCAAGATGGGCTGGAACGCGCAGCCCACCCGGCAGGTCGTCTTCGACGAATGCCGCGTCCCGGTCGCGAACCGGCTCGGTGACGAGGGCATCGGCTTCCGGATCGCCATGGCCGGCCTCGACGGCGGCCGGCTCAATATCGGGGCCTGTTCGCTCGGCGGCGCGCAGGCCGCGCTCGACAAGACGCTCGGCTACATGCGCGAGCGCAAGGCCTTCGGGCAGCGGCTCGACGCCTTCCAGGCGCTGCAATTCCGGCTCGCCGACATGGCGACGGAACTCGAGGCGGCCCGCATGATGCTCTATGCGGCGGCGGCGGCCTACGACCGCGGCGACGCGGACACCACCCAGCGCTGCGCCATGGCGAAGCGCTTCGCCACGGATGTCGGGTTCGAGGTCGCCAACGAGGCCCTGCAGCTGCATGGCGGCTACGGCTATCTCGCTGAATACGGGATCGAGAAGATCGTCCGCGACCTGCGTGTGCATCAGATCCTGGAAGGCACGAACGAGATCATGCGCGTGATCATCGCCAGGGCTCTCGTGGGACGCTGACGGGCCTCGCCGGCACAGTCTCGCCGCTGCGACGTCTTGCCTCCGAGCCGGCCATCTGTCTTGAAGCCCGGCAACAGGGAGGAATGTTGATGACCACCATCGCCTTTATCGGGCTCGGCAACATGGGCGGCCCGATGGCCGCCAATCTGGTCCAGGCGGGCCACCAGGTGGTCGGTTTCGACGTGGTGCCGGCGCTGTGCGAGACGGCCCGGGCCGCGGGCATCGCGGTCGCCGGCTCCGGCTCCGAGGCGGTCGCCGGGGCCGAGGTCGTGATCACCATGCTGCCGGCCGGCAAGCATGTGCTCCAGGTCTGGTCCGAGATCGTTCCGGCGGTGCCCGCGGGCGCGCTGCTGGTCGATTGTTCCACCATCGACGTGGACAGCGCGCGGCGCGCCCATGCGGTCGCGGCGGCGGCCGGGCTGATGTCGCTCGACGCGCCCGTCTCGGGCGGCACGGTCGGAGCCAAGGGCGCCACCCTCACGCTCATGGTCGGCGGCTCCCCGGATGCCTTCGCCCGCGGCGAGCCGATCCTGGCCAAGATGGGCCGGCGGGTCGTGCATTGCGGCGAGGCCGGCGCGGGTCAGGCGGCCAAGATCTGCAACAACATGATCCTCGGCATCTCGATGATCGGCATTTCCGAGGCCTTCGTGCTGGCCGAGAAGCTCGGCCTCTCGCATCAGGCCCTGTTCGATGTGGCCTCGACCTCGTCCGGCTCGTGCTGGGCCCTGACCACGCATTGCCCCGTGCCGGGGCCCGTCCCGACCAGCGCGGCCAATTCGGATTACCGGCCCGGCTTCGCGACCGATCTGATGCTGAAGGACCTGCGCCTCTCCCAGGAGGCGGCCCGCTCGGCTGGCGCCGCGACGCCGCTCGGCGCGGCCGCAGCCGCGCTGTACGGGCGATTCCAGGAGGAAGGGCACGGCGGCGAGGACTATTCGGCCATCGTGCGCTTTCTGCGCGACGGCAGGGGGCTCGCCTGACGTCCTCCGGCGGGTGTTGCGCGGGGCCTACAGCCCTGCTCACGAGCCCGCGATAGAGTCCGCGCCAGGGCCGCTCCGGCCCTGGCTCTCGTGTTCGCGATCCCGATGGCGCGCCTTCCCCCCCCGGCGGTCGATCCGGCCCGCGATTCGGCGGCGCTGCTCAGGCGCGTCGGGTTCCTGATCCTTCTGCTCGGGCTCCCGTTCGGAGCCCTCCTCTCTGCACCCGGGCTCGTGATCGCGGCCGCGATCAGCCTTGCCCTCATCTGCACGGCGGCCACGCTGGACGACGCGGCGCGCCCGGTGCGGGACAATGTTTCCCGGCTCGCCACGTCACCGGTCACTGTGGCGCTGGCCGTGCTGGCCGGCTGGTCCACGCTGTCGCTGCTGTGGACGCCATCACCGGGTCCGACCGCCTCGCGGCTGGTCGCGACGCTGATGGTGGTGGCCGTGGCCCTCGCCGGATACCTGGCGCTGCCCGACCGGATGAGGTCGGCCAACCTTTATCTCGCGCCCATCGGCGCGGCCGCGGCGGCGCTGGCCGTGGCGGCCCTGGCGGCCTTCGACGATTCGCCACCGGAGGGCGAGGCGGACCGCTACCTCGAGCGCGGCGTGTGCGTGCTCGTGCTGTACGCTTGGCCGGCGATCGCCTGGCTGCGGTCGCGAGGGCGCGACGGGCAGGCGATCGGTCTCGCGGCCGCCGTCGCGGTCGCGGCCGCGCTCGGGCCCGAACCTGCGGCTGCGCTCAGCTTCGCGGCCGGGGCCGTGCTGTACGGGCTGGTGCAGCTACTCGGGCGCCGCGGCGCGGACGGGGCAGCCCTGCTGCTGGCCCTTGCGTTGCTGCTGGCTCCCCTCCTGGTGGTGCTCGGCCTGCATGGGGCCGCCGCCGGCCGGTTTCCACAATGGGCGGCGGCGATGGAGGGCTGGCGCACCGCCATCCTGCAGGACCCCGCCCGGCTCCTCACCGGCCACGGCCTCGGCAGCTTTCGGCGCGGGGTGACGCATTCCCTTGCCGGCGGACCCGTCGGCACGCCCGCGCTGGTGCTGTGGTACGATCTCGGCATCGTCGGCGTCGGGGCGGCCGCCTTCGCGCTCTGGGCCTGGATCCGGGCCGCGGCCGGGCATTTCGGCCCCTTGCTGCCGGGCCTCGTCGCCGCCTTCGCCACGGGGCTCGCGCTGACGCTCTCGGGCCTGGATCGGGGCGAGACGTGGTGGCCGGCCGCGGTCGCCGTCGTGGCTCTCGTCTTCGTTGCCGCCGAGCGCGGCCAGTTTCGGACCAAGCGGCCCAAGGCGCTGAGCTTCGGCCGCAAAGCTGCCGCGCCGGCCGGAGAGCGGCCGGCGGGCGCCCCGCGTTCGCTCCAGGCCGCCGGGCCCCGGCCGCAGCCGCCGACGTGACGCGCTCGCCTCGGCGCCCCGCGACACGTCTCCGAAACATCGCCCGCCCCCTCGACATCGGCAGGAAACCGGACGCCTGCACCCTCTTCCACCTCGAGACCCCGTTCCCGGGATGCGGTGGCTCCCCGGCGAAGAGCCGGGCCACGGGTCGCCGGCCGGGTGGGCGAAGCCCGGGCACTCCGCGGAGGGGCGCAGCGTGTCGCCGAACCTGAGCACAGCCGAGACGGATTGCGGCTCGCGGCAGGGCTGACGGGGAGCCGCGGCCACGCATGACCGACAGAGCCGACCAGCCGCCCGTCCCCGGCCCGGAGCACCGCTCGGGGTTCGACGGCGCCGTGCGCCGAACGCCGATCCGCTGGCGCATCCTGGCCATCGCGGTGCTGAACTCGGCCTTGGCGTTGATCCTGCTTGGGCTGATCTGGAACGGCGCCCAGGTTCTCGGGGATTCCTGGTCCGACCTCCGCAGGGTTCGCCAGTCCGAGCGATTTCTGTCCTCGCTCGGCGCCGATGCCGAGCGCCTGCAAAGCCTGATCCACCGCTACTTCGCCCAGACCGACCCGGCCGTGCTCGAGCGCATCGTCGACCTGCGCGAGCAGCTCGTCAGCCGCCTGCGGGTCCAGGCCCGGCTGGACCAGCTGATCGCCGAGCCGGCCAAGAACCTCACCGCCATCACCGAACGGCTGCTCGCCGGGTTCGATGAGCTGCGCGACACCCGGGCGGCGATCTCGCTCGCCTACGAGACCAAGATCGTCGACACGGCCCGGGACATGGCCAACCTGTACGGTTCGATCTCGGGGGCGAGTTCGGACCCCAACGTCCAGATTTGGGCGGCGCTCGGGGCTTCGCGCGAAGCCTACAACGCCATGATCCTGGCCGCGAACGCGTTCTACCTGTCGGGTTCCTCCGGCTCGGCCCAGGAGGCCAAGACCGGCGCGGCGGCGATCCGGCAGGCCGCGCCGGACCTGATCGCGTTGGCCCGGGACCCGGCCCAGCGCCGCGCCCTCGACGAGCTGGCCGGCAAGGCCGAGACCTTCGAGGAGGGGATCAACGTGCTGGGGGGCTGGTTCACGGCCCAGAGCCGGCTGCTGCGCGAGGCCGTCGATGGCAACGCCAATGACATGTCGAACGCGATCGACGGCATGCGGGCCGGCATCCAGGACCTGGAGCGCTCGGCCCAGACCCGGTTCGACCGCACGCTCGAGGACGTCGCGGTGAAGCTCGCCGTGCTGGCCATCGCGTTCGTGGCGCTGGTCGCCCTGATGGGCATCGCCGTCGGCCAGAGCATCAGCGTCCCGCTCGGGCAGTTGCGGGCCGATATGACCGCCATCATGTCGGGCGAGTTCGACCGCCGCATCGCCGGGCTCGGGGCCATGGACGAGGTCGGCGAAATGGCCCGCGCGGTCGACGTCTTCCGCGAAAACGCCATCGCTAAGCGGAAGACCGACGAGGACCTGCGCAGCGCCAAGGAGAAGGCCGAGGCCACGCTGGCCGAGATGCGCGAGATGCAGACCACTCTGATCGAGGCGGAGAAGCTCGCCGCGCTGGGCAGCCTCGTGGCCGGGGTGGCGCACGAGGTGAACAACCCGGTGGGGATCAGCCTCACGGTCGCCTCGACCCTGGTCAACCGGAGCGAGGCCTTCGCGGCCGACATCCAATCCGGCCAGATCCGGCGCTCCCGGCTGGACGAGTTCATCCAGGGCACCCGGGTGGCGGCCTCGCAGCTCGTCGCGAACCTGCAGCGGGCGGCCGAACTGATCCAGTCATTCAAGCAGGTCGCGGTTGACCGCAGCCATGCCGAGCGCCGCACGTTCGACCT
This sequence comes from Enterovirga sp., assembly GCF_028290205.1. Taxonomy (GTDB): domain Bacteria; phylum Pseudomonadota; class Alphaproteobacteria; order Rhizobiales; family Beijerinckiaceae; genus Enterovirga. Next base: position 48,129 of record NZ_JAQGKF010000009.1, on the reverse strand, counting down.
CGGCCCCGCCACGATGCAGATCATGGCGAGCCTGCGGCCCATCCTTCGCTCCTCCCGGATCAAGCTCATGGTCGACATCCCGGACGGCATCGTCATGGACAGCTTCCCGGGACCGTTCGGGCAGGTCCTCACCAACCTGCTCCTGAACGCGGTCCACCACGCCTTCCCGGACGGGCAGGAGGGCACGATCTCGATCGTGGCCCGCATCAGCGGCCCGGCCCAGGTGCGGCTGGTCTTCCGGGACGACGGGCGCGGCATGAGCGAGGACGTCCAGCGCCACGCCTTCGACCCCTTCTTCACCACCCGGCGCGGCTCGGGCGGCACGGGGCTCGGCCTGCACATCGTCTACAATCTGGTGACGCAGCAGCTCGGGGGCCGTATCGTCCTCTCCTCGGCGCCCGGCTCCGGCACGAGCTTCCTCCTCGCGGTGCCCCTCCGCGCGCCCGGCGAGGTCGAGAAGCCCGGGCCACCCGCCGCCGCGCGCGAGGCCGAGACGCTGCATGTCGGATCCTGACGACTTCATCGATCTGATCGAGGACGAGCCGGACGCGTCCCCGGCCCGGACCGGGCCGGGCTGGAAGGTCGCGATCATCGACGACGATCCGGCGGTTCACGAAGGCACGCGGTTCGCGCTCTACGACTACCAGCTCGCCGGCTCGAAGCTCGATCTGCTCTCGGCCTATTCGGCCCGCGAGGGGCGGGACCTGCTGGCGGCCCATCCCGACACGGCGGTGGTGCTGCTCGACGTCGTGATGGAGAGCGAGGCCGCCGGGCTCGAACTCGTCGACTACATCCGCAACGACCTGAAGAACGACACGGTCCGGATCATTCTGCGGACCGGCCAGCCGGGTCAGGCCCCCGAGCGCAGCGTCATCGTCGATTACGACATCAACGACTACAAGGCGAAGACCGAGCTCACGGCCGACAAGCTCTTCACGAGCCTGACGGCGGCGCTGCGCGGCTACCAGCAGCTGCACCGGATGGTCGAGACCCGGCGCGGGCTCGAGATCATCATCGAGGCCGCCTCCGCGCTGTTCGACCTGCACTCGATGCAGCGCCTGGCCGAAGGCGTGCTGACCCAGCTCGCCTCGCTGCTCGAGGTCGAATGTGCCGGCATTCTGGTGCTCCGCGACGACGGCCGCAGTGACGAGCACGTGTCTGTGCTGGCCGGCTCCGGCTGCTACCGGCAATTCGTCGGCGAGATGGGCGCGGAGTTGAACGGCGACCTCAAGGAGGCGGTCCGCCAGGCGTTCGAGCGGCGCTGCCACGATTTCCTGGACCGACGTTCGGTGCTCTACCTGCGGACCGGCAGCGGCCGCGAGGTCGTGGTGCTGCTGGAGGCTGCCAAGGACCTGTCGGACACCAACCGCACCCTGGTCGAGGTGTTCTGCTCGCGTCTCGCGGTCGCCTTCGACAATGTGATTCTCTACCAGCAGCTCGGCGACGCGAATGTGCGCTTGGAGGAGCGGGTGGCGCGCCGCACCGCCGAGTTGCGGACCGCCAACCGCCGGCTCGCCGCGCAATCGGCCGAGCTCCGCCGCGCCAATCGGTTCAAGAGCGAGATCCTCGGCACGATCGCGCACGACCTCAAGAACCCGCTGGGCGTGATCATGGGCCGGTCCGAGATGCTGCTCGACCTCCTCGCCATGGAGCCCATCTCGGTCGCGCCGGTGCAGGCCCAGGTGGGCCATGTCCGCGAATCCGCGCGGCGGCTCACGGCCATGGTGGACAGCCTGATCGCGGACGCGATGAACGACGCGCTCGACATCTCGGTCCGGCGCGACCCGTTCGACCTGATGCTGATCGCCAACGATGTGGTGGAGGCCAACCGGCCCCTCGCCGAGCGCAAGGAGCACGAGCTCACGATCGCCGGGCCCGATTGGCTCACGGCCTGCTGCGACCACGACCGGATCTGGGAGGCGATCGACAACCTGGTCTCCAACGCGATCAAGTACACGCCGCAGGGCGGGGCGGTGCGGGTCGTGCTGGCCGAGGAGGGCGAGAGCGCCGTCATCCGGGTCGAGGACACGGGCCCGGGATTGCTGCCGGAGGACGTGGCCCGCGTCTTCGGCCGTTTCCAGCGGCTCTCGGCCAAGCCGACGGCGGGCGAGAGCTCGACCGGGCTCGGCCTGTCGATTGCGAAGCGCATCGTGGACCTCCACAAAGGCCAGATCACAGTCGGGGCCAGCCAGGATGGCGGCGCCGCCTTCACGATCCGGATCCCGAGAGGCCTCGGCTGACATGACGGCGCTGCCCCGCATCTTCGTGGTCGATGACGAGGCGCCCGCCCGCGAGATGGTCGGCGACTACCTCAAGATGCACGGCTTCGCTGTGACCCTGTGCGACGGCGGCCAGAGCCTGCGCCGGGAGATCGAGGGCACCCGGCCCGATCTCATCGTGCTCGACCTGAACATGCCGGAAGAGGACGGGCTGTCCATCGTGCGCGACCTGAAGCGTCGCCATCCCACCCCGGTCATCATGCTGACCGCCACGGCGAGCCCGATCGACCGCGTGGTGGGGCTCGAACTCGGTGCGGACGATTACCTGGCGAAGCCCTGCGAATTGCGCGAACTCGTGGCCCGCATCCGGTCCGTCTTGCGCCGGAGCGCCGCCGCCCCCGCCGAGACGACCCCCGGCCGCCCGCCGAACCGCACCGTCCGGTTCGGCACGAAGTGGCTCGATCTCGACGCCCACGTGCTGCGCGACGAGCACCAGGCCACGCATCCGCTGACCGCGTCCGAATACAATCTCCTCAAGGCCTTCGCCGACCATCCTCAGCGCGTGCTGTCGCGCGAGCGCCTGCTGGACCTCGCGAGCGCCCGCGATGACGACGCCTTCGATCGGGCCATCGACGTCCGCATCACCCGCATCCGGCGCAAGATCGAACCCAATCCGAGCCAGCCGACCATCATTCAGACCGTGCGGGGCGCCGGCTACCTGTTCTCGCCGGACGGGCGCGAGCGCTGAGCGCCGGGTCGCGACGGAGGCCGCGGGCCGGCCGCGCCCGTTGCAAGCGCCGTCCGAGACGCTAGACCTCGCTTGCCACCTTAGGACGCCGAGCATGATCGACAGGGTTTTGGGCGACATCGACACCGATCTCGGCAACTCGCTCGAGCGGCTCTTCGCCTGGCTGCGCATTCCGTCGATCTCGACCGACCCCGCCTATGCGGGCGAGTGCCGGCGCGCCGCCGAGTGGATCCGGGGCGACCTCGAGGCGATGGGTTTCGAGGCTTCCGTGCGCGAGACCTCGTTTCATCCCGTGGTCGTCGGCCACCTGCCGAAGCCCGGGGCGCCGCACGTCCTCTTCTACGGCCATTACGACGTCCAGCCCGTGGACCCGCTCGACCTCTGGGAGGTGCCGCCCTTCGAGCCCTCCATGGCGACGCTGGACGGGGATCGCCAGGTGATCCGGGCCCGGGGCGCCTGCGACGACAAGGGGCAGGTGATGACCTTCCTGGAGGCCTGCCGGGCCTGGAAGGCCACCGAGGGCGGGCTGCCGGTCGGCATCACCGTCCTGATCGAGGGCGCCGAGGAGAACGGCTCCAAGGGGCTGCCCGAATGGCTGGCCGCCAACAAGGACGAGCTCAAGGCGGATGTCGTCCTGGTCTGCGACACGGGCATGTGGGACCGGAGCACGCCCGCCATCACCACCTCGCTGCGCGGCCTCGTCTACCGCGAGATCAAGGTGAGGGCGGCGGACCGCGACCTCCATTCGGGGACCTTCGGCGGTGCCGCCCGCAACCCGATCCGGGTCCTGGCCCGCATCATCGCCGACCTGCACGACGAGAACGGCCGCATCACGCTGCCGGGCTTCTATGACGGGGTGCCGGAAACCCCGCCCGAGATCCTGGCCCAATGGCAATCACTGAACCTGACGCCGCAGGAGTTCCTGGGCCAGATCGGGCTCGGCGTGCCGGCCGGCGAGACCGACCGCACCCTGATCGAGCAGATCCAGTCGCGTCCGACCTGCGACGTGAACGGCATCATCGGCGGCTATACGGGGGAGGGGTCCAAGACCGTCATCGCCGGCGAGGCCTCCTGCAAGATCTCCTTCCGGCTGGTCGGCGAGCAGGATCCCGAGGCCATCGCGGCCGCCTTCGAGAGCTTCGTGCAGGCCCGCATCCCGGCCGATTGCTCCGTCGAGATCACCCGCTTCGGCACCTCCCGGGCGATCCGGCTCCCCTACGATCTCCCGGCCCTTGACAAGGCCCGTCAGGCGCTCGCCGCCGAGTGGGGCCGCGAGCCGGTGCTGATCGGGGCCGGGGGCTCCATCCCCATCGTGACCGACTTCAAGACCACGCTCGGCATCGACACGCTGCTGGTCGGCTTCGCGCTCGACGACGACCGCGTGCACTCGCCGAATGAGAAATACGACCTGTCCAGCTTCCACAAAGGCACGCGGAGCTGGGCGCGCATCCTGCACGCGCTCGGGAACTGAGCGGTCGCGTTTCGGCCAGCCCCTTTCGGCTCTCCCGCGCGGCCGCTACGATGCGGCCATGCGCCGTGCCGCACTCCTCCTGATCCTGGTCGCGAGCCCGGCCTGCGCCTGGGCTGCCGATCGGGCTCCCGCCGACGCGGCGCGGTCCTGCCCGCGCTACGGGCCCGGCTTCGTCGAGGTGCCCGGCACCTCGACCTGCATCCGGATCTCCGGCCGCGTGGCGACCGACTACACCGCCTCGGCCCGACGGGTCTCGCGAGACGACGTGCCGGGGTTTCGCACGCGCGGTCAGGTGTCGGTCGACAGCCGCACGGACACGGCCTACGGGCCGGTCCGCGGCTATGTGCGGATGCGGGCCGGGCCGCATCCAGGCTTCTGATCGGGCGCCGCCGCGGGCCGGAGCCCGGGCGGCCAGCAGCGGCGGCGGCCGCTACTCGATGGTGACGCCGCTCGCCTTGATCGGCGCGGCCCACTTGGCGACCTCGGATTCGATGAACTTCGCCAGGTAGTCCGGCGTGCGCCGGTCGGCCGAGACGAGCGTGGCGCCCAGGCCTTCCAGCCGCTTCTTCACGGCCGGGTTGTCCATCGCCTCGAGGGTGGCGTCCTGGAGCTTCTTGGCCACCGCGGCCGGCGTGCCGTTCGGCAGGAAGAAGGCGTTCCAGGTATAGGCCTCGAATCCCTTCAGGCCCTGCTCGTCGGCGGTCGGCAGGTCGGGGAGAACGGGCGAGCGCGTCTTGGTGAGCGTCGCCACCGCCTTGATGGCGCCGCCCTCGATTTGGGGCAGGGCCGTGGAGACGATCTCGCACATGTAATCGGCCCGGCCGCCCTGCAGGTCGGTCATGGCCGGGGCGGAGCCGCGATAGGGCACGTGCTGCACCGTGACGCCCATGGCGGCGTTGAGCAGCAGGCAGCCGAGATGCACGGCCGACCCATTGCCGGCCGAGGCGAAATTGAGCTTCGCCTGGTTGGCCTTCACGTAATCGGCAAATTCCGGAAAGGTCTTGGCCGGCATGTCCTTTCGGGTGACCAGGATCAGCGGCACCTCGGCGATCAGCGCCACCGGCATGAAGTCCTTGGCTGCGTCATAGAGCGGCCGCTTGTAGAGCGTCTGGTTCTGGGCGTGCGTGCCGACGGTGCCGAGCAGGAAGCTGTAGCCGTCGGGCTGGGCGGTCTTCACCCGCTGCGAGCCCGTCATGCCGCCGGCCCCGCCGACATTCTCGACGATCACCTGCTGGCCGAGGGTCTGGCTCATCCGCTCGGCCATGACGCGGCCCAGCACGTCGGTCGGCCCGCCGGCCGCGAAGGGGATGACCATGGTGATGGGCCGGGTCGGCCAGTCTTGAGCCAGTGCGCCATGCGCGGCGAAGGCCGCGAAGGCGAGGCCGGCGAGCGAGCGTCTCAACATTGTTGCCTCATGCGTTGTCCCGTACAGCCGAGCTGCTCGGCCGGACGGCGGAAGCGAAGAATGGACCAGGATTTATGCGAAGCACGCGGATCGGCATAGCGGGTCTCGGCGCGATCGGACGTGTCCTGGCGCGGCGCGTCGCCGCCCGGGATGTGCCCGGGCTGGAACTCGGCTGCGTGGCCGCCCGCGATGTGGGCAAGGCCGAGGCGTGGTTGCGGGCACAGGGTATCTCGGTGCCGGTGGTTCCTCTCGTCTCGTTCCCCGATTGCGCGGATGTCGCGGTCGAGTGCGCGCCGGCCGCCATCCTGGAGGAGGTCTGCCGACCCATGCTTGCGGCGGGCCGGCGCGTGCTCGTGCTGAGCTGTGGCGCGCTCCTGTCGCGCCCGCACCTGATCGACCTCGCGCGCGAGCACGGCGGCCAGATCATTCTGCCGACGGGCGCGCTGGTCGGCCTCGATGCCGTGACGGCGGCGGCCGAAGGCGAGATCCGCTCCGTCCGGATGACCACGCGCAAGCCGCCGGGCGGGCTGGCCGGCGCGCCCCATCTCGAGCGGCACGGCATCTCGGTAGACGGGCTATCGGAGCCGAAGCTCGTCTTCTCGGGATCCGCCCGGGAGGCGGCGCTCGGTTTTCCGGCCAACGTCAACGTAGCGGCCGCGCTGTCGCTCGCCGGCATTGGGCCGGATCGGACCACGATCGAGATCTGGGCCGATCCGACCGTCAGCCGGAACTGCCACGAGATCGCGGTGGAGGCGGATTCGGCGACCTTTTCGGTGCGGATCGAGAACGTGCCGTCGGACAACCCGAAGACGGCCCGCATCACGGCGCTGTCTGCGCTCGCGGCGTTGCGGAAGCTGCACGCGCCGCTGCGGGTCGGCACCTGACCGGCCGCTCGGGCGAGCTCAGAGCGCGAGCGTCAGGCCCGAGGCGAGCAGCATGAAGGCCAGCAGGCGGCGGAAGTTCTGCTCGTTCAGCCGCCCGTAGATGCCCCAGCCGACCCAGGTGCCGGCCGCGAGGGCGGGCAGCACGGCAGCGACCATCACGGCCCCGCTGAGGTCCAGGCTCACCGTGCCGAGCACGAGCACGGTGGCGGCGTGCGCCAGCAGGATGAAGGGCTGGTAGACCCCCCGCGCCCGCTCCTTGGTCCAGCCGCGGAGCTGGGTCCAGATGGTCGGAACCACGCCGGAGAAGCCGCCGATCCCGCCCAGCACGCCCCCGACGAAGCCGATCGCCGTGTCGGCGCCCCGCCCCCCGGCCGAGATCACGGGAAGGCGCGGCGCGATCAGCGCGTAGCCGCCATAGGCGACCAGGAAGATCCCGAGCGCGAACTTCACCCCGTCCACGTTCGCGACGGTCAGCACCCAGACGCCGATCGGAATACCCAGGAGCCCGCCCAGCGCGAAGGGGGCGAGCCGCGGGCCGTCGATGGACCGCCTGAGCGGCCAGACGAGGACGAAATGCAGGATGGTGCCGCAGGTCACGACCAGCATCGTGGTCCGCACGGGATCCAGCGCATGGAGCCAGATCGCCGAGGCCGAGAGGGCGAAGGCGAAGCCGGCTCCTCCGGCCGCGAGCGCCCCCACGAAGGCGCCCGCCCAGAGCACCAGCAGCAGCTTCAGCGACAGGCCAGCGATCAGCACGGCTCGGCCTCGGCCAGCGGAGGAAAGCGGAAGCACATCACGGGGCGACGGGGCTCGGGCGAGCCACGCTCAGATGACCTCGTCGGTCTTGTCGTCGGTTTCGCCGTAGCGGCGCAGCGTGGCCGGCCGGGTGCCCTCGTAGAGCCGGGCCAGACCGGGCGCGATCTTGGCGTTCTCGCGCTCGAACAGCGAATTGCCGGCGAGGTCGCTTTCCACGATGAACGGGCCGAACCGCTCCACGTCCAGCACCCACACGGCCTGCGCGAGGCCGAGCTCGTCCTTCCAGTACACGCCCGGCACGTCCTTGATGCCGCGCCCGAGGAGCGCGCCCGTGCCGTAGCCGACCGTGGTCAGGTAGATGGCGCCATGGGGCACGAAGACGTCGCGGTAGATCTCCGACGTCATGCCGCCCTTGCCGATGATGATGTTGCAGCCCGACAGCTTGAACCAGCCGTCCAGCCACTTGGCGAAGCGGAACGAGGCGGTGGCCGTCACCGCCCCGACATTGAAGCGGCCGTCCGGCTCGATCACGGCGGCGGGCGAGCAGTGGAAGTTGGCCGTGCCGAGATCGACATTGGCGGCCGGCATGCCGGCCCCGTCCTCGATGGCGCGCTTGTACACGCCCTCCCGGGCCGTGAAGAGCCGGCCGTTCAAATAGACGACGGTGCCGATCTCGAGCTCGGCCAGCGCCTCGCGGGAGGCCGGCAGGTTCAGCTCGACGGTTTTCAGCGGGCCGGCCATCACTGCGCCGCCGCCAGCAGCGGCGTCTCGCCCCACTCCACCGTGTCCCGGCGCGAATACGCGGTGAACCAATCCGGGTCGGTCCGAAACTCCGCCCGGCCGTCCGGGAAGATGCGGGCGGTGGCGCGGCGCGAGGACAGGCAGAACATGTGCACGCTCATCGGCATGCCGCCCGTGTGGCAGTAGCCGACCTCGATGTGGCAATCGACCACCATGGACGAGCCCATGAAGCCCATGGCGCCCATGCCGATGGAATTGCCGAGTTCGCGGAACTCCTCCTCCATGGCGGCGATTTTCGGGTCCGGATTGCGGCTTCCGACCGTGCGCAGGCAGGAGGCCTGCTTGCCCAGCACCATGCAGGCGTCCTTGGAGCCGCCGAGCCCGATGCCGACGATGGCCGGCTGGCAGGCGAGGCCGCGCTTGCCAAAGCCGATCAGCGTGTCGAGGAAGAAGCGCCGGATGCCTTCCAGGCCGTCGCCCGGGAACAGCATGCGGTAATCGGAGCCGAACAGCCCGCCCTTGTGCACGGTGGTCAGGTCGACCCAGTCGCCCTCCGGATGGAAGGCGTATTCGATCTCCGGCGCGTTGATGCCGACATTGTTGTTGTGGTCGGTGCGCCAGAGCGGGTGCACCCGGTTCGGCCGCAGCGGCACCCCCGTGGTCGCCCTGGCCGTGGCGCGCCGAAGCGCCGCCTCGAGCCCGACCGGTCCTCCCTCGACCCGGGCCTCGTTGCCGTATTTCACATACCAGCGCGGCACGCCGGTATCGCCGCACATGGCGCGACGGTCCTCCTTGGCGGCCTCGTAGTTCTCGAGCATCGCCTGGATCACGAAGGCGGACAGGTCCCCCTTCTCGGTGTCGGCGCAGCGGCGCAGGCCGGCCAGGTAATCGTCCGGAATCTCGATGGCCGCCTTGGCCATCAGGGCTTCGGCCGTGCTCTGGAGGGAGGCGAGGGGGATCATTCTGCGGCCTCCTTCACGTCCAGAAGCGACTGCCCCGGACGCACAATGGTGAACTGGACCGGCTCCTCGGTGATGGCGAGCCCCGCCGCACCTTGCCGGACCACCGTGTAGGTGGAGGTGTCGAGATCGCCGGGCTCCGGGAAGTCGGAGCGGAAATGGGCGCCGCGCGAATTCTCCCGCCGGCCGGCCGCGAGGGCGATGACCCGGCTCGTCTCCACGAGCGAGCGCAGGTTCAGCCAGTCGTGCCAGGTGAGATTGAAGGCGCGGTCGCCGTCCGCGACCCCCGTCTCCAGCAGCTCGGCCTCCAGCGCATCGAGCCCGGCGAGGCCGCGCGCGATCCCTGCCGCATCCCGCACCACGCCGACCTCGTCCCACATCAGGTCCATCAGCCGCTCGCGCAGGACGTGGACGTTGCCGGGTGTCTTGCCGAAGGGATGCTGGGCCCGGGCGATCTCGGCCGCCAGCACGTCCTCGTCGGGCGCGCGCCGGCCCGGATGGGCGGCGATCCAGCCCGGCATCACGTCACCGGCGATGCCGCCGAACACGGTGGAATTGGCCACGCCGTTGCCGCCGAGGCGGTTGGCGCCGTGCATGCCGCTCGCATCCTCGCCCGCCACGAACAGGCCCGGCCACTCGGTCGAGGTGTCGGGCCGGCACTGCACGCCGCCCATGAAGTAATGCGCGGTCGGCACCACCTCGACGAGCCCGCCGGCGAGGTCGAAGCCGCAATCCCGGCAGCGGTCGACCATGCCCTTGAACTTCTTGGCTACGTCCTTGGGCCCGAGATGGCTCATCTGGATGTAGACGCCACCGTTCGGGGTGGTGCGGCCGGCCTTCATCTCGGCATAGATCGAGCGCGAGACCACGTCGCGCGTCGCCCGTTCCAGCTTCGGGTCGTAATCGGCCATGAAGCGCCGCATGCCGCCGTCCAGCAGGTAGCCGCCGGCGCCCCGCAGCCCTTCCTCCAGCACCGTCCCGGTCATGCGGGTGTCCGGACCGGCCAGGAGCCCGGTCGGGTGGAACTGGACCATCTCCATGTCGCGCAGCTTCAGCCCGGCGCGGAGCGCCATGCTGAGCCCGTCCATGCTCTTATCGCCGGACGGCGTATGGTAGCGGTACATGGTCGGCCCGCCGCCGGTCGCCATCAGCACCGCCTTGGCTTCGACAAAGCGAAGCCCGCCGGTCCGGACGTCGATCATCAGCACGCCGGAGACCGAGGCGCCGTCCCGGGCCGGGATCAGGGCCAGCGCGCGGTGCTCCTCGAGCTTGGCCACGCCCGGCCGTTTCCAGACCTGCTCCATCAGCCGATTGATGATCTCGATGCCGGTGAGGTCGCCCTTGTGCACCGTGCGGTCGAAGGTCTGGCCGGCGAAGGCCTTGCCGTGCAGCGTCCCGTCCGGATTGCGGTCGAAAAAGCAGCCGACCTCGTTTTCGAGTTCCCGCACCCGCACCACGGCCTGGGTCACCAACGTCCAGGCGAGGTCCTGGTCGGGCAGCCATTTGCCGCCCTCGATCGTGTCCATGAAATGGCGCTCGATCGAATCCCCGGGATTCAGCGCCACGTTGTAGCCGCCCTGGACCATGCGGGTGCAGCCGCACTTGCCGAGCAGGCCCTTGGTGGCGAGCGTGATGGACAGATCGGGCGCGGCCGCGTGGGCATGGAGCGCGGCAAAGAGCCCGGCGCCGCCGGAGCCGAGGATCAGGATGTCGGTCTGCAGGCGCTCCAGCATCACAGCACCCTGATCAGGAACACGAAGGCCAGGAGCATGGCGAGGCCGCCGGCCGCGCTGGCGAGCTTCGCCTGATTGCCGCGCCAGGTGAAGTTCTCGACGAAGAGGATCCGGAGCCCGCCCAGGAAATGGACAGCCAGCAGGAACACGAGCCCGGTCTCGCCGAGCTTCACGGCCGGCATGTCGGCGAAGCGGAAAAAGCCGTCGAGCCGGGCGCCATCCTCGACCGCAAGGGCGAGCGTCAGGAAATGCAGCGGCAGAAACACCGCGAGGCCGAGCCCGGACAGGCGATGCACCAGGGCCGCGTACCAGAGCGCATTGCGCCGGCGGGAGAGGGCGCCGACGCTCATCCGAGCACCACGGCGGCGACGGCCCGGGCGCCGAGCGCGACCAGCACGGCCCCGAAGGCGGTCGAGATCAGGGCTGCGGCCCGGCTGCGGAGCCCCGGCACCCATTCCACCAGGATGTTGCGCAGCCCGATCGAGGCGTGGATGGCGGCGGCCAGCACGAACACGCCGTAGAACAGGCCCCAGGTGATGCTGCCGCGCGTGCGGCCGAGGATGTCGGCGGCCGTGAGGCCCTGCCGGGTGGCGTAGAAGATCACCGCCAGATGGACCAGCACCAGCGGCGCCATCAGGGCCGCGGTGCCGCGCTGCCAGACATAGAGCCGGACGTTCATGCCTCGATCTCGCCGCGCAGGTAGGCGAGCGCGGTCAGCCGCTTGAGACCCGCGATGGAGGCGGTCGGGTTCAGCGTCTGCGGGCAATGCTCCTGGCAGGATTGGTGCGAATGGCAGGCATGGCAACCGCCCCCCGAGGCCACGGCCTGGAGCCGCTCCGTCTGGCCGGCGTCGCGGACGTCGTTGGCCAGCGTCCAGGCCCGGTTCAGGGCCGCCGGGCCGAGATAGTCGGTGTTCCACTTCACCGTGTCGCAGGCCGCATAGCAGACGCCGCAATTGATGCATTCGACCCCGGCATCGGCGAGCTGGCGCTGGCGTGTGTCCGGCCGGATCGGCTCGATCGCGTCGTCGCGGGTCTTGGACGGCTCGAAGACGCCCTTTGCGTCCTGCCACTTCTCGAAGAACGGCCGCATGTCGGTGGCGAGGTCCTTCACGACCGGCAGGTTCTCGAGCGGCCCGACCGTCAGCTTGTCGCCCTTGGCGACCCGGCTCACATGCGTCCGGCAGGTCCAGCGCGGACGGCCGTTCACGGTCATGGCGCAGGAGCCGCACATGCCAACCCGGCAGGCGAAGCGGTAGGACAGGGTCGGGTCGAGGTGGCGCTGCACGTAGGTGACGACGTCGAGCACCGTCTGGCTGTCGCGGCTCGGGACCGAGTAGGTCCGGTAGGCGCCGTCCGCGCCGCCGCGCCAGATCGAGACCGAGAGATCGGGTTTGCCGGAAGGGGTCATGGCGCGTCCATAGCACCCGCTCTTCTTATGAAAAAACGAATATCTCTCAATCGAGAATTCGATTTCTTTCAGGTTGCTGGCACCGGCCGGGCGCGTTTCGGGCTGCGCGGCTGGCGCCCAGGGGGGGCGACCGGCTTGGCCGGGTCCTCCGCCGCCTTGAGCGCGGTGAGCAGCACCTCTGCCAGCGTGGCCTTGGGATGGCTGGGCTGGTGCACGAGGCCCAGCGTGCGCCAGGTCGGCGCACCGGGGAAGTGCACGGCCCGGATGGCGGGCCCTGGCGCGTCGCCACTGGAGCGCAGCGGCACGATCGAGACGCCGAGCCCGTGCCGCACCATGGTCGTCACGGCTTCGAGCGTGTCGAGCGTCATGCTTTCCCGCGGCTTCAGGCGGCGTCGCTTCAGCAAACGATCGATGGTCTGCCCGACCCAGGCCTGACGCGTGTAGCGGATAAAGGGATAGCTCGCGATCAGCTCCTCGGGCTTGCGGGCCGGGGCGTCGGCCGGCGCGATCAGCACGAGCGGCTCGCGGGCGAAGGGGGACCAGGTCAGGCCGGCGCCGCCTTCCAGAAGGTCGCTGACGATGGCGGCGTCCAGGAGGCCGCGCTCCAGGCGCTCGACCAGCTCCTTCGACGGGCCCATCGCGAGCTCCACGTGGAGACCAGGATAACGCTCCCGCAGCGCCACCAGAGCGCGCGGCAGCACGCCCGTGACCACGCTCGGCACCGCGCCGAGCCGCAAGTGGCCCTCGACGAGGCGCTCGCCGGCCGGCTGGAACAGCCGGTCATAGGCTTCTACCGCCTCCCGAGCCCGGGGCACGAGCGCGCGGCCGGCCTCGTTCAGCAGGGGAGGGCGCCGGCTGCGGTCGAACAGGGTGGCGCCGACCTCTTCCTCGAGCGCCCGCATCTGCACGGTCACGGCCGATTGCGTGCGGCGGACGGCACGGGCCGCCACCGCGAAGGAGCCGCCTTCGGCGATGGCCAGAAAGGTGCGCAAATCGCGGATGGACACCGAGAGGAACTCCGGAATGTCTCAAGTCGAGATTGAGCATATTTCGCTTTCGTTCAAGTCCGGCTTCGGCTTAGTTCGGTTCCAAAGAGGACCGGGGAGGACACGACCGTGCGAGGTTGGCTGAGACGCACCGCCGTTTTCGGGCTGGCGATGAGCTGGGCCGCCCTGGCTTCGGCGCAGGACTATCCGAGCCGTCCGATCACGATCGTGGTGCCCTGGGCGGCCGGGGGGCCGACGGATGTCGTGACCCGCATCCTCGGCCAGGCCATGAGCACCGATCTGAAGCAGCCGGTCGTGGTCGAAAACCTCGGCGGCGCATCCGGGACGGTCGGCGCGGCGCGGGCGGCCCGGGCGACTCCGGACGGCTACACGCTGTTTCTCCACAACATCAGCCACGCCACCGCGCCCTCGCTGTACAAGTCGCTCCCCTACGACCCCGTCGAAGACTTCGAGCCGATCGGCCTGATCCTGGATGTGCCGCAGGCTGTGGTGTCCAAGAACGCTCTGCCGGCCAAGACGCTGCCGGAGCTCGTGGCCTACCTCAAAGCCAATCGCGACAAGGTGAACCTCGCCCAGGCCGGGCGCGGCTCCGGCTCGCATCTGTGCGCGCTCCTCTTCATGAGTGCGATCGACACCAAGCTGACCGAGGTCGCCTACAAGGGCACCGGCCCGGCCATCACCGACCTGATGGGCGGGCAGGTCGATGTGATGTGCGACCAGGTCTCCAACACCGGCAATCAGATCAAGGCCGGGACGATCCGGGGCTATTGCACCACCATCAAGAGCCAGGTCGCGTCCCTGCCGGACGTGCGGCCCTGCACGGAGGCGGGGCTGCCGGGCTTCGACGCCAGCGTCTGGCACGGGCTGTACGCACCCAAGGGCACGCCGAAACCCGTGCTCGACCGCGTGAATGTGGCACTGCGGGCCGCGCTGCGCGACGGCACCGTCAAGGCCCGGCTCGCCGAACTCGGCGCCGTTCCGGTGGCAGAGACCGACGTCACACCGTCCGCCCTGCGGAGCCACCTCAAGGCGCAGGTCGAGAAATGGGCGACGGTGATCCGCGCCGCGAAGCTTCAGCCCGAATAGCGAGACCGGCATGTCTGAATCTCGGGGTCGCCTGAGGGGGGCCGACCTGCTCGCGCGGGCGCTCGACCGGGCCGGGCTCCGGACGGTGTTCACCCTGTCCGGCAACCACATCATGCCGGTCTTCGACGCGGCGCTCGGGACCGGCCTCCGGCTGATCCACACGCGCCACGAGGCCGCGGCGGTGCACATGGCGGACGCCTGGGCGCGCCTGCGCGGCGAGTGCGGCGTGGCGCTGGTGACGGGGGGCGCCGGCCACACGAACGCGGTCGCGGCGTTGCCGACCGCGGAGGCAGCGGAATCGCCCGTGCTCCTGCTGTCCGGCCACGCCCCGCTCACGGAACTCGGTCGCGGTGCCTTCCAGGAGCTGCGCCAGGCCGAGATGGCCGCGCCCGTCACCAAGGCGTCCTGGACGGCCGGCTCGGCCGAGGAGCTCGGCCACGAGGTCGCCAAGGCCGTCCGCATCGCGCGGTCGGGCAGGCCCGGTCCGGTGCATCTCAGCCTCCCGGTCGACCTGCTCGAGGCCGAAGTCGCGGATAGGCCCGAGCTGTGGCCCGATCCTGCCGCCTTCGCGCCTGAGCCGCGGGGCCTTGCCCGGTCCGACCTCCAGGCGCTTCTCGCCCTGCTCCACGCCGCGGCACGGCCGCTGATCCTGGCCGGGCCGACCCTGTGTCAGGCTCCGGCCGGGGACGTGCTGTCGCGCCTCACCCGATCCACCGGCCTGCCGGCCGTCGGCATGGAAAGCCCCCGCGGCATCAACGACCCGAGCCTTGGGGCCTTCGCGGAGGTGCTGAAGCGGGCCGACCTCGTGGTGCTGCTCGGCAAGCCGCACGACTTCACCATCCGGTTCGGCGAGGCTCCCTTCGTGGATCCCGGCTGCCGCTTCGCGGTGATCGATCCCGACCCGCGGCTGATCGACCGGGTGCGGCGGGAGAAGGGGGAGCGGCTGGTTCTGGCCGCGCAGGCCGACGCCCTGCCGTCCGCCGAAGCGATCATCGAGGCGGCGGGCGCGCAGATCCGTGACGACGGCGGCTGGTGCGACGAGGTCGCGGCCGCCTTGTCGTTCCGGCCGGAGAGCTGGGCCACGCAGGGGCCGAGCGCGCCCGGCCGGGTGCATCCCGCCGAGCTTTGCCGCGCGCTCACCTCCGTGCTGCTGCGCCGGCCCGACGCGGTGCTGTGCTGCGACGGCGGCGAGATCGGCCAGTGGCCGCAGACGATCCGGCGCGACGGCCTGCGCGTGATCAACGGCGTGGCTGGTTCGATCGGCGCCGGCGTGCCCTTCGCGGCCGGGGCCCGGGCGGCCACAGGCGCGCCGGTGATCGCCGTCATGGGCGACGGCGCCTTCGGCTTCCACCTGACGGAGTTCGACACGGCGATCCGCTACGGGCTGCCCATGGTGGTGGTGGTCGGGAACGACGCGACCTGGAATGCCGAGCACCAGATCCAGCTCCGCACCTACGGGCCCGACCGGGCACATGGCTGCGAGCTTCTGCCCACGCGCTACGACCGCGTGGTGGAGGCGCTCGGCGGCCATGGCGAGCACGTCACGGAGGCCGCGGATCTCGGGCCTGCGCTGGAGCGCGCGCTCGCGAGCGGGCGCCCGGCCTGCATCAACGTGGTTCTGGACCGGGTGCCGGCGCCGGTGATCCGCCGAGCGGGCTGAGGGTCGCAACACGGTCCAACGGCAAAGGCCGGGACCTCCAGGGAGAAACGCCGCCGTGATCAGGTTTCCGCTCGCTGCCGCCGCCGCGGCTTCTCTGCTCGGGCTGCTCACCGGCCCGGCTGCCGCTCAGGCGCCGACCTACCCGGTGCGGCCGGTCACCGTCTTCGTGCCGTTCGCGGCGGGCGGAACGGCCGATGCGCTCGGCCGCATCTTCGCGGAGGGTCTTTCGGCCCGGCTCGGCCAGCAATTCCTGATCGAGAACCGGACTGGCGCCGGCGGCAACACGGGCGTGGCCGCGACCGCGCGCGCCGCTCCGGACGGCTACGGGCTCGGCGTCGCCTCCGTGACGATCGCCATCAACCCGCATGTGTACAAGGAGAAGATGCCGTTCGACCCGGTGAAGGACCTCAAGCCCCTGTTCCTGATGGCCACCCAGCCGAACGTGCTGGTGGTGCATCCGTCGATCCCGGCCAAGACGCTGCCGGAACTCGTGGCCTACCTGAAAGCCAATCCCGGCAAGGAAAGCTTCGCGACCTCGGGCGTCGGCACCTCGCTCCACCTCTGCATGGAGCTGCTGATGAGCCAGACCGGGGTGAGCCTGCCGCATGTCGCCTACCGGTCCTCGAACCAGGTGATCCAGGACGTCATCGCCGGCCACGTGAAGGTCGCCTGCGACAACGCCGCGAGCGCGGTGGCCCAGGTCAAGGCCGGCACCGTGCGGGGCATCGGCGTCAGCTCGCAGCAGCGCCTCGACGACCTGCCGGACCTGCCGGCCATCGCCGAAACGCTGCCCGGTTTCGAGGCCCTGACCTGGTTCGGCTTTGTGGCGCCGGCCGATCTCCCGGCGCCCATCGCCGACAAGCTCGTGGCCGAGTTGAAGGCCGTCGGGGCCGACCCCACCGTGCAGAGCCGCCTGAAGCAGATCAGCGCGGTGCCGAGCACGCTCGCGGCGGGCGAGTTCGGCGCGTTTATCCGGTCGGAACTCGCGAAGTGGGGTCCGGTTGTCGAGAAGGCCGGCATCAAACAGCCCTGACGGCCAGCGGAGCACCCAGGGCCGGCGCTCCCCCGTTCGCCCCGTGCCGGGAGGCGGCGGCCGACCCCGGCCGGCCGGCGAGCGGCCGCCTGCAGCCGCGCAAATCCTTCGGCGAAACCGTGCCTGTGCAGTGTTCCGGGCTGACACCTTCGCGCCCGGAGGCGGTTCACGACTTGTTAACTGAATTCCTGGGATTTGATTTACATTTTGTTAACTGTCGGCTTCATTCGCCATAGGTTGGCTGTGAGGCGGTCATGTTGGATGCGGCGGTGAAAAAGGGGCATGTCTCTCACCTGTCCGAGGTGACGGCCGGGGGGGTCGTGGCGGCCATCGAGGGCCGGGCGGGGCAACTGCCCCAGGTGTCCCTGGCCTATGAGCCCGAACACAAGCTCCTTTGGATCACCATGCGACCGGAGCCGAAGCCGGTTCTGACGCTGTCCCTGATCGAGAGCATCCGCAACGTCCAACTCGCGGTCTGGTCCCTGTGGGAGCGCCAGCCCGACCGGCCCATCCTGTTCATGGCGGTCCGCAGCAGGGGGCGGGTCTACTCGCTCGGGGGAGACCTCGACTTCTATCTCGACTGCCTGGCGAGGAACGACCGCGCCGGCTTGTCCCACTACGCCCGCGTGGCCTCCGACGTGATCCTGATGAGCCGCAACGGCCTGAATGGCTCGGTCATCACCCTGTCCAACGTTCATGCCCGGGTGATGGGCGGCGGCATCGACTCCGCCCGCGGCTGCAACGTGATGGTGGCGGAGGAAGAGGCCACGTTCACCTACCCGGAGGTCAACTACAACCACTTCCCGATCTCGGCCGTGCCGATCCTGTCGCGCCATGCGGGGCCGATCCAGGCGGAGAAGATCCTTCTGTCGGGTCAGGATTACACGGCGGCCGAGTTCCACGATCGGGGCGTCATCGACGCTCTGGTGCCGAAAGGGACGGGCGAGGACTGGATCCGCCGCTACACGGTCGGCACTCAGGGCACGCACGCCGCCCGCGTGGCTGTGATGGCCGCCTTCAACGCCCAGGCCGGCGACCTCGCGACGGCCCTCGACACCGCCGCCTCGGCCTGGGTGTCGCATCTCCTGAACCTGCATCCGCTCGAGATCTCAAAGCTGCAGCGGATCGCGGCGGCGCAGGAGCGCATGCTGGGCCGGCTGCTTCGGCCGGTCCAGGGCGGCGCGGGAGCCTGATGCGGGCCGACGCGACCCGAGGCGCCCAGCGCGCCGGCGCGTTCGGCCCCGGGGCTCAAGCCGGCCGCGGTTTTCGGTCGGGCCTGCATGGTCCGTTAACGGCCGCTTGCGACAACCACCGACGCGGCGCGTTGCGCCCTCAGCCCTGACCTCAGGGCGGGGTCGGCCGGGCCGGCGGGAGTCGATCGTGGCGGTAGTGACATCCGCGGCGTCTGGGGCCGGGGCGGGAGCCGGAGAGGCGAACGTCCCACCGGCTGGGTCCGCGGGTCTGGCTGATCCGGCGTCGGAGGCGCAGGCCTACCGGGTGCTCGTCGCGTCCCTATTTTCCTCGCCGACCACACTGATCATCGGAACGGTGGTCGGCACCCTCGCACCGCTGTTCTGCTGGTACGCATCGGGCAACCCGCTCTTCAAGGCCTTCACGCTCGCGGCAGCCACGCTGCTGGTCTTCCGCCTGAGCACGGTGCTGAGATTCCGCCGTCGCAGCGTGCACGCCATGAGCACCGCTGAGCTGCTGCACTGGGATCGCGAGTACTTCCTCGGCTCCACGGGCTTCTCCCTGCTGCTCGGGGTGGTGAGCTTCGCGGCGCTGGCGCTGACCGACAACGTGCCGTGCCACATCATGATGGTCGGCGTCGTGATCTCGTTCGCGTCCGGCTACGTGGCCCGCAACGCGGGCCGTCCCCGGTTCGTGCTGGTTCAGCTCGCCTCGTTCTGCATCCCGCTGATCCTCGGGCTGCACTTCGCCGCTGAGCCTCTCTACGAGGTGATCTCGCTCTACATCATCCTGTTCGTGGTCACGAACGTGTCCATCGTGTTTTCGCTGAACCGCAACCTGTTGCAGCTCGCCGCGGCCCGCAAGGAATCCGAACTCCTGGCCGCCTCTCTGCAGCGCAAGAATCTCACCCTCGATTCCGCTCTCAACTCCATGACGCACGGGCTGTGCATGTTCGGCCCTGACCTGCGGCTCGAGGTCTCCAACACGCGCTTCCTCGAACTCTACGGTCTGTCGAGGGAGGACGTGCTGATCGGGGTGAGTTTCGACCAGATCGGCGCCAGCCTGGTGAGGTCGCAGACCCTGGCCCCGCAATCGGTGGCGGACCTCAAGGAGCTCTGCCAGCGCGCCAGCGAGCTGTCCCAGGGCGGCGAGCGCGAGATCCTAGCGGAAAGTGGTCAGACCTACGTCATCACCGTCGAGATCACCGAGGACGGCGGCATCTTGATGCTGACGGAGGACGCCTCGGCCCGGAAAGCCGCGGCGGCGCAGATCGAGCGCATGGCCCATTGCGATACCCTGACCGGCTTGCCGAACAGGTTCCGGTTCGGCGAAGTGCTGAGGACCTCCCTGGAATTCGTGAAGCCGGGTGAGAAGCTCGCGCTCCTCTATGTCGACCTCGACAACTTCAAGGTCGTCAACGACACGCAGGGCCATGAGGCGGGCGACAACCTTCTGGTGAAGGTGGCCGAGCGGCTGAGCCGGATCGTGGCCGATGGCGGGCTGGTGGGCCGTTTCGGCGGCGACGAGTTCCTCCTCCTCGCGACGGTGACCGACGACGCCTCCGCGCTCGCCTTCGGCCAGCGCATCATTTCCGATCTCGCTCAGCCGATGGATATCGAGGGGAAGATCCTGTCGGTGACCTCCAGCATCGGCATCGCGCTCGGCCCCGAGCACGGCGCCGAGCCGAGCGAACTGATGCGCTCGGCCGACATGGCGCTCTATTCGGCCAAGGCCCAGGGCCGCAACATGGCCGTGCTGTACCGGCCGGAGATTGCCGAAGACCTGTCGCACCGGCGCGAGATGGAGACCGATCTGCGCGAGGCGGCCCGGACCGGCCGGCTCTTCCTCAACTACCAGCCGATCGTCGATGCTCGCACCAATCAGGTCCGGTCCTACGAGGCGCTGATGC
This sequence comes from Enterovirga sp., assembly GCF_028290205.1. Lineage (GTDB taxonomy): Bacteria > Pseudomonadota > Alphaproteobacteria > Rhizobiales > Beijerinckiaceae > Enterovirga. Next base: position 27,917 of record NZ_JAQGKF010000009.1, on the reverse strand, counting down.
GCTGGCATCACCCGGAGAAGGGGCCGATCTCGCCGGCCGACTTCATTCCGATCGCCGAGCAGACCGGGCTCATCGTGGGGATGGGAGCCTGGGCCCTGCGGCAGGCCTGCGCCGACGCCACCACTTGGCCGAAATCCGTCAGCGTGGCCGTGAACGTCTCGGCCTTCCAGTTCAACGAGCCGTCCCGCCTCATCGAGGCGGTCAAGGATGCGCTCCTGATAAGCGGCCTCAGCCCTGATCGGCTCGAGCTCGAAGTGACCGAGTCCCTCCTCATCGCCGATCAGGACAAGACGCTGGACGCCATCCGGACGCTGCGGCGGCTCGGGGTGCGCTTCTCCCTCGATGACTTCGGGAGCGGCTATTCCTCGCTCGCCTATCTGGCCCGGTATCCGTTCTCCAAGGTCAAGATCGACCGCACCTTCGCCGAGCAGCTCACCTCGGACAGCCCGTCCCGCGCCATCATCGAGGTCGTGTGCCAGCTCGCCCGCAAGCTCGGCATGCGGGTGGTGGTGGAGGGGATCGAGACAGAGGCGCAGCGTCGCGTCATCGTCGCGCTCGGTGTGGAGCAGGCGCAGGGATGGCTGTTTGGCCGCCCCATGCCGATCGCCGGCGTGCGGCAGCAGCATCAATCGGCGGCCTGAGCCGCCTCGGCTGAACCGGGCGGCCCGCCCGCGGGGGAACCCTGGGCGGGACGATCGGCCGGCAGGACCGGACGGGGGAGGACGCAGATCTCTCCGTCCGGCCGCTCCCAGGCCGCCCCGCCGACGACGTCGTGGTCCGCTCGGCGCAGCCAGCCGAAGCTTTCGGGGCGCGCGGGCGCGTCCGTGTGGACCGGGCCGGGAGGCGCGCCGCGCATGATCTGGTCGATGGCTTTCCTGAAGACGTCCGGCATACCACCCCCCACCCGTCACCTGCGGGGCGCCCGCAAGGTAAAACTCGAGACCAGTTTTGGGGAAGAACATCGACAGAGTCGACCGAGGAATGATCCCGCGTGTTCTTGATACACTAGATAAGTACTAGAACACTGCCAGTCGATTTCCGTCAAGGGGAGCGCGGGACGTGGTCCGATCGCGCACTGGCCGAGGCAGCGCGAGCTTGACGAGCGCACGCGCTTGCCGCCCGCTGCGGCGGGCCGCTTTGCTGGCCCACGGAGGGAGAGCTGGGAATGCCAGGACAAGTCGATGACGCCGTGCTGCGACCCGCACTGGGCGTCAAGGAAAGCGTGGAGAGCGACCAAGTGCTCCGCTGGGATGGAGAGCGCCTCTATGTGGAGCAGGACGTCTACCACAACGGCCAGCTCGTCCACCGCAGGTACAAGCGCACCGTTACGCCCGCCGTCGCAGACGCTCTCGCGCGCCTGATCGCCCCCGAGCCCGGCGGCTGACGCCGGCCTTTGCCGCGGCTGGCAAAAGACGCTATCGGCGGGCAACAGCGTTGGAAGGGCGACCGGATGGTCAAAAAGGCCGTCATCTTGGCGGGAGGGTTCGGCACGCGCATCAGCGAGGAGACCGAACTCAAGCCGAAGCCCATGATCGAGATCGGAGGGCGACCGATCCTCTGGCACATCATGAAGATCTACTCGCATTTCGGCATCGACGAGTTCGTGATCTGCCTTGGGTACAAGGGCTATGTCGTGAAGGAGTACTTCTCGAATTACGGCCTCCACCTGTCCGACGTGACATTTGATTTTCGCCTTCACCAGACAACCATCCACCGTCGGGATGTTGAGCCGTGGAAGATCACGCTGATCGACACGGGGCAGGACACCATGACCGGCGGCCGGCTGCGCCGCGTGCGGCCGTTTCTCGGCGACGACCCGTTCTGCATGACCTATGGCGACGGCGTCGCTGACATCGACGTGCGGGCCCTGATCGACTTCCACGAGGCGCATGGCCGCGACGCCACCGTGACGGCCGTTCAGCCCGCGGGCCGGTTCGGCGCGCTGCGCCTCGCCGGCGACGAGGTGAAGGGCTTTCAGGAGAAGCCGGGCGGCGACGGCGGCTGGATCAACGGCGGCTTCTTCGTGCTCCATCCGCGCGTGCTCGACCGGGTGGAGGGCGATAGCACCGTGTGGGAACAGGCTCCGCTCGAAGGCCTGGCGCGCGATGGCGAACTGCGCTCCTACCGTCACGAGGGTTTCTGGCAGGCCATGGACACCCTGCGCGACAAGCGCCACCTCGAGGAATTGTGGGCCAGCGGATCGGCACCGTGGCGGCTCTGGTAGGCCCGGATCCGGCCTTCTGGGCGGGCCGGCGAGTTCTTCTGACGGGCCAGACCGGGTTCAAGGGAGCCTGGCTCTGGCTCTGGCTGAAGCGGCTCGGCGCCGTGCCGTTCGGCCTGGGGCTGCCGGCCGAGACCGAGCCCAGCCTGCACGAGCTCGCCGGAATCGGCGGCGACTCCGCCTCTCGGATCGGCGACATCCGCGATCCGGCCGCCGTGGCGGCCGCCTTCGCGGCGGCCCAGCCCGAGGTGGTGCTTCACCTCGCCGCCCAGGCGCTGGTGCGCCGATCCTACGCCGAGCCGGTCGCCACGCTGGCGACCAACGTCCTCGGCACGGTGAACGTGCTCGAGGCCGCGCGCGCCACGTCCTCCGTTCGGGCCGTGGTCTCGGTCACGACCGACAAGTGCTACGAAAACCGCGAATGGGTGTGGCCCTATCGCGAGAGCGACCCGCTCGGCGGCCACGACCCCTACAGCGCCAGCAAGGCCTGCGCCGAGATCGTCACGGCCGCTTGGCGGCGTTCCTTTCTGGCCGCGGCGGGCGTGGGCGTCGCCACGGCCCGCGCCGGCAACGTCATCGGGGGCGGCGACTGGTCGGCGGACCGGCTCGTGCCCGATTGCCTGGCCGCCCTCGGGCGCAGCGAGTCGGTCGCGATCCGCAACCCGGCCGCGACCCGGCCGTGGCAGCACGTGCTGGAGCCGCTCTCCGGCTACCTGCTCCTCGCCGAACGGCTCTGCCGCAGCGACGCGCCGGACGTGGCGGGCGCCTGGAACTTCGGGCCCGAGATCGGCGACGTGCAGCCCGTCTCGGTGCTGGCCGATCGGCTGGTCGAACTCTGGGGCGGCTCGGCCCGCTGGCACCTCGTCGAGGGCGCGCAGCCGCATGAGGCGGGGCTCCTCGCCGTGGACGCTTCGAAGGCCAGGATCGGCCTGGGCTGGCGGCCGCGGCTCGGGCTCGACGAGGCGCTGAGCTGGACGGTGAGCTGGGAGCGGGGCCGCCGCGAGGGTCGCGATCCGGCCCGGCTCGTGCTGGAGCAGATCGCGGCTTATGAGAGCCTCGCAGGTCCCCGCCGGACCACGACATCGGCCGAGACGGAGGCAACCACGTGAGCGAGACCCAGGCGCCGGCAGCGGCCGGCCCGCTTTGCCGCCATTGTCAGGCGCCGCTGTCGCGCGTGTTCTGCGATCTGCGGGCGACGCCGCCGTCGAATTCCTTCCTCAGGCCCGAGGACCTGTCCAAGGCGGAGGCGAGCTTCCCGCTCACCACCTATGTCTGCGACAGCTGCACGCTGGTGCAATTGCCGGAGCACGCCTCGGCCGAGGCGATTTTCGACGACTACGTCTACTTCTCCTCGTTCTCGGAGAGCTGGCTCGCCCATGCGCGGGCCTATTGCGACATGATCGTCGGACGGCTCGGGCTCGGGCCGGAGAGCCTCGTGGTCGAGCTCGCCTCCAACGACGGCTACCTGCTGCAATATCTGAAGGCCCGCGGCATCCCGATCCTCGGCATCGATCCGTCCCACACCGTGGCGGCGGCGGCGGAGAAGAAGGGCGTGCCGACGGTGGTCGATTTCTTCGGCACCCGCCTGGCCGCGCGGCTGAAACAGGAGGGCAAGCGGCCCGATCTGATCCTCGGCAACAACGTCCTGGCCCATGTGCCGGACGTGAACGACTTCGTGGCCGGGATGGCGCTTCTGCTCGCGCCGGGCGGCGTGGTCACGATGGAGTTTCCGCACGTGGTGCGGCTCGTCGAGGGCATGCAGTTCGACACCATCTACCACGAGCATTTCTCGTATTTCTCGCTGCACACCGCCGAGCGCATCTTCGCGGCCCAGGGCCTGACGGTGTTCGACGTGGAGGAAATCCCGACGCATGGCGGGTCCCTGCGGATCTATGCCCGGCACGCCGCCCATACAGCTCTGCCGGTGCAGGGATCCGTGGCGAGCTTGAAGGCACGCGAGCGGGCCGGCGGCTACGACCGGCCCGAGGGCTATGCGGGCTTCGAGGACAAGGTCCGCAAGGTGAAGCGGGACCTCCTGCGCTTCCTGATCGACCTGCGCGAGAGCGGCGCGACCATTGCCGGCTACGGCGCCCCGGCCAAGGGCAACACGCTGCTCAATTACTGCGGGGTCGGCACGGACCTGCTGGATTTCACCGTGGACCGCAACCCGATGAAGCAGGGCCGCTACCTGCCGGGCGTGCGCATCCCCGTAAAGGCGCCGGAGGCGATCCACGACAGCCGCCCGGATTACGTGCTCATCCTGCCCTGGAACATCCGCGAGGAGGTGATCGGCCAGCTCGCCTTTATCCGGGAATGGGGCGGCCGCTTCGTGGTGCCGATCCCCCGGCTCGAGATCGTGCCGTGAGATACGAGCGGCTGGACCTCGCGGGCCTCGTCCTGGTCCATCCCGAGCGCCACGCCGATGAACGCGGCTATTTCGTGCGGGTGTTCTGCGCGGAGGAATTCGCCCGCGAAGGGCTCGTGACCGATTTTCCGCAGGCCAGCCTGTCGTTCAACCATCGGGCCGGCACCGTGCGGGGCATGCACTTCCAGCTGCCGCCGCACAGCGAGACCAAGCTCGTCCGCTGCACCCGCGGCGCCATCCAGGATGTGGTGGTGGATCTGCGGCCGCACAGCGCGACCTTCCGGCAGTGGCGCGGGTTCCGGCTCTCGGCCGAGAACGGCCTCGCGCTCTACATCCCGGACGGGTTCGCGCACGGCTTCCAGACGCTCGAGGACGCGACCGAGATCGCCTATTCGATCACGCCCCCCTTCGCGCCGGGCGCGGGCGCGGGGCTGCGCTGGGACGACCCGGCCCTCGGCATCGGCTGGCCGCTTCCCGTCACGGTCATCGCCGACAAGGACCGGACCTGGCCGCTCCTCGCGGACGGAGCCGCCCGATGAAGCTCCGCACCCTGATCTTCGGCGGCTCCGGGCAGCTCGGAACGGAGCTGCGCCTCCAGGCGGAGGATAGCTGGGAGATCACCGCCCCGTCCCGCACGGCGCTCGACATGGCCGATGCTGCGGGCGCGGCCGCTCTGGTGCGCGAGCTGCGCCCGAACCTCGTGGTGAATGCGAGCGCCCTGCATCTCGTCGACGTGTGCGAGGCGGATTTCGCCCGCGCTCTCGCCATCAACGCGGTCGCGGTCTCGGCCATCGCCAAGGCCTCGGCCGAGATCGGCGCGCGCTTTGTCACCGTGTCCACCGACTACGTCTTCGACGGCAAGAGCCGCCGGCCCTACCGGGAGACGGACCTCGCCGAGCCGATCCAGTGCTACGGCATCTCCAAGCTCGCCGGGGAGCGGGCGGCGCTCGCCGCCCATCCGGAGGGCGCCTTCGTGATCCGGACCTGCGGGCTCTATGGCAGCGCGCCGAGCCGGCAGAAGGGCAATTTCGTGGTCAACCGGCTGGCCGATGCCCGCCGACTCGACAGGATCGAGGTCGGCTCCGACCTCACCTGTACGCCGACCTCGGCGGCCGATCTCGCCACCGCCACCATCCAGCTCCTGACCTCGGGCGCGCCCCCCGGCCTGTACCACCTGACCAATGCGGGAAGTTGCGACTGGGCCAGGTTCACGGCCGAGATCTTCCAGCTCGCCGGGGTCTCGACCCGCGTCGTGCCGGTGGACCGGAGGGGCGCCTATGCGCCGGTCCGCCCGGCCTACACGGTTCTGGATTGCGGCACCGCCGCCGCGCACGGCGTGTCCTTGCGGCCCTGGCAGGATGCCTTGGCGGAATATGTCGGCGCGCTTGTGAGCCGGACCCGATGATCAATCTCACCTTCGTCCTTGCCGGAAACCTGCCGAACGCGCCCGCGCCGGCCCATTACCGGGAGGCGGCGCGGCGCTTCGCCGAGACCTACAAGGCCTATCCGCCCGACTACGAGCACCGGCTCTGCCTGATCGATTCCAATGGCGGTTATTCGCCCGAAGTGGCCGAGATCTTCGCCGGCATCCCGCACGAGGTCATCGTGTACCGGGGCTCGGGCTGGGACATCGGCGCCCATGTCTATGCGGCCTACACCCTGCCGGCCGACGACTGGGTGATGTGCTTCTCCTCCTGGGCGCATTTCAAGCAGCGAGGCTGGCTCAAGGCTTTCGCCGAGGCGCGCGAGCGGCACGGCGACGGGCTGTACGGCTCGATGGCCTCGTTCGAGCACCGGCCGCACATCCGGGGCACCGGCTTCCTGATCCGCTGCGGGCGCATCCAGCGCTACCCCTACGGCTGCAACAGCCGAACCGAGTCGCTGAAATTCGAGGTCGGCCCGAACTCGATCACCAATTGGTGCCTGCGCCAGGGCTATGGCGCCTGGGTCGTGGCGCCGGACGGCGTCTACGCGATGGAGGACGCCCGCTCGATTCGCAATGGCTTCCGGCAGGGCGACCAGTCGAACATCTGGACCTTCGACAAGCACACGGCGATCTTCGAGGCCGCGGACGCGGCGGAGCGGGCGAAGCTGACCTCCTTCGCCTATGATTTCGAGAATTCGATCGCGGCCAATACCGGCGTGCTGCTGTTCCGGCCCGAGGTCGGCGACCAGATGGATCCGGAGCTGAAGGATCAGCTCGAGAAGCTCATTCAGTCCGACGCCGCGCTGAAGATCATCCAGAACAGTGTCTTCTGGCGGGCCACGGCGCCGCTCCGGGCGGTGCGGCGGCTGGTGCTCGGCCGCAGCCGCAGCTGAGGCGGGTCAGGCGAGCGGGCCGTCGAGGCCCGCGGGCGGCAGCTCGGCCAGGTAGCGGCCCCAGGTCTGGGTCTGCACCCGGGTCAGCACGCGCCAGGACCAGCCGGCGGCCGCCCGCGTCTGGTTGTCGGCGACCATCAGGTTGTCGCGCAGGCCGAGCCGGAAGGTGCGGCTTCGCGGCCAGAGGCGGGGCGGGAAGCCGCGCCCGTCACGCCCGACCAGCAGCGCGCCGAGGCCCCGGCCGACCACCCGGCGAGTGATGCTGTCCGGCCCGCTTTCGATCAGGAAGGCATCCAGCTTGGTGCCGATCGGGCGCTCGCCGATGGCCTCCAGAAACAGCCCCCGGTCCATCAGGAAGCCGTTCGACCGGACATGCGGGTTGGGGAAGGGGCCGAAGCGGCGGTCGATCCGCAGCACCTCGTAGCAGCCCGTGCAGCCGACCAGCCCGATCCCCGGCCGGTCGAGGTTCAGCGTCAGCTTGAGCAGCCAGTCCTCCGACAGGATCTCGCTCCAGCCGTTCAGAAACAGCACGCGCTCGTGATCGAGGCGGCGCGCCGCCTCCCGGTAGGCGCCGAGGTCGAAACCCTCGTCCCCGACCGTCAGCGTCCGGGAGGACAGCCCGGCGAAATCCGCCTCCACCCGGGCTTGGTCGGCCGGGTCGGCGAACCCCTTGCACAGGAGGACGAGGTCATGAGGCAGCCCGGCCGGATGGGTCCGATAGGAGTCCAGGAACCGGCGATACGAGGCCGCGTAGCCGCCGTCGCGGCCCCGCACCAGAAACACCACGGCGGTCGGGACGAGCCGCTGTGGCAACGGCAAGGGCGGGGCAGGGGCGGCGCTCACCTCACCCCCGTTCCGGCATGGAGGAAGATCTCGGCATGGGGCGGCGCCGTGGCGAAGACGCCGTTCGGGTAGAACGGGTCGTCGATGAGGTCTTCGGGCCAGCGCTCCTGGAACAGGGCCAGTTCCTCCGGGTGGATCGACGGCTTGCGGGAGGCGGATTCGAAGTGGAACAGCCGCGCGGCGGGCTCCAGCACGATGTGGAGCCCGAGACGGCGCAGCTTGTAGCAGTAATCGACGTCGTTGAAGTGGATTGGGAACTCTTCCGAGTATCCGCCCACCCGACTGTACAAATCGGCTCGCGTCATCATCACGGCGCCGGTCACAGCGCCGTAATTGCGGGCGGCAGCTGCCGCGAAGACGTAGCCGCGATCGCCGTCGGGATAGCCGCGCCGGACATGGTTCGGATTGCCATGCAGGGCCACGACCCCGGCATGTTGCACCGTCCCGTCCGGGTAGAGGAGCTTCGCCCCGACGGCTCCGACATGAGGCTTCGTGGCCTGCGCCAGCAGCCGCTCGATCCAGTCGGGCGAGATGATGTCGACGTCGTCGTTGAGCAGCAGCAGCATTTCGCCGGTCGCGGCAGCGGCGCCGAGATTGAGCTTGGCCGCGACGTTGAAGGCCGGCTCCCGGTAGAGCACCGTCCGGCAGCCGAGCGCCGCCAGCGCCTCCAGCTTCGCGGGCGCGATGTCGGGATTGTAGACCACCACGATCTCGACGTTGCGGTAGGTCGAGCGGTCCCGGATGCCCCGCACGCAATCGAGCACGAGGTCGAGCCGGCGGCCCCCGACGGTCAGCTCGCGCCCGGCGGTCGGGATCACCACCGAGACGAGCGGACCCGGCTCGGCCGGGCGGATGTCCGAGATGTAGCAGCGCAGCCCGGGCGCGATCGGCCGGATCTCGCCCGTCCGTCCGGTCCGGGCGAGACGACCCGCCAGCGCCGCCATGTCCGGCCCGGTCTCGCCGGGCGCCGTGGGCGTCGTCGGCCGGCGGCACAGCACGCGGCCGAGATGTTTGACGGTCCGGGGCGCTTCGGTGAAGCGGAGCGCGAGGTCGTAGAGCCCGGCCGGCGCTTCGAGCCCGCGCAGCGCGGCCGTTCTGTAGAGGGTCGGCGAGCCGAGATAGGGGACGGACTCGAGCGTGTCGGGGCTCCAGCCCGGTTTGAAGAAGGGCACCGGGTCGTCGCCGTCCCCGTCACCTTCCTCGTCGGCATAGACGAGGTCGAGCCCCGGCTCGGCCCGGCAGGCCGCGGCCAGCGTGTAGAGCGCGTCCGGCGTGAGCCGGTCGCCGGCCGCGAGCGGCAGGGTGTAGTCGCCCTGCGCGGCCCGGAGGGCGGCATCCAGATCCGCCGCGCCCCCCGGCACCGTCAGGGTCTCGCAGGCCGGGAAGGTCTGGGCGGCCAGGGAGGCGTGGGTCGCGTCCGCATTCCGCTCGCCCAGCACGATGGCGGTGATCGAGGGCCGCCCGCCAACCATGGCCGCATAGCCGCGCTGCCCCTCGGCATCGGCCGCCGCCACCTCGGCTTCCCTCAGCCGCCACTCGCGGTAGCGCCAGAGGCCGCCGCGTTCGAAGCGGCCGAGGTCGCTGTCGAGACAGAGAACAAGGCCCCGAAACAGCGTGCGCCAGTCGCCGGGCTCGCGCTCGGCTTCCACCTGCAGCAGGCTCGGCCCCTGGCGGGCGGTCCCCTCGAGGGACAGGCCGCACCGGACCGGGAGGTCCGCCATGCCGGCAAAGGCGGCCTGGATGTCGGCCCGCTCGATCGTCTCCGCCGCCATCGCGACGCGGCCGACCCGCCCCCGCACCGGCAGCGGCCGTCCGCCCCGCAGGTCGAGGGCCCAGCCGCCGACCGAGACGGGTCCGCGGGTCAGGAGGTAGGGCCCGGCGAGGCCCGGGATGGTGAGACTGTAGGCCGCCCCGGAATCGATCTCGCCCCGAAGCTGCTGCGGGCCGAGCGCGCGCTCGCTCGCCGCCAGCAGGAGGCCCTTGGCCCGCCGCTTCGTGGCTGCGAGGGCCGGATGGGCCGCGAGCCGTCCAAGACCGGTGCCGAACATCAGCGACGGCCCTTCACCGGCGGGTCCCGGCGGCGCGGGTCGGTGGCCCGAGCCGGTTCAGGGCCCCGTCCACCAGCCCGTTCCAGAGGGCCGACCGGCATTCGCGCGAAAAGCGGTTGCGGGCCAGGTAGACCGGAATGCGGACCGGCAGGCTCAGAACCGTTTTCAGCTTGTGCGCCCGCGGCACGTGCGACAGCCGCAGCATGGCGAGCTGGTTGCGGATGAAGGTGTAGAGCCGCAGGTTCGGCTGGTCGGCCAAGAGCAGGCCGAAGGGCAGCGCGATCACGCCGCGGCCGAGCCGGTGATCCATCGCGACCTGCGCGGCGACCCAGATCGAGAACCCGGCCGCGCCGGCCCGGAAACACCATTCGAGGTCGATGGCGTCGATGAAGAAGTCGGCCCGGAAGGGGCCGATGGTCCGCGCCGCCTCGACGGAGACCAGGGAGCCGGACGAGATCACGAAGGCGACCCGGATCAGGCCCGGACGGGGCGGGGCCGGGTCCGGCCGGCTGAGCGCGAGCCGCATCGGCTCGCCGGCCGGATCGAGCGGCTGCGGGCCGACCACCGCTGGCCGCTCGCCGGAGGCCGCGAGCTCGCGGTGGCGGGCCACCAGCGCCGGAATGGTGCCGGGCCGCGGCAGACTGTCCTGGTCGAGCAGAAAGGCGAAGGGGAGGGCGCGGCTCCGGGCCCGGCCGAGGAAGGCGTCATAGGCGGCGCCGAGGCCGAGATTCGCGCCGCCGCCCAACACGGCAAAGGCGGTGCCGCCGGCAGCCAGCCGCAGGCTCGCCTCCAGCCCATCCGGAAGAGGCGAATTGGCGAAGACCGCGACCTCGTCGGCATCCGGCGCCACCGCGGCGACGAGGCGCCGGAGGTGGTCCTCGTCCGGATGGTAGACGACGATCCCGGCCAGGACGCCGCTCTTTCCCTGCACCCGCGATCCCTCTCGCCCGCCCCCGGGCCGGGGATCTGGACCTTTGCCGCCCGCGCGGCAACCCCGGCGCGCGCTCGCGCCAGCTCGGCCGGCTGGCCGGACCGCATTTGGCGGCAGCACGCGGCCCTGTTAGAGCGCCGCCTTTCTGTCCCCGCCCGTGCCAGCCGGAGTTCCCGTGGCGAGTTCGCCCGTCCTCGATCTCAGCGCGTCCGAACAGGCGCGTGCGCCGCTCGCCGCGGCCGTGCGGGACGTGGTCGGGGGCGCCCGCGAGGTGCAGCTCTGGGGAACCATGGGCTGGCTCGACATCCGCCAGCGCTACAGCCGCTCGGTCATGGGGCCGTTCTGGGTGACGCTGACGCTGGCCGCCTTCGTGGCCGGACTCGGGGTCACCTACGGCGCCCTGTTCAGGATCCCGCTTGCCGAATACCTGCCCTATCTGACTGTCGGCATGGTGGTCTGGACACTGATCTCGACCCTGCTGATCGACGGCTGCAACGTCTTCATCGCGGCAACCGTGGCCATCAAGCAGATGCCGGCCCCGCTCACCGTGCATGTCTACCGGCTGATCTGGCGCGGGCTCATCATCTTCGGCCACAACGCCATCATCATCGCGGCCGTGCTGCTGCTGCAGCCTGCCAACGCCCTCATGGGGCTCCTGCCGTCGCTGCTCGGGCTCCTGGTGGTGTGCCTGAACGGGATCGGCTTCGCGCTGACGCTCGGCACCCTCGCGGCCCGCTTCCGCGACATCCCGCCGCTGATGACCAATGTCGTGCAGATGATGTTCTTCATCACCCCCGTGCTGTGGACGGCCGACACGCTCGGCGACCGCAAGTGGATCGCCCTGGCCAATCCCTTCTTCCACCTCATCGAGATCGTCAGGGCGCCGCTGATCGGGGCGCCGTTTCCGGCGCTCTCCTGGAGCTTCGCGCTCGGGCTCACGGCCGTGAACCTCCTCGTCGCGCTGCTGCTCTATGCCCGCTTCCGCTGGCGCGTCCCGTATTGGCTCTGAGCGGCGTCGCATGACATCCATCGCGCTCGAAGACGTGGGCGTCAGCTTCCCGATCTATGGAGGCTCGGCCCGCTCGCTCCGCAACCGGCTCGTCAGCAGCGCGACCGGTGGACGCATCGGCTCGGACCAGCGGGCCCGAACCTGCGTCGAGGCGCTCGCTGGCATCACGCTGAAGGTGGAGCATGGCGAGCGGGTCGCCCTGATCGGCCATAACGGGGCCGGCAAGACGACGCTGCTGCGCGTGCTGGCCGGCATCTACCCGCCGCTCGCGGGCCGCATCCGCATCGAGGGCCGCATTGCGCCGATCTTCGACATCGGCCTCGGCATGGACCCGGACGCCACCGGCTACGACAACATCCGCATCCGGGGCCTCTATCTCGGGCTGAGCCGGCGCGAGGTCGAGAGCCGGATTGACGACATCGCGGAGTTCACCGAACTCGGCTCGTTTCTGGACATGCCCATGCGGACCTACTCGGCCGGCATGCAGACCCGCCTCGCCTTTGCGGTGTCGACCAGCGTGGAGCCGGAAATTTTGCTGCTGGACGAGGGCATCGGGGCGGGCGACGCCTCCTTCATGCGGCGGGCCAATCAGCGGCTGCGTTCGTTTGTGGAGCGCTCGGGCATTCTGGTCCTCGCCTCGCATGACGACGGCCTTCTGGCGGGTCTGTGCGGGCGGGCGATCCGGCTGGAACATGGCCGCATGGTGGATGACGGCCCGTTTGCCGAGGTGATGGAGCGCTACCGCGCGCTCCGCGACGCGGCGGCGCTGGCCGATGGGGACGTCGGCCCGTGAGCCTGGGCGCAGCGCCATGAGCTTCGACTCAAACGCGTTCCGGTTCGCGCTGTCGCAATTTGCGACCGGGGTGGCCGTGATCACGGCCCGGGGGCCGGAGGACCAGGCGATCGGGCTCACCATGAGCTCGTTCAACTCGGTCTCCCTCGATCCGCCGCTCGTGCTGTTCAGCGTCGACCGGCGCGCCATGAGCCTTCCGGCCATGCTGGCCGCCCGCGGCTATGCCGTGAACATCCTCTCGCGGGCGCAGGAAGGTCTCTCGAACGCCTTCGCCAAGTCGTTGAGCGACAAGTTCGCGGACGTCGAGCACACGGTCGGCCATGCCGAGGCTCCGCTGCTGCACGGCGCTCTCGCGCATTTCGAATGCGAGCCCTACGCCCATCACGACGGCGGCGACCACGTCATCTTCATTGGCCGCGTGCTGCGCTTCTCCACGGCCGGGGAGGGCGAGCCGCTCGTGTTCTTCCGGGGCAAGTACCATGGTGTGAGTTCCGGCGATCAGCGCGCGCCGGAATGGCCGTTGCCCATCCCCTCCTGAGCCGGCAGCCGCCATGATCCTGACCCAGGTGTTAGCAAACGGCGCCGAGCCTGCCGGCGCGAGCGGCGCCAGCGCCCGGGGCGAACCGCTGTGGATCGACGCGGTGCGGTCGGACGCGGCAGAGGCCGAGCGGATCGAGCAACTGACCGGATTCAGCGTGCCGAGTTCGGAACAGCTGAGCGAGGTCGAGATCTCGTCGCGGCTGCGCACGCAGCGCGGGGCGATCTACCTTGCGCTGCCCTTGGTCTACCGGGACGAGGTGCGGCGCCCGAAGATCACACCCGTGGGCCTGATCCTGTCCGCCCGACACCTGGTCACCGTCCGGTACGAGGACCTGAAGGCCTTCGAGACGTGCCGCGAGCGCGTCGGCCGAGAAGATTTCCACCGCCCTTCCAGCGCAACGGTGCTCGTGGCCCTGCTGGAAGCCATCGTCGACCGCCTCGCCGACATCCTGGAGGAGGTCGGGGCGGATCTCGACCACATGGCCGAGGAGGTGTTCGGCAGGGAGAGCGAGGCCGAGCTGTCCCGGCGGCGGCCGAAGGCTCAGGACGCACGCCTGCGCAGCACCCTGCGCCGGGTCGGGCGCTCGCGGCAGCTCGTCTCCAAGGTGCGGGCCACGCTCCTCGGGATCGCCCGCATCGTGCCCTATGTCGCGGCCGAGGGTGAGGACTGGCTGTCCCGCGAGGCGGCGCTTCGGCTCCAAACGGTGGGCAAGGACGTGGAATCGCTCGACGAATACGAGGTCCACCTGTCCGACCGGGTGCAGTTCGTCCTGGATGCTGCCCTCGGGGCCATCAACGTGGAGCAGAACGACCGCTTCCGCATCCTCACCGTCGTGTCCGTGGTCGGGATCCCGCCGACGCTGGTGGCCAGCATCTACGGCATGAACTTCAAGAACATGCCGGAGCTCGAGTGGCTTTGGGGCTATCCTTACGGCTTAGCCATCATCGTCCTCAGCGGCCTCGTGCCGCTGCTCTATTTCCGCCGGCGCGGCTGGTTGTGAGCGCCGCGGGCGAGCGGCCGGCCGCCGGGCGGGGGACGCCGTCGATCCCGTTGACCCCTGTCGGCCGGACCGTCACCATCGTGGCCGGGGCGAGCGATCACGGAGAGCAACGATGAGTGCGGCGGCGCCGGGGCGGCGCGCTCTCCTGGCGGCGGCCGCTTCGCTGCTGTTGGCCGGGCAAGCCGGCGCGGCGGCCCGGATCCGGCTGACGATGGCGACCGGGGCCGCGGGCGGGGGCTTCGCCGAGATCGCGCCGGCCTTGGCCGACATCGCCGATCGGCATGCCGGGATCGAGCTCGACCTCCTGCCCACGGCCGGAAGCCACGACAACCTGCGCCTGCTGCGGGCCGGCGATGCCGATCTCGGGCTGGTCAGCATGGGGGCTGCCTGGGAGGCGGCGAACGGCCGCCCGCCCTTCGCCGCCACGGGGCCTTCGCGAGGGTTGCGGGCCCTGTTTCCCCTTCATGGCACGCGCTTCGGTCTGGTCGCAGCGCGCCGACGCCCGGCCGCGCGGCTGGCCGACTTCAGAGGCGGCAAGATCGGCGTCGGCCCGGCGGGCGGTGCAGCCGAGATCTACCTGCGCGCCCTCGCCGGGTCGCTCGGCCTCGCGCTGACGCTGGTGGCCGGGGCGCCCGCCGAGCTCGCCGACCGGGTGGTCGCGGGCGAACTCGACGCCTTGTGGTTCGGCTCCAGCATCCGGGTGGCGGCCGTCCAGGACGTGATGGAGCGCGCGGACGGGGTGCTGATCCCGCTCGCGCCGGAGGAGATCGCCCGGTTCGAGCAACTGTTTCCGTTCGGCACGGCCGGTGAGATCGCAGCGGGGACCTATCAGGGCCAGACGAAGCCGGTGCCGGCCGCCGCCGTGTGGGCCTTTGCGCTGGCAAGCGAGCGCCTGCCCGACGAGGAGGCCTACCGGCTGACACGCGCCGTCATGGAGCAGGCATCGGCCCTCACCGACGCGTATCCGCGGCTCGCCGGCGCCCGCGCCGAGCACGCGGTGCGGAACACGTTCCTGCCCTTCCACCCGGGGGCGCTGCGGCACTTCGCGGAAGCTGGGGTCCGGCTTGCGCCGGCGGTGGGCGGGGCCGGGTAGGGGCGCCGACGCCCCTCTCCGGTCGGCGCTCCCGCCGGGCGGCGGCGCTCCCTACTTGCCGTAGCCCGAGGCCCCGATGGTCGGCAGGACGGGGGCGTTCGAGCCGCCATAGACGTCGACCCGGCGGCCGGTGCCGTAGGTGTCGGTGTTGCGGGTGAAGCCGCCGCCCAGGCTGGAGCCGAGGTCGCGGGCGGAGGAACCCGCGCTGTCGAGGCTGCTGCAGCCGGCAAGCGCCGAGGCGGCCAGGGCGGCCAGCAGAATCTTGGGTCCGGTCATCGTGTCTGTCCTGTGTGTCTGAGCTCAGGCGTCGCGGGCGCTAGCGGCCCATCCGCTTGGCAACCTCTTCCAGCATCACCTCGGTGGCGCCACCACCGATGGATTGCACGCGGGCGTCACGGGCCATGCGTTCGATGGTCGATTCGCGCATGAAGCCGAGGCCGCCGTGGAATTGCAGGCAGGCGGCCATGACGTCGTTGACGAGTTCGCCGCAGAGCGCCTTGACCATCGACACCTCGCGGGTGGCATCCGCCCCCTCCGTGTCGAGCCAGGCTGCATGGTAGACGAGCTGTCGGCCCGCCTCCACCCGCGCCTGGAGCATGGCCAGCCGCTGCCGGATGGCGCCCTTGTCCCAGAGCGGCCCGCCAAAGGCCGTCCGGCTCGTCAACCAGTCGAGCGTGAGGTCGATCGCGGCCTGGGCCTCGCCCATGGCCATGGCGCCGATCACCACGCGCTCGTTCTGGAAGTTGCGCATGATCGCGTAGAAGCCCTGGCCCTCCGCGCCGAGGAGGTTCTCGGCCGGCACGCGGCAGTTCTCGAAGAACAGCTCCGCCGTGTCGGAGGAGCGCCAGCCGTGCTTGTCGAGCGCCCGCCCGACCCTGAGCCCGGGCGTCCCTTTCTCGACCAGGAACATGGACACGCTGCGCGACGGCCGCTCGCCCTCGGCCCCGGTCTTGGCCGCCACGCAGTAGAGGTCGCCCAGCACGCCGTTGGTGATGTAGATCTTGGAGCCGTCAAGGACGTAGCTGTCGCCGTCCCGGCGCGCCCGGGTGCGAATCGCCTTCACGTCCGAACCTGCTCCGGGCTCGGTCACCGCGACGGCGCAGATCTTCCGCCCCGCCACGATGTCGGCCATGTGCCGCCGCTTCTGCTCCGGCGAGCCCGCATGCGCCACATGCACCGAGGCCATGTCGGTGTGGACCAGCACGGTGATCGCGAAGCCTGAAAAGGTGGATCGGCCGAGTTCCTCGGCCAGCACGACGGTGGCGAGCGTGTCCATCTCCGACCCGCCAAACTCGGCCGGGTAGCGGATGCCGAGGAAGCCCAGCTCGCCCATGCGGCGGAGCACCTCGCGGGGCGTGAAGCCCTGCTCCTCCCAGGCGAGGCCGTTCGGCTTCACCTCCTCCTCGACGAAGCGCCGCACCTGATCGCGCAGCATCTCGTGCTCGGGCTCGAAGACCGCAGAGCGCCGCCCGCCCGTTCCGGTGGCGGTCTCGCGATGCTGGACAGCGCTCATGCACGTCTCTCCGCCGATGCGTCGCAGCCGGCTCGCCCTCTTACGCGCGGGCGCTGCCGCGGCAAAGGCGGCGGCCATTCACCGTCCGACAACGCGGTCAGGGCAGGATGGGGCCATGACGCCCTCCGCCCTCCCGCGCCCGCTGACCGCGCTTGTCGCCGATTCCAACCCCTACGCGGCACGGGTCGCGCGGGATGTGCTGGTCCGCAGCGGCTATGCCCGGATCGTGGAGGCACGCGACGGCGCCGAGGCTCTGGGCGCGCTGGTCGACGGCCGGCCCGACCTCCTCGTCGTGGACTGGCAATTGCCCGTGATCAGCGCCCGCGAGGTGGTGGAGGCGGCCCGGGACACGGCGCGCTCACACTGCCCCACCATGCCGGTCGTGGTGACCATGCCCGAGCCCACGGCTGGCGCCGTCTCGGCCGCCACGGCCCTTGGGGTGGACGCCATCCTGGCGCGGCCCTTCGCACCCCGGGACCTTCGCCTTCGGCTGGAGCGCATCGCCAGCGCAGCCGGGGCGGCGCTTCCGAAGGGATAAGGCGCGGCTGCTTTGCAGGCGGCCACCACCTTGCTACGCTCGCGAGAACAGATGACGGGCCGGCCACCGCCGGTGCGTCCCGGATGTCGCGGCCGTGCAGGACCGAGGTGATGCCGTAGCTCCGCCTATGTGGGCCGGGCGAGGGATCCTGGCCCAGGAAGGCCAGGTCAGGAGCGCCGCGGCCGGGGCGGCGTCGCCGGCTGTCGCGTCCCGTTCGCGTTCCGCGATCCGGCGCGGCGTCAAGGCCTACGCGGCACTCGATCTCGGCACCAACAATTGCCGCCTTCTGATCGCGGAGCCGTCCTACCACGAGTTTCGCGTCATCGACGCGTTTTCCCGCATCGTCCGGCTCGGTGAGGGGCTCGGCCACGGCGACCGGCTCGGCGACGGGGCCATCGAGCGGACGGTGGCGGCGCTGCGGATCTGCAAGACCAAGATCGAGGCGAAGAACGTGGTGCGCTCGCGCCTCATCGCCACGGAGGCGTGCCGCCTCGCTGCCAACGGGCTCGAGTTCATCGAACGCGTGCGCCAGGAGATCGGCCTCGCCATCGAGGTGGTCGACCGGCAGACCGAGGCGACCCTGGCCGTCATGGGCTGCGCGTCCCTGGCCCATCCCAAGGCCGGGTCGGTCATCATTTTCGACATCGGCGGGGGCTCGACCGAGGTTGCCTGGCTCGACGGCCAGACCGGGGCGGCGGCGCTGTGCCCGAGCGAGCGCATCCGGGCCTGGGATTCGCTCCCGGTCGGCGTCGTCACCCTGGCCGAACGCTACGGCGGGCTGAAGGTCACTCATTCGGTGTTCGAGGACATGGTGGAGGAGGTCTCAGGGCGCCTGCTGCCTTTCGCCCTCAAGGCCGGGGCTGCCGCGGCCGCGCCGAACTTCCATCTGCTCGGCACCTCCGGTACCGTGACCACCGTCGGCGGCATTCATCTCGGGCTGGACCGCTACGACCGGCGCCGCGTGGACGGAATGTGGATGCGGGGCGACGACATCGAATCGGTGACCGACTGGCTGCTGTCGTCGACCTTGCAGGACCGTGCCCAGAACCCGTGCATCGGCCGTGATCGCGCCGATCTCGTGCTCGCCGGATGCGCCATCCTGGAGGCGATCCGCCGCGCCTTTCCGGCCCAGTATCTGCGCATCGCCGATCGCGGCCTGCGCGAAGGAATTCTTATGTCGATGATGCGCGAGGACAAGGTCTGGGCGCGGCGGAGTCAGGCGTGACCGGGACCGGGCGGAGCGGCGCATCCGCCCCCGGGCGGCAGCGGGTCAAAAAGGGCGGCAACCGCACGCCCTCGTCCCGCGCCTGGCTCGAGCGGCAGCTCAACGATCCCTATGTGGCCCGCGCCAAGCGCGAGGGGCTGCGGTCCCGCGCCGCGTTCAAGCTGACCGAGCTCGACGACCGTTACGGGCTGCTGCGGCCGGGCCACCGGGTGATTGATCTCGGCGCCGCGCCCGGCGGCTGGTCGCAGGTCGCCGCGCAACGGGTCGGCCTGGCGTCAGGCCGCGGCAAGGTTGTGGCCATCGACCTGCTCCCCTTCGACCCGCTGCCGGGCGTGGAGGCGATCGAGCTCGACTTCATGGATCCCGAGGCCCCCGGGCGCCTCATAGACCTGCTCGGCGGCCCGGCCGATCTCGTGATGTCGGACATGGCGGCCAACGCCACCGGCCACCGCAAGACCGACCACCTCAAGATCATGGGGCTGGCCGAGGCCGCGGCCGAGTTCGCTCGCACCGTGCTCGGGCCGGGCGGGGGCTTCGTGGCCAAGGTCCTCCAGGGCGGCACCGAAGGCGTGCTGCTGGCCGATCTCAAGCGGGATTTCGCCACCGTCCGGCACGTCAAGCCGGCGGCGAGCCGGCCCGATTCGGCCGAGCTCTACGTGCTGGCGACCGGGTTCAGGGGCGCGGCGGCCGAGCCGGAGTAGCGGCCGGCCCGTCCGGCAGGCGGGCCAGCCAGATCACGGCGGCGCCGATCACCGCGCTCCACCAGCCCTGCCAAATGCCGTGCCCGACCAGCATCACGGCGCCGGCCGACGCCACCATGGCGCAGCTCGCGGCCGCCCGCGTCCGGGGCAGGCGGCCCAGCGCCAGCACGGACAGCAGCAGGGTCGCGCCGAACAGGGCTGCCCCGATCAGGCCGGTTTCCGCCCAGACCTGGAGGTAGCCGTTATGCGGGTGCCAGGCGCCGAGGAGGACGCGGCGCTCGGCCGGCACCTCGGCCGCGACCGGGTCGCGCGGCATGGCCGAACTGGTGCCGAACCCGACACCCGCGATCGGGCGCCGTTTCACCACCTCGCCAAAGCTCTGCCAGATGGCGATTCGGTCCGCCGCGTGCGCGAAATGAAGCCGTTCCACCAGGCGCTGCGGCAGGATGCGGGCGGCCGTGTCACCCAGCACGGGCGCGATCAGGAGGCCGGCGCCCAAGGCGGCTGCGACCGCGAGGCTGCCGCGTTTCGGGCAAAGGGCGGCGGCGACCAGCACCACGAGACCGACCGCGAGTCCGAGGGCCGTCGCGCTGGAATGGGCGACATAGGTCGCAATCAGAAACAGCAGCGCGACCGCGACGGCGATCGGGCGCCGGCCGGTCAGCCAGAGGTAGGCCGCCAGCGGCCAGCCCAGGATCAGGATGGCCGTGACCGAACGCTTGAAGATGAAGGCGTAGTTGCGGACGCCGAGGCTGGCCCGGAAGGTCATGGCGGTGGCGAGTTCGGCCACGATGGTGAGGCAGCCGATGGCGACCGACACCGCCGCGAGCTTCACGGCCCAGCCCGGCACCTCGCGGGGCAGGCACGCATGCAGCACCAGTGCGGCCCCGGCCGCGGCCAGGAGCTCGCCATAGGCCGAGAGTGAGATCTTGAGGTGGTGGCTCCAGGCCATCGACAGGCCGGCAAAGACGAGGAAGGCGAGGGCGCTCACGCCGATCGGCGTGCACAGAAGGGCCCGGATGCGCTGCCAGACGGCCCCCATCTCGCCGGATTGCAGCCGCGCCGCGAGCGCGGCCGCGGTCGCGAGAAGCAGCAAGGGCTGCGCCGAGCGGTTCACCAGGGCCATGCCGAGCGGCATCGCGGCGAGGAGCCCAAAGGCGAGCCCGTCCAGCGCGGCGAGACGCGGCGTTCCGGCCTGGGTGACAGATCCTGGTCGCTGCACCGTCCGTCTGTGTCCTCTCGGCCCGAAGCGGTCGGGCCGCACTAAGGGGCGGGTCGGCAGGGGTCAAATCGCAGCCATCGTCTCCGGCCTCGGCGGCGGCGGGTCGTCGCGCCGGAATGCCGAGCCGGAAGGGCAGCTATGCGGCCATGCGGCCAGGGTGGCGGGCTGCGCGCGCCCATGCTACGGCCCCTCGCCAACCCGCGCCGCGCCCTCAGCCTAGAGAGGCGCTCCGTCGCGGCGTCCTTCAGGGGTTCGGCATGGTGAACGGTAGAGGGCCGAACGGCTTCGTCGAGGGATTGACCTTTGACGACGTCCTTTTGCGGCCGGGGCGGTCAGAGGTTCTTCCCGGCGAGACAATTCTGCGCACTCAGATCACGCGCACGATCTCACTGAACATCCCCATCGTCGCATCCGCCATGGACACCGTGACGGAGGCCCGCATGGCCATCGCCATGGCCCAGAACGGCGGGCTCGGCGTCATCCACAGGAACCTCGACCCCGAGGTCCAGGCCGAACAGGTCCGGCTCGTGAAGAAATACGAGTCCGGAATGGTGATGAACCCCATCACCATCCACCCGGACGAGACTTTGGCCGACGCGCTGTCGAGCATGAAGCGTCACGGCATCTCGGGCATTCCGGTGGTGGAGCGCGGCCCCAACGGCTCCCGGGGCAAGCTCGTCGGCATCCTGACCAACCGGGACGTGCGCTTCGCCTCCAACCCGGGCCAGCCGATCTCCGAGCTGATGACCAAGGACCGGCTGATCACCGTCCGGGACGGCGTGTCCCAGGAGGAGGCCAAGCGGCTCCTGCACCAGTTCCGGATCGAGAAGCTGCTGGTGGTGGACGACCATTACCGCTGCGTCGGGCTGATCACCGTCATGGACATCGAAAAGCAGGTCGCCTACCCGGCGGCTGCCAAGGACGAGCAGGGCCGGCTCCGCGTCGCCGCGGCGACCACCACGGGCGACGACGGCTACGCTCGGTCCGAGCGCCTGATCGACGCCGGCTGCGACCTCATCGTGGTCGACACGGCCCATGGCCATTCGGTCCGGGTGCTGGAGAGCGTCGCCCGGGTGAAGAAGCTGTCGAACTCCGTGCAGGTGATCGCCGGCAACGTGGCGACCCGCGACGGGGCCCGGGCGCTGATCGACGCGGGGGCGGACGCGATCAAGGTCGGGATCGGGCCCGGCTCGATCTGCACGACCCGGATCGTCGCCGGCGTCGGCGTGCCTCAGCTCACAGCCATCCTGGAGGCCGTCGAGGCTTCGGCCGATCAGGGCGTTCCGGTGATCGCCGACGGCGGCATCAAGTCCTCCGGCGATCTCGCCAAGGCCCTGGCGGCCGGCGCTCAGGTCGCCATGGTCGGGTCCCTGCTGGCCGGCACCGACGAGGCGCCCGGCGAGGTGTTTCTGTACCAGGGCCGGTCCTACAAGGCCTATCGCGGCATGGGCTCCGTCGGCGCCATGGCGCGCGGCTCGGCCGACCGCTACTTTCAGGCCGAGGTGCGCGATGCCCTGAAGCTCGTGCCGGAAGGCATCGAGGGTCAGGTGGCCTATAAGGGTCCGGTCTCCGCCGTGCTGCACCAGCTTGCGGGCGGTGTCCGGGCGGCCATGGGCTATGTCGGGGCCGCGGATCTGCAGCAGCTGCGCGAGCGGGCGGAGTTCATTCGCATCACCGGCGCGGGCCTGCGCGAGAGCCACGTCCACGACGTCACCATCACGCGCGAAAGCCCGAACTACCCGATGGGTCGGGGGTGACGGCGGCCGCGGGTGCAGAAACTCGGCGGGCGCGCGCGGCCCGGGGCGGCCTCGTGCCGCCGAGGCACGGCTAAGTCATGAGCCTACAGGCCATCCTCCTTCCGGTCTTCGTCCAGGTCGCGCTCGTCTTTGCGCTGCTCGTCCTGATGGGCGCGCGGCGGTTCGGCGCCGTGAAGGCGCGCGCGGTGCAGCGTTCGGACGTGATCCTGGGCCAGAAGAGCTGGCCCGCTCCGGCCCAGGCCGCGTCCAACGCGTTTTCCAACCAGTTCGAGCTGCCCGTCCTGTTCTTCGCGCTGGTGCCGCTCGCCGTGGTCACCCGCAAGGCGGATCTGCTCTTTGTGGTTCTGAGCTGGGTCTTCGTCGCGGCCCGGATCGCCCAGGCCGCGGTCTACGTGACGACCAACAACGTCCCGCTTCGGTTCGGGGCCTATCTGGTCGGCGCGGTCACGCTCGCGATCATGTGGGCCGCTTTCGCGGTCCACATCCTGGCCGCGCCGCTGCCCGCATGAGCCTTGCCATGCGAGCGGGCGCGTCCCTCAGTAGCGCCGCCCGGTCTCGAGCTGAGTTTTGGCGTCGAGCCGGCGCGCGCCCGGCGCCGGGTAATCGGGCGGCGGCGGCGGGGGCGCGGACGCGCAGGCCGCAACCGTGAGCGCGAGAGCCGTCGGAAGCGACAGCCGCAGGAGAAGCAACATTCGATCTCATCTCCACATGGCGCCCGTGCGGGCGCGTCCCGGCGCTGGTCCTGAAACGCGCCGGAAGCGTGACGCGGCGACCGCCGCTCTGGCTTTCCCTTGCGCTGTGGCCCGCCAGTGACACCCGCAGCTCGCCTGTCCGGCGCGATCGAGGTCCTGGCCGACATCGACGGACGCCGCCGCCCCGCCCCTGATGCGCTCAAGGATTGGGGCCTCGCCCACCGCTTCGCCGGGTCGGGCGACCGCGCCGCCATTGCGGGGCTCGTCTATGACGCCCTCCGCCGGCGCGCCTCGGCCAGCTGGATCATGGGCGAGGCGACGCCCCGCGCCGTGCTGCTCGGCACGCTGCGGCTCGGCCGCGGCCGCGCGCCCGACGACATCGCGGCCCTGTTTTCGGGCGAGCGCTTCGCGCCGGCGCCGCTTTCCGCGACCGAGCGGTCGCGCCTGGACGCGGCCTCTCTCGAGGATGCGCCGCCCCATGTGCGGGCCGACGTGCCCGAATGGATCGCCCCGTCGCTGGAGCGGGGTCTTGGCGAGGTTTGGATCGAGGAGGCGGTCGCGCTGGCCACCCGCGCCCCGCTGGACCTGCGGGTCAACGGCTTGCGGTCGACGCGCGACGCGGTCGCGGCCGAACTCGCCCATCTCGCGCCCACCCCGACGCCATGGTCGCCCTGGGGGCTTCGCGTGCCGCCGGGCGAGGACGGGCGCAGCCCCGCCATGCAGTCGGACCCGTCCTTTATCCGGGGCGAGTTCGAGATCCAGGACGAGGGCTCCCAGCTCGCCGCTCTCCTGGCCGGGGCCCGTCCGGGGGACACCGTGATCGACCTCTGCGCGGGCGGCGGCGGCAAGACGCTGGCGCTGGCGCCGCTGATGGGCGGCGAGGGCCGCATCGTGGCAACCGATCTCGACCCGCGCCGCCTGGCGCCGATCCATGCGCGCCTCGCGCGGGCGGGCGTCTCGGCCGAGGTCCGCACGCAGCGCGGCAAAGGCGATCCGATCGCCGACCTGGACGGCGCGGCGGACCTCGTCCTGGTTGATGCGCCCTGCACCGGCTCGGGCACCTGGCGCCGCAACCCGGACGCGAAATGGCGCCTGCGCCCCGGCAGTCTCGCGGGCCGCATCCGCGATCAGGCGACCGTGCTCGACCGGGCGGTTCGCCTCGCCCGCCGCGGCGGCCGCATCGCCTATGTGACCTGCTCGGTGTTGCCGGAGGAGAACGACCAGGCCATCGAGGCGCTTCTGGCCCGTCGGCCCGGCCTGGCGGTCGAGGATCCGGCCACCGTTGCGGCCGCGGCCGGGCTGCCGTCACTCTCGGCCCGTCTCCGGGTCACGCGCCGTGGCATCCAGATGACGCCGCTGCGGACCGGGACCGACGGGTTCTACGTGGCGCTGCTGCGCTGTTGAGAAACCCGGGCCGGTGGCCCGGGCGACCCCTTCCCGAGTTGCCTGCGGGCGAGCATCGCTCTACCTGCTCGGGATGACCGCACTGCACCACGACGCCATCCTGATCGTCGATTTCGGCTCCCAGGTGACGCAGCTCATCGCGCGCCGCGTCCGGGAGGAGGGCGTCTTTTGCGAGATCGTCCCCTTCCAGAAGGCTGAGCAGGCGTTTCGCGACCTGAATCCAAAGGGCGTGATCCTGTCGGGCGGGCCGGATTCGGTGACGCTGGAGACGAGCCCGCGCGCCCCGCAGGCGATTTTCTCAGGCGGCACCCCCGTGCTCGGCATCTGCTACGGCCAGCAGGCCATGGCGGCCCAGCTCGGCGGCGAGGTCGAGGGCGGACACCATGCCGAGTTCGGCCGGGCCGATATCGAGATCATGGCCGATAGCCCGCTGTTTCGCGGCGTCTGGCATGTCGGCCACAAATACCCGGTCTGGATGAGCCACGGGGACCGGGTCACCAAGCTCCCGGACGGGTTCGAGCCGCTCGCCTTCTCGGCGAACGCGCCCTTCGCCGTGGTCGCCGACGAGGCCCGCAAGTTCTACGCGGTGCAGTTCCACCCGGAGGTCGCCCACACGCCGCAGGGCGAGCTCCTGATCCGCAACTTCGTGCGGGACATCGCCGGCTGCTCGGGCGACTGGACCATGGCGGCCTTCCGCGGAGAGGCGATCGAGCGCATCCGCGCGCAGGTCGGCACCGGCCGGGTGATCTGCGGACTGTCCGGCGGCGTCGATTCGGCGGTCGCCGCCGTGCTCATCCACGAGGCCATCGGCGAGCAGCTCACCTGCGTCTTCGTCGACCAGGGGCTGCTGCGCCAGAACGAGGCCGAGGAGGTCGTCGGCCTGTTCCGCGACCATTACAACATCCCGCTCGTCCACGTGCAGGCGCAGGACACGTTCATCGGCGCGCTCGAGGGCGTCTCGGACCCGGAGGAGAAGCGCAAGATCATCGGACGCCTGTTCATCGAGGTGTTCGAGGCGGAGGCGAAGAAGATCGGCGGTGCCGAGTTCCTGGCGCAGGGAACGCTCTATCCGGACGTGATCGAGAGCGTCTCGTTTACGGGCGGTCCGTCCGTGACCATCAAGAGCCACCACAACGTCGGCGGCCTTCCCGAGCGCATGAACATGAAGCTCGTCGAGCCGCTGCGCGAGCTGTTCAAGGACGAGGTGCGGGCGCTCGGCCGCGAGCTCGGCCTGCCGGCGGCCTTTGTCGGCCGCCATCCCTTCCCGGGCCCGGGCCTCGCCATCCGCTGCCCCGGCGGCATCACGCGCGAAAAGCTCGACATCCTGCGCAAGGCGGACGCCGTCTATCTCGACGAGATTCGCAAGGCCGGCCTCTACGACACCATCTGGCAGGCCTTTGCGGTTCTGCTGCCCGTGAAGACGGTCGGCGTGATGGGCGACGGCCGCACCTACGACCACGTCTGCGCCCTGCGGGCCGTGACCTCCGTGGACGGCATGACGGCCGATTTCTACCCCTTCGACATGGCCTTCCTCGGCCGCGTCGCGAACCGCATCGTGAACGAGGTCAAGGGCATCAACCGCGTGACCTACGACGTCACCTCGAAGCCCCCCGGCACCATCGAATGGGAATAGGCGTGCGGGGCCGGGGCGGGCCGCTGGGGTGAGGCGGGCCGGGGAGGCGCGCCCCGTCACGCCGGCCTATCTCGAGCGGGCGGCGCTGCACTACCTCGAACGCTATTCGTCCAGCGCCGAGAATCTGCGGCGGGTGCTGCTGCGGAAGGCGCGCCGCAGGCTCGGGCCCGAGGGCGAGCCCGAGCCCGGGATCGAGGCGGCGATCGCCGAGGTGGTCGGCCGGGCGGTCCGGTCCGGCCTGGTGGACGACCGCATCTACGCCGAGTCCAAGGCCGGCGCGCTGCTCCGGCGCGGCTCCTCGACCCGGGCCGTCGGCATGAAGCTGCGCGCCAAGGGCGTTCCTGACGAAACCGCGGCAGCGGCGGTCGCCGTGCACGAACCGGACGACCTCGCGCTGGCCCGCCGGCATGCCCAGAGAAAGCGCCTCGGGCCTTACCGGAGGCCGCCCGACCCGGCCGCCCGCGACCGCGACCTCGCGTCCTTGTGCCGCGCCGGGTTCCCGTACCGGGTGGCGGCCCTGGCCCTAGAGGCGCCTGCGGAGGAGCCGGACGATGCCGAGGCGTGGCCCGATCTGGACCCGGCCGGCCCGCACGGCTGACCGGCGTCGGCATGCCTTGACGGCTCGCCTCCGGGTTGCGACCCGCCGTCCCCCTTTTCGGAACCCAGTTCATCATGTTCGCCTGCGGCCTCGATTTCGGCACGTCCAACACCACGCTCGGCATCTTGCGCGAAGGCGCGCCCTGGCTCGTGCCCCTCGACGGGGCGGAGGTCGCGATCCCGAGCGCCATCTTCTTTCCACCCCAGGACTCCCCGGCCATCGGCCGCGGGGCCATCGAGGCCTATGTGGAGGGCCATCCCGGGCGGCTGATGCGGAGCCTCAAATCGGCCCTCGGAAAGCCGCTGATCGAGGAAACCACCCCGGTCGGGCGCCGCCGGATCACCTTCCGGGAGGTGATCGCCCGCTATCTCGGGGCCGTGAAGGCCCAGGCCGAAGCCGCGGGTGCGCGCGAACTGGACACAGTGGTGCACGGGCGGCCCGTGCATTTCGTGGATGGGGATCCGGAGGGGGACCGGCGCGCGGAGGCGAGCCTGCGCCGCATCGCGACCGAGATCGGGTTTCGCGAGGTGTCGTTTGAATACGAGCCGATCGCGGCGGCGCTGGATTACGAGCGTTCGCTCGCCGGGGAGGAGATCGCGCTCATCGCCGACATCGGGGGCGGCACCTCCGACTTCTCGGTCGTGCGGCTCGGGCCCGAGCGGCGCGGCCGGCCGGAGCGGGCCGGC
Source organism: Enterovirga sp. (assembly GCF_028290205.1). Classification (GTDB taxonomy): domain Bacteria; phylum Pseudomonadota; class Alphaproteobacteria; order Rhizobiales; family Beijerinckiaceae; genus Enterovirga. The sequence continues at coordinate 785 of NZ_JAQGKF010000009.1, read as the reverse complement.
GACATCCTGGCCAATGACGGGGTGCGCATCGGCGGCATCGATTTCGACCAGCTGCTCAGCCTGGACCAGGTGATGCCGGAACTCGGCTACCGCAGCCCGGCCAAGCGGGAGGGGCTCGACGTGCCCTCGTCCTATTTCCACGACCTCTCGACCTGGTCGAGCATCAACCGCCTCTACGGGCTGAAACCGCGGCGCGAGATCGCCGAGGTCAAGCGCGACGCGGCCCGGCCCGATCTGATCGACCGCCTGCTGCGGGTGGTCTCGGCGGAGCGGGGCCACACGCTGGCCATGGAGGTGGAGCGCAGCAAGATCGAGCTGTCCGGCGCGGAGCGGGCCGTGATCCCGCTCGAGTGGCTCGAGGCCGGCCTTTCGGTCGGCATCGCCCGGCAGGATCTGGTCCGCTCGACCGCCAGTCTGGCCGGCAAGGTCCAGGCCCGCATCTTGGCCTGCCTGGGCCAGGCCGGGGTGGCGCCCGAGGCCGTGGATGCCGTGTTCCTGACGGGCGGGTCCACGCGGCTGCTGCACCTGCGGGCCGCCATCGTGGCGGCTGTTCCGTCGGCCCGCGTCGTCGAGGGTGACACCTTCGGGTCCGTCGGAATGGGGCTGACCATCGAAGCCGCGCGCCGCTACGGGGCTTGAAGAGCGGGCTCGGCTCGGACCTGATGCCCCGGGGAGCGGAGCCGCCTTGGGCAGCCGATATGGATTGCAGATCCGCGCCGCGGGGGCGGCGGACGCGGCCGGGATTGCCGAGCTGATGCTGGCCGCCGGCTCGCCCGTGGATGCGG
>NZ_JAQGKF010000135.1 GCF_028290205.1 Enterovirga sp. | reverse complement strand
GGGGCGGCGGTGGCGGCGGTGGCGGCGGCGCCCTGGCCCGCGCCTTTCAGGCCCCGCGGCCCGAGCCCGAGACCGTGGCGTCCGCGCCCGAGCCGGCCCGGCCGGTGGTGCTGCGGCGCTTCGAGGATGTGGTCGCCATGGCGGGCGAGCGCCGCGACATCCGGCTCAAGGGCGCGCTTGAGCGCGATGTGCGGCTGGTCAGCTTCGAGGAAGGCCGGATCGAGATCGCGCTCGCCGACGGCGCCTCCCGGTCCATTCCGACCGATCTCGCCCGCGCCCTGCGGGATTGGACGGACCGGCAATGGTTCGTGAGCCTGTCGGCCGAGGACGCGCCCGCGGCCCCGACCATCTTCGAGGAGCGGCGGCGGCGGGACGAGGAGCGCCGGCACGGCGCCTCGGAGCACCCGCTCGTCCAGGCCGTGCTGAAGAGCTTTCCAGGAGCGCAGATTGTTGACGTGCGGGAGCGCCTGCCCGAACCGGAGCCGGAGGTGCTGACCGCGCCCGATCCGGACGAGGCGGGCGGCGCCCCAGAGGAGGACCAGGCATGAAAGACATCATGGGGCTGATGAAGCAGGCGCAGGGCCTGCAGCAGAAGATGCAGGACGCCCAGGCCGAGCTCGAGACCCTGCAGGTGGAAGGAGCGGCCGGCGGCGGCATGGTCCGGGTCGTCTCCACGGCCAAGGGGCAGGTGAAGTCGCTCCACCTCGATCCGTCGCTGCTGGTCCCGGAGGAGGCCGAGATCCTGGAGGACCTCATCGTCGCCGCCCTGAACGACGCGCGCGGAAAGGGCGAGCGGCTTGTGGCGGAGCGGATGCAGCAGCTCACCGCCGGTCTGCCGCTGCCGCCCGGCCTGAAGCTGTTCTGACGGCATGGCCCAGGCCACGGCCGGGCCGGAGATCGAGCGTCTGGTCCAGCTCCTGGCGCGGCTGCCGGGTTTCGGCCCGCGCTCGGCCCGGCGCGCCGCGCTCCATCTGATCGGCCGCCGCGAGCAGCTTCTGTCGCCCCTGGCGGACGCCATGCGGGTCGCCGCCGACCGCATCGTGGTCTGCGGCGCGTGCGGCAACCTCGACACCAGCGACCCCTGCACGGTGTGCCGCGACCCCGGCCGCGACACCTCCATCGTGGTCGTGGTGGAGGGCGTGTCCGACCTCTGGGCGCTGGAGCGGGCCGGCGCGCTCCGGGCCGCCTACCACGTGCTGGGCGGCGTGCTGTCGCCGCTGGACGGCGTGCGGCCGGAACACCTGTCGCTGGACGGGCTGGTAGCCCGCGCCTCCCGGCCGGACACCCGCGAGCTGATCCTCGCGCTCAACGCCACGGTCGATGGCCAGACCACCGCGCATTACATCACGGACCTGGTTGCCCACCTGCCCGTGAAGGTGACGCGGCTCGCCCACGGCGTGCCGATCGGCGGCGAACTCGACTACCTGGACGAGGGCACGCTGCAGGCCGCCCTGCGGCAGCGCACCGCCATGTGAGCGCAACAGGCGCCGGCGGGCCATCCGACGCTGGCGCCCCTGTCCTCACGTGGTTAAGCTTTGCTTGAGCGTTGCCGAAGAGCAGCCTCGTTGGAGGCTGCGCTCATGGTTCGGTTCTGTGTGGTCGGCGTGCTGGCCGTCGGTCTCTCGGGCTGTGGCAGCATCGTCAGGGGAACGTCCGAGCAGGTGGCCTTCGTCACCGACCCGCCCGGGGCAACCATGGTCACCACGTCCCGATATGCCTGCCCGGCAACGCCGTGCTCTCTCGAGGTCGAGAGAACCGACGAGTTCGACGTGACCTTCGCCAAGCCGGGGTTCGAATCCCAGGTTGTCCCGGTCCGCACGCGCGTCGTGGGGGCGGGCGCGGCCGGGATGGCCGGCAACATTCTGCTCGGTGGGATCATCGGCATCGGCGTGGACGCGGCGACCGGCGCCGCCATGGATCACGTGCCCAATCCCGTGGTCGCCACCCTCGTCCCGCTGCGGCAGCCCGACCGCAAGCCAGCCGTGCGACGGCGACGCGCCCCCGCGGCGCCGGCCACCTGAGGCCAAGCCGGCTCGGCCGCGGGCGGGCCATCCCCGCCCCGGCTACATCTCCCGCGCGATCTCTCGCAGGCGGAATTTCTGCACCTTGCCGGTGGAGGTCTTCGGCAGCTCGGTGAAGACGAGGTGGCGGGGCGCCTTGTAGTGGGCGAGGTGCTGGCGGCACCAGCCGATGAGTTCCTCGGCCGAGACCATCTCCGAGCCCTTCAGCTCCACAAAGGCGATCGGCGTCTCGCCCCATTTCTCGTCGGGCTTGGCCACGACAGCTGCGGCCGCGACGGCCGGATGGCGATACAGCGCCTCCTCAACCTCGATCGACGAGATGTTCTCGCCCCCCGAGATGATGATGTCCTTGGAGCGGTCCTTGAGCTGCACGTAGCCGTCCGGGTGTTTCACGCCGAGGTCGCCCGAGTGGAACCAGCCGCCCGCGAAGGCCGCGGCCGAGGCCTTGGGATTCTTGAGGTAGCCCTTCATGACGAGGTTGCCGCGCATCATGACCTCGCCCATCGTTTGCCCGTCGGCCGGGACGGCCTCCAGGGTCTCCGGGTCCAGCACGTCGAGCCCTTCGAGCGTCACGTAGCGGATCCCCTGCCGGGCCTTGCGGGCCGCCTGTTCGGGACCCGGCAAGGCGTCCCAGGCGTCGTCCCACTCGTTCACCACCGAGGGGCCGTAGGTCTCGGTGAGACCGTAGACGTGGGTGACGTCGAACCCGGCCTCCCGCATGGCCGCCAGAACGGCCTCGGGGGGCGGCGCCGCGGCGGTCAGAAACGAGACGCGGCCGGGCAGCGGCTTGCGGTCCGCGGCCGAGGCCCCGAGCAGCGTCGACATCACGATGGGAGCGCCGCACATATGCGTCACCCCGTGCTCGGCGATGAGCGAGAAGATCGCCCCCGCCCTCACCTGCCGGAGGCAGACATGCGTTCCGGCCAGAACCGAGATGGTCCAGGGAAAGGACCAGCCGTTGCAGTGGAACATCGGCAAGGTCCAGAGGTAGACCGGAGCCCGGTTCATGTTGCCGGCGAAGACGTTGCCGAGCGCGGACAGGTAGGCGCCGCGATGGTGGGTCACCACGCCCTTCGGATCGCCCGTGGTGCCCGAGGTGTAGTTCAGCGCGATGGCGTCCCACTCGTCGGGCGGGGGCGACCAGGCGAAGTCCGGGTCGCCCTCGGCCAGGAAGCTTTCGTAGTCGAGGGCGCCAAGCGGCTCGCCCGCACCCGTGAATTCCGGGTCGTCCACGTCGATGACGAACGGCCGGGACTTGGCCAGCGCCAGCGCGGCCCGCATCAGGCCCGCATATTCGCGGTCCACCAGGAGGACCTTGGCCTCGCCGTGGTCGAGCGAAAAGGCCAGCACGGCCGCGTCCAGCCGCGTGTTCAGCGCGTTGAGGACCGCGCCCAGCATTGGCACGCCGTAATGGCATTCCAGCATGGCGGGCGTGTTCGGCAGCATGGCCGCCACGGTGTCGCCGCGCCCGATTCCCCGCCGGGCCAGGGCCGAGGCGAGGCGGCGTGAGCGCCCGTAGAACTCGGCATAGGACCGCCGGATGCCGCCATGGACGATGGCGATGCGATCAGGAAAGGTCGAGGCCGCCCGTTCGAGGAGGCCGACCGGCGTCAGCTGCTGGAAATTGGCCGGATTGCGGTCGAGGTCGCGATCGTACACCCGGGATCCTCCCTTCGGGACGCGGCGCTCTGCGGCGCGGCTAGGTCCCGTCCCTGTGCCGGCCCGCCAGCGCCGCCGCAAGGGCCAGCGCGAGCCAGCCGGCGATCAGCGCCAACCCGCCGGCCGGCGCGGTCCAGCGGAGCAGGCCGCCGCCGGTCAGCCCCCGCAGCGTGAGATCGCCGCAGAACAGCACCAGCCCGATCGCCAGCAGCGCCGCGGCGGTGCAGCCCGCGGCGCGGTGCAGCAGCCCGAGATGGAGGAGAATGGCGAGGGCCAGCAGCGCCGGCGCGTGCAGCAGCAGGAACCGGGCCGCGGTGTCGAGGCTGCCGGGAGCCGCGTGTGCGGCGACGGCTGACATCACGACCCCGAGCCCGCCGGCAAGGGCGGCTGCGACCAGCAGCGCCCGCACCGGCGCCGCGACGCTCACAGGCTGTTGCGCTCCGAGAGGAGCTGGGCGACGTCGGCCCGCAATTCGGCGACGCCGAGCCCCGAGCGGCTGGAGGTCGGGCGGATCAGCGGAAAGGCGGCGGGGCGCCGGGCCAGGGCCGCGGCCGTGTCGGCCACGCGCCGCTCGAGTTCGGCCGCCTTGGGTTCGTCCGCCTTGGTGAGCACCACCTGATACGACACCGCCGCCACATCGAGGAGCTTCAGCACCTCGAGGTCGAGCTCCTTCAGGCCGTGGCGGGAATCCACCAAAACATAGACCCGGGCCAGGTTGGCGCGCCCGCGCAGATAGGCCCGAATCAGCCGCGTCCAGCCCGCGACCTTCTCCTTGGCGGCAGCCGCGTAGCCGTAGCCCGGCATGTCCACCATGGTGAGCCGGCCGCCCAGGTCGAAGAAGTTGAGCTGCTGGGTTCGGCCGGGGGTATGCGAGGTGCGGGCGAGCGTCTTGCGCCCGGTCAGCGCGTTGACCAGGCTCGACTTGCCGACGTTGGAGCGTCCCGCGAAGGCGATCTCCACCCCGCCCATGGGCGGCAGGTTGTCGGCCCGGCTCGCGGCCCAGATGAACTCGGCCTCGGCCGCGAACAGCTTGCGGCCGGCTTCGAACACCGCCTCGTCGTGAAGTGCAGGCTCATCCATGGGTGTCATGGCCGGGTTCGCCCCCGCCGTCCGATGCGGGTTGAGCCCCGCGGCGCCGCGATGAACATGGCCGGGTCACGCCCGGCCACGCCGAACCGTCAGCTCTTGGCCGGAGCCGGTTTCTTCGCGAAGAGGCCCCGCAGGTTGTCCCACAGTTCCACCTTCACGCCGTTGCGCCGCATGATGACGTATTGCTGCGTGACCGACAGCAGGTTGTTCCAGGCCCAGTAGATCACCAGACCGGCCGGGAACGAGGCCAGCATGAAGGTGAAGATGAGCGGCATCCAGGCGAACATCGCCTTCTGGACCGGATCCGGCGGCTCCGGATTCATCTTCATCTGCAGGAACATCGTGATGCCCATGATGATGGGCCAGATGCCGATATGCAGGAATTCCGGCACGGCGAAGGGCAGCAGGCCGAACAGGTTGAAGATGGAGGTCGGATCCGGCGCCGCGAGGTCGCGAATCCAGCCGAAGAACGGCGCGTGCCGCATCTCGATGGTGACGAACAGCACCTTGTAGAGCGCAAAGAACACCGGAATCTGGATCAGGATGGGCCAGCAGCCCGCCACCGGATTGATCTTGTCGCGCTTGTAGAGCGCCATCATCTCCTGTTGCTGCTTGACCTTGTCGTCCTTGAAGCGCTCCCGGATGGCGACCATCTCGGGCTGCACGGCCTTCATCTTGGCCATCGAGACGTAGGATCGGTTGGCCAGGGGCAGGAAGAAGCCCTTCAGGATGACGGTCACGATCAGGATCGAGACGCCGAAATTGCCGAACAGGCGGAAGAAGAAATCCAGCGCCTTAAACATCGGCTTGGTGATGAAATAGAACCATCCCCAGTCGATCATCAGATCGAACTTCTTGATGCCCAGCGCACGCTCATAGGCGTCGATCTGCTGGGTCTCCTTGGCGCCGGCAAACAGGCGGCGGGTCACCTCGACGGTGGCGCCGGGCGCGACCGTGCGGGCGTCCGACAGCACGTTCGCCTGGTAGGTGAAGGCCGTGCCTTCCTGCCGGGAGGTGAAGCTGCCCTGATAGGGCGTGGCCTGGTCCGGCACCACGGCGGCGGCCCAGTACTTGTCGGTGATGCCCAGGAAGCCGCCGACGGCCCCGTTCCACACCTTGCCGCGGGTCGACTGGCCCGGAATGGGGGTTTCCTTGTCCAGCGTGGCGTAGCCGTATTCCTGCAGGCCCTGGTCGCCGACGACCCCGATCAGGCCCTCGTGCAGCACGTAATAGCCCTGCGTCGGCGGCTTGCCGTGGCGGGAGACGAGCCCATACGGGTGCAGCGTCGCGGGCTCCTGGCCCTTGTTCTCGACCGTGTCCTGCACGGTGAACATGAACTTGTCGTCCACCTCCAGCCGGCGCCGGAACAGGAGACCGGCCCCGTTGTCGGCGGTCAGCGTGACGGGCCGTTCGGGGGTGAGGACGTCGGAATCGGCGGTCCAGACCGTGTCCAGGGTCGGCGCGCCCGGCCCGACCCAGCCGAATTCGGCATAGTAGGGAGTCGGGCTGCCCGACGGAGACAGCAGGACGATGCGGGGCGATTTCGGGTCGACCGTCTCGTGGTAGCCCTTCAGAGCAACGTCGTCGACGCGCCCGCCTTTGAGCGAGATGGAGCCGGACAGCGCCGGGGTCTCGAGCCGGATCCGGGGCGTGCGGGCCAGCGCCGCCTCGCGGGTCTCGACGGCCGGAACGTTGGAGGCAGTGCCCGGAACGGTGCCGGGATTGGGCGTGGAGGGCTGGCCCTCGCGCGGGGACGGGCTCGGCACCGTCGGGTTGTCCGCCTGGCCGGCCACGGTCGGCTGCGCCTGGCGCTGCCGTTCGAGCTGAGGCGCGCCGACGAAGTAGTTCCAGCCGATCAGGACCGCCACGGAGAGCGCGATCGCCAGGATCAGGTTCTTGTTGTCGGTGTTCAGCATGGGGCCAGTCAGGTGGAGGAGCGCCCTCGCGCGTCCCGGCCGGACCCGGATCGGGTCACGGCTTCCAGCGCTCGGGCAAGATCCTCGAGAAGGAGAGGGAACGGCGCCGACAGGGCTTCGCGGCGGCCGATCAGGACGACATCAACGGGCTCGGCGAGATGCCGCCCTGCAGCCTCGGCCGCGGCCGCCCGAAGCCGCCGGCGGATACGGTTCCGCTCGGTCGCGTGGCCGACCTTGCGGGTCAAGGTAAAGCCGATCCTCAGCCCGGAGGCTGTCCCGTCATCCGCCTCGCGTCGCCGTCCCTGGGCCGTGACGCGGCCCGTATGGAAGCGGCGACCGCGCGCGGCCTGCAGGAAATCCTGGCGCTTGAGGAGGCGCCCCCGCGCCGGAATGGGTCCGACGCGCAAGGCGCGCCCCAAAAGCTCAGGCCGACAGGCGCTTACGGCCGCGGGCGCGTCGGGCCGCGATGACCCTGCGGCCGCCAACCGTCGCCATTCTGGCGCGGTAGCCGTGGCGACGCTTGCGCACGAGCTTCGACGGTTGATAGGTCCTCTTCACGGCTCATCTCCGGTCGCGTGTCCGGGCAGGCACTCCCGACCGCATTGTGGTGCTGCTGGCGTGGTCTGAATAACCGGCGGGCGCCTGCGCGGCGCCTTTTCGCGTGGGCGGCTTATAGGTGTGCCGCGCCGGAGAAGTCAAACCTTGTCGGCGGGACCGGATGGCGCATGCCGCGGGCGGTCGCGATTGAGCCGGGAGCCGAAACATGCATGGTCCGGCGCCCCAACCGGAGGAGCCTCGTGCCGTACTGGCTGTACAAGTCGGAGCCGTCGTCCTGGTCGTGGCAGCAGCAGGTTGCGGCCGGCCCGGACGGCACGCCCTGGAACGGCGTCCGCAACCATTCGGCCAAGCTTCACCTCCAGGCCATGCAGGTCGGTGACCGGGGCTTCTTCTACCATTCCAATGACGGCCGGGCGGTTGTCGGGGTGGTGGAGGTGATCCGCCCCTATTACCCGGACGGCACCGACCCGAGCGGCCGCTTCGGCATGGTGGACGTGAAGGCCGTCGAAGAGCTGCCCAGAGCCGTGACGCTGGACGCGATCAAGGCCGAGCCGGGTCTCGCCGAGATGGTGCTGGTCAAGAACTCCCGCCTGTCCGTGCAGCCGGTGACGGCGGCCGAGTGGCAGATCGTGCGGCGCCTGGGCGGGCTCACGGCCGACTGAGCGAACCAGCTCGCCGGCCGGACGTTCTCTGGGAAACCGGAGCGCTCCGATGATCCGATTCCTGGTTCCCATCCTGCTGGCCGGCACGTGGCTCCTGGCCGGCCCGGCGCGGGCGCAAGCCACGCCGCCGGCCGGGAGCGGGCTATCCTCCTCCTCCGGCTCCGGTCCGGCCGCCCCGCTTCCGAACGCCACGGCCGGGGCCCGCGACCGCACGGGCGGGACCACCGCCGTGGGCCGGACCAAGCCGCCCGGCTCTCCCGTGGGCGACCGGGCCGGCACCACGCCCGAGCTGGACCGCAAGAGCCAGGCGCTGGACCGTCAGATCACCCGAGGCATCTGCAAGGGCTGCTGAAGGCGCTAGGCGGCTTCGAGCGCCGCCGCGACGGCATGGCAATAGACCTCGGCTCCGAGCACGATGTCCTCGTCCGCGGTGTTTTCGGACCAATGGTGGCTGATGCCGCCGATGGACGGCACGAACATCATGGCGGCCGGCATGACGCGGGCGAGATATTGTGCATCGTGGCCCGCGCCGCTCGGCATCCGGACGGAACAGCCGGGCCTGAGGCGCTCGGCCGCCGCGGCGATCAGGCTCTGCAGCCCCTCATCCATGAGGGCGGGCCGGCTCTGGCCCAAGACCTCGATCTCCATCGGGCACGGCCCGTGGGCGCTCGCCTCGGCGACGAGCCGGCGCAGTTCCGCGTCGAGCCGATCCAGAACCGCCGGGTTGGCATCCCGGAACTGGAACAGCATGGACGCCTTCCCCGGAATGATGGAGGGCGCGCCGGGCTCGAGCGTGATGCGGCCCGTGGTCCAGACGCTGGCGGGGCCGGCCAGATCCGGAAACCTCCGGTCGATCTCGCCGAGCAGCCGCACCAGGGCGAGGCCGGCATCGCGCCGGCGCGCCATGGAGGTCGTGCCGGCATGGTTCTGCTCGCCGGTCGCGGATACGCGGTATTGCCAGATCGCCACGATGGCCGTGACCACGCCGATCTTGAGGCCGGATTGTTCGAGGTTGGCACCCTGCTCGATATGGGCCTCGACGAAACCCCGGTAGCGGCCGGGCTCCACCTGCCGCCGGGCCACGCCCGCGAGGCCGGCCCTCGCCAGAGCGTCGCGCAGCGGCGTGCCGTCGTAGCGGTTGGCCAGGCGGTCGATCTCGGCCTCCTCGAGCAGGCCCGTGAAGGAGCGCGACCCGATGAAGGAGCCGAAATGGCCCTCCTCGTCGCACCACGCAGCAACGTCGACGCCGCGCCCGATGGCGCGCGCCGCCTCCAGCGCGAAGACCATGCCGAGCGCCCCGTCGAGCCAGCCGGCGTGGTTCTGGCTCTCCAGGTGCGAGCCGGTCAGGATCTTGGGGCCGGGGCCCGGGCACAGACCATAGACATTGCCGATGCCATCGATGGAGCTGTCGAGCCCCGCCTCCGAGAGCTTGCCGGCGAACCAGCGCCGCGCCGCCACGTCCTCGTCCGAAAAGGTCGGCCGGTGCACGCCCGTCTTGTAGGGGCCGAAACGGGCGAGCTCCCGCAGATCGGACAGGACGCGGTTCGGGTCGACGGAGAGACGCATGGATCTGTCCTGAGTGGCGCGCCACCGTAGAGGAAAGCCCCGCAACGACGAAAGTCGTTCCCGCGCGCCTTGCGGGCGCAAAACCGCTTCCGCTACACCCTGCCCGAGGATCGCCTGCAACGGCGCCACGGGAGGGGCCTGCCATGGACGTGAAGCTCTACGACGTCGCGCCGGATGCGGCAGCGCGCGCCCTCGTCGACGACCGCACGTACCGGGCGATGTACGAGGCCTCCGTGGCGGACCCGGAGACGTTCTGGTTCGAGCATGGCAACCGCATCGAGTGGTTCACCACCTACACACAGGTGAAGAACACCTCGTTCGGCGGGCCGGACGGAACGGGCGACGTGTCCATCCGGTGGTTCGAGGATGGCATCACCAACGTCGCCCATAACTGCATCGATCGCCACCTCGAGGAGCGGGGCGACCAGGTGGCGATCATCTGGGAGGGCGACGACCCAAACGTCTCCAAGCACATCACGTATCGCGAGCTGCACGCCGAGGTGTGCCGCATGGCGAACGTGCTCCGTAATCGCGGCGTCGAGAAGGGCTCGACCGTCACGATCTACATGCCGATGATCCCGGAAGCCGCCTACGCGATGCTGGCCTGCGCGCGGCTGGGCGCGATCCATTCCGTGGTGTTTGGCGGCTTCTCGCCCGATGCGCTTGCCGACCGCATCCAGGGCTGTGCCTCCCGCATGGTCATCACCGCGGATGAAGGGCTGCGGGGCGGCCGCTCGGTGCCGCTGAAGGCCAATGTCGACGCCGCCATCGCCAAGGTCGGCGAGGTCGATCACGTGCTGGTGGTGCGCCGCACGGGCGGCAAGGTCGACATGGTGCCGGGCCGGGACGTCTATCTCGATCAGGCGGTCGAGCAGGTCACCGACGAGTGCCCCTGCGAGCCGATGAACGCGGAAGATCCGCTCTTCATCCTCTATACGTCGGGGTCGACCGGGAAGCCCAAGGGCGTGCTGCACACGACGGGCGGCTACCTGGTCTTCGCCTCGATGACGCACCAATACGTCTTCGATTACCACGACGGCGACGTGTACTGGTGCACGGCCGATGTGGGCTGGGTCACCGGCCATTCCTACATCCTGTACGGACCGCTCGCGAACGGGGCCACGACCCTGATGTTCGAGGGCATCCCGACCTACCCGACCGTGTCCCGCTTCTGGGAGGTGGTCGACAAGCACAAGGTCAACATCTTCTACACCGCCCCGACCGCGATCCGGGCCCTGATGGGCGCCGGAGAGGAGGCCGTGCGCAAGACGTCGCGGGCCTCGCTCCGGCTGCTCGGCTCGGTCGGCGAGCCGATCAACCCGGAAGCCTGGGAATGGTATCACCGTGTCGTCGGCGACGGCCGCTGCCCGGTTGTGGACACCTGGTGGCAGACCGAGACGGGCGGCATCATGATCACGCCGCTGCCGGGCGCCACCAAGCTGAAGCCCGGCTCGGCGACGCGCCCGTTCTTCGGCATCGTGCCGCAGGTCGTGGATGCCGAAGGCAAGGTGCAGGAGGGCGCCTGCGAAGGGAACCTCGTCATCGCCGAGAGCTGGCCTGGCCAGATGCGGACCGTCTTCGGCGACCACCAGCGCTTCATCGAGACCTACTTCTCCGCCTACAAGGGCAAGTATTTCACCGGCGACGGCTGCCGCCGGGATGCGGACGGCTATTACTGGATCACCGGGCGGGTCGACGACGTCATCAACGTGTCCGGGCACCGCATGGGCACGGCCGAGGTGGAATCGGCGCTCGTCGCCCACCCCAAGGTGTCGGAGGCGGCGGTGGTTGGCTATCCGCACGACATCAAGGGCCAGGGCATCTACGCCTATGTCACGCTGATGTCCGGCGAGGCCTCCTCCGACGCGCTCAGGAGGGAACTCGTGGCCTGGGTCCGCAAGGAGATCGGGCCGATCGCCTCCCCGGATCTGATCCAGTTCGCGCCCGGCCTGCCCAAGACGCGCTCGGGCAAGATCATGCGGCGCATCCTGCGCAAGATCGCCGAGGACGAGTTCAGCAACCTCGGCGACACCTCGACGCTCGCCGATCCGGCAGTCGTCGACGATCTGGTAGCGAACCGGCAGAACAGGGCCCGCACGGCGCCCTAGCCGCGGGTGATCCAACCGGCCGGGCCAAGTCCGGCCCGGAGCAGACGTGCAGCGCAGCGCGAAGTAACTCGACGTGACCGGGCGCGCCGGTTAGGCGGTCGGTAGCATGGTCTTCTCCAGCCCTCTGACCCGGCTCGCCCCCGGCGTCCTGCTCTGCGCCGGCCTCACGCTGCTGGCGCTCGCCCTGCAGCGGGTCGAGGAGGCGGCGATCGGCTTCCCGTATGTGGAGGCCCTGGTGCTGGCGATCCTGCTCGGCACGCTGGTGCGCACGTTCTGGAACCCCGGCCCGGCCTGGCGGGAGGGCATCGCCTTTTCGGCCAAGACCTTGCTGGAAGTCGCCGTGTTCCTGCTCGGCGCGTCCGTGTCCTTCGGACTGATCGCCTCCGCGGGGCTCGGCCTGCTGGTCGGGATCGCGGCCACCGTCGCGATCGTCATCCTGGCGAGCTACGGCGTGGGCCGGCTGCTCGGCCTCCCGCGCCGCATGGCGGTGCTGATCGCCTGCGGTAACTCCATTTGCGGCAATTCGGCCATCGCGGCCGTGGCGCCGGTGATCGGCGCCAAGCCGGACGAGGTCGCGTCCTCGATCGCCTTCACGGCCGTGCTCGGCGTCATCGTGGTGCTGGCCCTGCCGCTGCTGGTGCCGCTGCTCACCCTGACGGAAACGCAATACGGAGTGGTGGCGGGGCTCACCGTCTATGCCGTGCCGCAGGTTCTGGCGGCCACGGTGCCGGTCGGGCCCGTGGCGGTCCAGATTGGCACCGTCGTGAAGCTCGTCCGCGTGCTGATGCTGGGGCCGGTGGTGGTCGTGATGGCGCTGCTCGCGCCGCGCATCTCGGGCCAGGGCGGCGGCGCCGCGGCCGTCGCCAAGCAGGGCATCGGCCGCTTCGTGCCGTGGTTCATCGCCGGCTTCCTCCTGCTCGCCGGCCTGCGCTCGCTCGGGCTGATCCCCGACGCAATGACCGGCCCCGTGAACGTGGTGGCGCGCTTCCTCACCATCGTGTCCATGGCGGCGCTCGGGCTCGGCGTCGACGTCCGGGTGCTCGGCCGCGTCGGCCCGGCCGTGGTGGCGGCCGTCACCGTGTCCCTGCTGCTCTTGGTCGCCATCAGCCTCGGGCTCGTGCGTCTCCTGCAGGTCTCTTAGGTCGCGCCCTTGGACCGCCCTGCCCGCTTGCGGTAATCAGCATCCTGGCTGGGCTGGGCGCCCGGAACATCGCGGGCCGGGGGGGCCTGCCACGGAGCGAGACACCATGTATCCAGAGACCCGCCTCCACATCGCCGGGGAGTGGCGTGGCGCCCGTTCGGGCGAGACCCTGCCGATCATGAACCCGGCGACGGGCGAGGAGATCGGGCGGCTGCCGAAAGCCGGCATTGCCGATCTGGACGAGGCTCTGGCCGCGGCGGAACGCGGCTTCAAGATCTGGAAGGCCGTGTCCGCCTTCGAGCGCTCCAAAATCCTGCGCAAGGCCGCCGACCTCCTGCGCGCGCGCGTGGATGAGATCGCCCGCACCATGACCATCGAACAAGGCAAGCCGCTTGCCGAATCCAAGGGCGAGACGCTGGCCGCGGCCGACACCATCGACTGGTTTGCCGAGGAGGCGCGCCGCGCCTATGGCCGCGTGATTCCGGCCCGGGCCGACGGCGTGCTGCAGATCGTCGTGCGCGAGCCGGTCGGGCCGGTGGCGGCCTTTACGCCCTGGAACTTCCCGATCAACCAGGCGGTCCGCAAGGTCTCGGCCTCGCTGGCGACCGGCTGCTCGGTGATCCTGAAGGGCCCGGAGGAGACCCCCGGGAGCTGTGCGGCGCTGATCCAGACCTATCTCGACGCCGGCGTGCCGGGCGACGTGCTCAGCCTCGTGTTCGGCGTGCCGGCCGAGATTTCGGGCTACCTCATTCCCCATCCGGTCATTCGCAAGGTGACGTTCACGGGCTCGACGCCGGTCGGCAAGCAGCTCGCCTCCCTGGCCGGCCTGCACATGAAGCGCGTCACCATGGAGCTCGGCGGGCACGCGCCGGCGATCGTGTTCCGCGACGCGGACGTGGACAAAGCCGTGAGCGTGCTGGTCGCCAACAAGTTCCGCAATGCCGGCCAAGTCTGCGTGTCCCCGACCCGCTTCCTGGTGCACGATTCCATTCTCGAGGACTTCACCGAGAAGTTTACGGCCGCGGCCAAGAAGCTGAAGGTCGGCGACGGGCTCGATCCCGCCACCCGCATGGGCCCGCTCGCGCATGACCGCCGCATCGGCGCCATCGAGGGCTTCGTGCAGGACGCCAAGCAGGCCGGCGCCGAGATCCGCACCGGCGGCAGCCGCATCGGCAACCAGGGCTATTTCTTCGAGCCCACAGTGCTGAGCAACGTGCCGCTCTCGGCCCGGATCATGAACGAGGAGCCTTTTGGCCCGGTGGCGGCCATCAACGGCTTCTCCGACGACGACGAGGCGCTGACCGAGGCCAACCGGCTCCCCTACGGGCTCGCGGCCTACGCCTATACCCGCTCCACCGAAACGGCCGAGCGGGCCGCCTCGCAGATCGAGTCCGGCATGGTGTCCATCAACCACCACGGCCTCGCCCTGCCGGAGGTGCCGTTCGGCGGCATCAAGGATTCGGGCTACGGCAGCGAGGGGGGTTCGGAGGCCATCGAAGCCTACCTGAACTCCAAGTTCGTGAGCCAGGCGCGAGCGTGACCGCCGCGACGGGCGAGCGCGCGACGACCGCGCTCGCCCACACCATCGCCCGCGAGTTCGGCACGCCCTGCGCCGTGGTCGACCTCGACCGGGTGGACGCGAACATCGCGCGCCTCCAGGCGCGCTGCGATGCGGCCGGAATCGCCAACCGACCGCATATCAAGACCCATAAGAGCCCGGAGATCGCCCGCCTACAGCGCCAGGCCGGGGCGGCGGGCATCACCTGCCAGAAGCTCGGCGAGGCCGAGATCTTCGCCGAGGCGGGCTTCCGCGACATCCTGATCAGCTACAACCTCCTCGGCGAGGAGAAGATCGCCCGGCTCGCCCGGCTCGCCAGGCGGGCCGACCCGATCGCCAGCGTGGACAATCCCGTCGCCGTGGAGGCGGCCGCGGAGGCAGCCCGTCGCGCCGGCCGCATCCTGCCGGTCGTGATCGAATGCGACACCGGCCGGAAACGGGCCGGCGTCGAGACGCCGGCGGAAGCGGTCGAGATCGCCCGGCTGATCCGGGACGCGGGCGGGCTCGAGATGGCCGGCTTCCTGCTCTATCCGCCCGAGGGCGGCGTCCCTGTCACGCAGCGCTTTCTCGACGAGGCCACGGCCGGCTGCCGGGATCTCGGGCTTCCGGCCCCTCGCATTGTGTCGACCGGCGGCACGCCGAATCTCGCTGATCTCGGCCGCATCGCCGGCACCACCGAGCACCGGGCCGGCACCTATGTCTTCAACGACCGCATGATGGTGGCTGCCGGGGCGGCCACGCTCGCCGATTGCGCGCTTACGGTGGTGGCGACTGTGGTCAGCCGGGGCGGGCCGACCCGCGGCATTCTGGATGCGGGGTCGAAGACCCTGTCGTCCGATACCGGCAAGCTCGACGGATTCGGCCTGATCCTGGAGCACCCCGAGGCCCGCATCCATGCCTTCGCCGAGGAGCACGGCTTTCTCGACCTCTCGGCCTGCGCCGCGCCGCCGCAGGTCGGCGACGTGGTCCGGGTGATCCCGAACCACGTCTGCGTGGTGGTCAACCTGCAGAACCGGCTCGTCGCGACCCGGGGCGGCCGGGTGGTCGGCGAGATCCCGGTCGCGGCCCGGGGCCGGATCAGCTAAGGGACGGCGTCGTCCAGACACCATCAATCCAGATTCCGCACGGTCTGTGAACCGGCGCGGGCTATCGTCAGGCGTATGGCTGCCGGCATCCCGCCCATGAGCGGTGGCAGGCAGCGGCGAGGGGGCCTCCATGAGGAAGTACTTCGGAACGGACGGCGTCCGTGGGCGGGCCAATGGCGTCATCACGCCCGAGCTGGCGCTCAAGATCGGGCAGGCGGCGGGCCTGCAATTCGTGCGCGGCAATCACCGGCACCGGGTGGTGATTGGCAAGGACACGCGTCTGTCGGGCTACATGATCGAGACCGCGCTGGTGGCCGGGTTCACCTCGGTCGGCATGGACGTGCTGCTGCTCGGCCCGATGCCGACGCCGGCCGTCGCCATGCTGACCCGCTCCATGCGGTGCGATCTCGGGGTCATGATCTCGGCCTCGCACAATCCCTACGAAGACAACGGCATCAAGATCTTCGGCCCGGACGGCTACAAGCTGTCGGACGAGACCGAGCAGGAGATCGAGGCGCTGCTGGACGGCGAGCTGACCTCGCGGCTGGCTCGGCCGGATTCGCTCGGCCGGGCCAAGCGCATCGAGTCGGTGCATGCCCGCTACATCGAGTTCGCCAAGCGCACGCTGCCCCGGCAGCTCGACCTGGAAGGGCTGCGCGTCGTGGTCGATTGCGCCAATGGCGCGGCCTACAAGGTCGCCCCGGAAACGCTCTGGGAGCTCGGCGCCGACGTGATCGCGATCGGGGTCGAGCCGGACGGCTTCAACATCAACCGCGACGTCGGATCGACGGCCCCGGCCGCGCTGATCGAGAAGGTGCGCGAGCGCCGCGCCGATATCGGCATTGCGCTCGACGGCGACGCCGACCGGGTGATCATCGTCGACGAGAAGGGCCGCCTGGTGGACGGCGACCAGCTCATGGCCGTGGTGGCCCGATCCTGGCGCGAGGACGGCCGCCTGACGCAGCCGGGCGTCGTGGCCACGATCATGTCAAACCTCGGCCTGGAGCGCTTTCTCGGCTCGATCGGGCTCGATCTCGTCCGCACGGCCGTGGGCGACCGCTACGTGCTCGAACACATGCGCGAGCACGGCTACAACCTCGGTGGCGAGCAATCCGGCCACATCATCCTGTCCGATTACATGACCACCGGCGACGGCCTGATCGCGGCGCTGCAACTCCTCTCCGTGGTGAAGCAGCTGAACAAGCCGGTCTCGGAAATCTGCCACTGTTTTGAGCCGTTGCCGCAGATCCTGAAGAATGTCCGCCACAGCGGCGGCCAGCCGCTGGCCGCCGACTCGGTCGTGACCGCGATCGCGGCGGGCCGGACGCGCCTGGGCAAGGAGGGCCGATTGGTGATCCGCGCCTCCGGAACCGAACCCGTCATCCGCGTGATGGCCGAAGGTGACGACCGGGCCCTGGTCAACGCCGTGGTGGACGATGTCGTGGATGCACTCTCGAAGGCAGCGGCCTGATCTCATCCACGAGACAAGTCTGTTTCGCGCCGTACCCGTCCAGCAACGTGAAGGTTAATGGGTAAGGTTAAGCCCCGCTTAACCCTCCTCTGCGAAGGTCCCTCCGTCAACCGGCGTAGCCCCGCGATCGGCCGCGCCAGAACTGAGGGACCCTGCTATGGGCAGCTTGAAAGTCTACGCTACTGTGGCGGGATTTCTCGCGGTCGCGACGTCGGTGACGACGGCGCGGGCGGCTGATCTCCTGCCTCCCCCCCCGCCGATGCCCGCCTACGAGCCGATCGCTGAGGATCTCGGCGGCTGGTATCTTCGCGGCGACGTGGGGGTGAGCCATTACGAAGGCAGCAAATTCAAAAGCAGCGACTACCCGGGCGCCGTGTTCTTCGGCGAGGATTTCGGCTCCGGCGCCTTCGCGGGCGGGGGCGTCGGCTACCGCTTCAACAGCTGGTTCCGGGCCGACGTCACGGGTGAATACCGCTTCTCCACCGGCATCCAGGTGC
Organism: Enterovirga sp.; assembly: GCF_028290205.1. Taxonomy (GTDB): domain Bacteria; phylum Pseudomonadota; class Alphaproteobacteria; order Rhizobiales; family Beijerinckiaceae; genus Enterovirga. The sequence goes on along the minus strand of NZ_JAQGKF010000135.1, from coordinate 27,685 downwards.
GCGACCGCGAGACCTTCTCGTCCGGCGGCTACCAGATCACCTCGCACGAGAAGACCAAGGGCGATTACGCCGCGGCCGTGGTCCTGGCCAACGGCTATGTCGACCTCGGCAGCTGGTACGGCATCACGCCGTTTGTCGGCGCGGGCGTCGGCTGGGCCTATCAGCGGCTCCACAATTTCGAGACCTCCACCCTCAACATCTACGACAGCCCGGGCATTCCGGTCGGCGTGAGCGGGGGCACTCTGCGGGACAAGAGCAAGGGCAACTTCGCCTGGGCTCTCCATGCCGGTCTCGGCTACGACGTGACGCCCAACGTGAAGCTGGAACTGGGGTACCGCTACCTCAACTTCGGCAGCACCCGGACGGGCCAGATCGACTGCTTCTGCGGCGCGAGCTACCAGGGCCTGAAGGTCAAGGACCTCGAATCGCACGACGTGAAGCTCGGCATGCGCTGGGCCCTCGGCGGCGGTGTCGCGGCCCCGGCCTACGAGCCCGAGCCCCTGATCCGCAAGTACTGAACCGGCGGCCCGGCTTGCCGGGCGGCACGATACGGCGCGGAAATCCTCCGCGCCGTTTGCGTTTTCCAGGCTGGCGCCATGTTGCGCCCCAAGAGACTTTGCCGCTATAGCGTCGCGCTCGCGTTCCGGCACCCTTGGAGGCCGTGGATGGCGAGGCGGACCGGCGCGGCCGGGGACCGCATGACGGAAGGGCCGCCTTTGGGGCGGCCTTCGATTTTTTCGGAGAGATGCCATGAGTGCTGTGAAAGAGCTCAGGGCCGTGGCGCGTGACCGGGTCGGCAAGGGGGCCGCCCGGGCTGTGCGTCGAAGCGGCCAGACCCCGGCCGTGATCTATGGCGGCGGCGACGCCCCCGCCCCGATCGCGCTGGACGCAAACGAGATGCGCCTGCTGATTTTCGGCGGCCATTTCCTGACCACGATCTTCGAGGTCGAGGTCGATGGCCGCAAGACGCGCGTCATCCCGCGCGACTACCACCTGGACCCGGTCAAGGACCTGCCTCTGCACGTCGACTTTCTCCGGATCACCGCCGGCCAGACCATCACGGTCGAGGTGCCGGTCCACTTCCTGCACCAGGACACGGCGCCCGGCATCAAGGCCGGTGGCGTGCTCAACGTCGTGCGCCATGCGATCGAGGTCGAAGCTCCGGCAGACCAGATCCCGGAGGCGATCGAGGTTGACCTGTCCGGCGTGGAGATGGGCGATTCGGTGCATATCTCGGCCGTCACCCTGCCGCCGGGCGTGAAGCCGACCATCGACCGCGACTTCACCATCGCGACCATCGCGGCCCCGGCCGGGCTCGGCGCCAAGGCCGAAGCGCAGGACGCCGCGGTCAGCCAGGCGGCCAAGGCCGAATCCGACGCCGCCAAGCAGGGCTAGTCGGCCGGCCTCCAGCCGGTCGCCACCATGCGGCTCTTCGTCGGACTCGGAAATCCCGGCTCCCGTTATGCCGGGCACCGGCACAATGTCGGCTTCATGGCCATGGACGCGATCGCTCGCGCCCACGCGGCGGCGCCCTGGCGCCGCCGCTTCCAGGGCCAGAGCAGCGACGCGGTGATCGGCGGCGAGAAGGTGATCCTGCTCAAGCCCGAAACGTTCATGAACGATTCGGGCCGGGCGGTCGGCGAGGCGCTGCGCTTCTTCAAGCTGGCCCTGCCCGACGTGGTCGTGTTCCACGACGAGCTCGACCTGCCACCCGGCAAGCTCCGGGTGAAGCAGGGCGGCGGCAATGCCGGTCACAACGGCCTACGGTCCATCACGGCGCTGTGCGGCAACGATTATCGCCGCGTCCGCATCGGCATTGGCCATCCGGGCCACAAGGACCTGGTCCACGGCTATGTCCTGCGCGATTTCGCGGTGGACGAGCGGCTGTGGGCGGAGGATCTGCTACGGGCCGTGGCGGAGGCCGCGCCGCTCCTCGCCACGGGCGACGATGCCGGCTTCCAGAACAAGGTCCATCTGGCGACGACCGCCTGACCCGCCCTGGCGCGCGGCGATCCGAGTGGACGCCCAACCTGAGAAAGACCCGGCACCATGGGCTTCAAATGCGGCATCGTCGGCCTGCCGAACGTCGGCAAATCGACGCTCTTCAATGCCCTCACCCAGACGGCGGCCGCCCAGGCCGCGAACTACCCGTTCTGCACCATCGAGCCGAATGTCGGCGAGGTCGCGGTGCCGGATCCCCGGCTGGACGCGCTGGCCGCGATCGCGGCCTCGCGTGAGATCGTGCCGACCCGCCTGACCTTTGTGGACATCGCCGGCCTCGTGCGGGGCGCTTCCAAGGGCGAGGGGCTCGGCAATCAGTTCCTGGCCAATATCCGCGAGGTGGATGCGATCGCACATGTCGTGCGCTGCTTCGAGGACCCGGACGTCACCCATGTCGAGGGTGCCATCCACCCTCTCGCCGATATCGAGACGATCGAGACAGAGCTGATGCTGGCTGACCTCGACAGCCTGGAGCGGCGCGTCATCGCCCTGGAAAAGCGCGTGCGGGGGGGCGACAAGGAGGCCAAGGAGACGCTGGACCTCGTGGCCAGGTCGCTCGTGCTGCTGCGCGAGGGCAAGCCGGCCCGGCTGGTGGCCCGCAAGCCGGACGAGGAGCGCCTGTTCGCCTCGCTCGGCCTGCTGACCTCGAAACCCGTTCTCTACGTCTGCAACGTCGAGGAGGCCTCCGCCGACCGCGGCAACAGCCGCTCGCAGGCGGTGATGGACTGGGCCGCCAAGGAGGGCGCCAAGGCCGTTGTGGTTTCGGCCAAGATCGAGAGCGAGATCGCGGTGCTGCCGCCGGACGAGCAGCGCGACTTCCTGGAAGCCGTGGGGCTCGAGGAGCCCGGGCTCAACCGCGTCATCCGGGCCGGCTACGACCTGCTCGGCCTCGTCACCTACTTCACCGTGGGTCCCAAGGAGGCCAGGGCCTGGACCATCACCCGGGGCACGCGCGCGCCCCAGGCCGCGGGCGTCATCCATACCGATTTCGAAAAGGGCTTCATCCGGGCGGAGACCATCGCCTACCCGGACTACGTGGCCCTCAAGGGCGAGGCCGGCGCGCGCGACGCCGGCAAGCTCAGGCTCGAGGGCAAGGAGTACCAGGTGGCCGACGGCGACGTGCTCCATTTCCGCTTCGCGAACTGACCCGCCGTGCCCGACATCTTCTTCGAGGACCTGCAGATCGGCGCCGTCCGGTCCTTCGGCGCCGTCCCGGTGCGGCGCGGCGACATGGTCGCCTTCGCACGCGAATTCGATCCGCAGCCCTTTCACCTCGACGAGGCGGCCGCCGCCGCGGCCCCGCCCGGCCGGCTGATCGCCTCCGGCTGGTATAGCTGCGCGATCCTGATGCGGCTCTTCTGCGACGCCTGGCTGCTGCGCGCGGCCTCGCTCGGCGGCCCCGGGGTCGAGGAGGTGCGCTGGCTGCGCCCCGTGGCGGCTGGGGACGTGCTCAGCCTGCGCCAGCGCATCCTGGACACCCGCGTCTCGCGCAGCCGCCCCGAGATGGGCCTTGCGACGCTCGAGAGCGAATTGCTGGACGCCGCCGGTACGCCCGTGCTGCGCATGCGCCACATCGGCATGTTCGGCCGGCACGACGGCGGCGGGGCCCCGCCCTCCCCCGTCCCGGCCACCGCTGGCGCCGCCCGGGCCGCCCCCGAGCGGCTCGACAGGCTGCCCGAGCCCGAGGATCCCGCCCTGGCGCCGCGCTGGCTCGACGACATCGAGATCGGCCGACGGGTGGATCTCGGAACCTACCATTTCGGGCGCGAGCGCTGCATCGACTTCGCCCGGGACTACGACCCGCAGCTCTTCCACCTCGAGGACGAGGCCGCGGCCGCCGGGCCCTTCGGCCGGCTCGCCGCCTCGGGCTGGCACACCGGCGCGGCCTGGATGAACCGCTTCGTGGCGCGGCTCGACCGCATTGCGGCGGCGGGCGGGCGGCCCCGAACCAGCGTTTCGCCGGGCCTGCGCGACCTGCAATGGCTGAAGCCGGTCTTCGCCGGCGACACGATCCGGTTCACAACCGAACCGGCCGAAACCCGCCCCCTCGCCTCCCGCCCGGGTTGGGGGCTGGTGACCAGCCGTAACGCGGGCTGGAACGAGGCCGGCGACAAGGTCTTCGCCTTTACCGGCATGGCCTTGTGGCAGATGCGGGCCGGCTGAGCCGCCGCCTCGCCGGCGTCTAGCCGCCCGTCTAGCGGCCCGCTTCGTCCGGGAACAGCTCCGCCAGACCGTCGCGGCTCGCAGCCGCGATGCCGCGCTCGGTGATGATGCCCGTGACCAGCCGGGCCGGCGTCACGTCGAAGGCCGGATTGGCGGCCGGGCTGCCCGGGGCCGAGACCTGCACGGTGACGAGATCGCCGGCGGCGCTCCGGCCCGTCATGTGGGTCACCTCCTCGGCGCCGCGCTCCTCGATCGGGATCTCGGCGACGCCGTCCTGGAGCGTCCAGTCGATGGTGGAGGCCGGAAGCGCCGCATAGAACGGCACGCCGTTGTCGCGGGCCGCGAGCGCCTTCAGGTAGGTGCCGATCTTGTTCGCCACATCCCCGGTTGCCGTGGTGCGGTCCGACCCGACGATGCAGAGATCGACGCGGCCGTGCTGCATCAAGTGGCCGCCGGCATTGTCGGCCACGATGGTGTGCGGAACGCCGTGCTGGCCGAGCTCGAAGGCCGTCAGCGCCGCGCCCTGGTTGCGAGGGCGGGTCTCGTCCACCCAGACATGAATCGGCACGCCGGCCTCGTGCGCAGCGTAGACCGGGGCGAGAGCGGTGCCCCAATCCACCGCCGCGAGCCAGCCGGCATTGCAATGGGTGAGGACATTCACCGTCCGGCCGGTACGGTCGTGCGCGGCCCGGATCAGCGCCGCACCATGCCGGCCGATGGCCCGGCAGGTCTCCACATCCTCCTCGGCCATGGCCCCGGCGAGCCGATAGGCCGCCGCGACGCGGTCGTTCACGTCCGGCCGCCGCAGGGCTGCGGCCATCCGGTCCAGCGCCCAGCGCAGGTTGACGGCCGTGGGACGCGTGGCCGCCAGTGCCGCGACGGCCCGGCTCAGCCCCTCCTCGGACGCGTCCTCCCGCATGGCGAGCGCGACGCCATAGGCCGCCGTGACGCCGATCAGCGGCGCCCCCCGCACCACCATGGTCCGGATGGCGACAGCGGCGTCCTCGACCGTCTCCAGCCTGCGCCAGGCGACCGTGTGCGGCAGCCGCGTCTGGTCGAGCACCTCCACCGACAGGCCGTCCTGGCCGAGGCGGATGGTGCGGGTGGGGACGCCGTCGACGTTCATCGGCTGGACCTCAATGCCCCTCGAAGCTGATCAGGGTCCTGACTTCGACGCCGTCCGCCCTGAGCTTGTCGGCCCCGCCGAGCTCGGGCAGGTCGATCACGAAACAGGCGGCCACGATCTCGGCGCCGAGCTGGCGCAGCAGCTTCACGGCGGCCCCGGCCGTGCCGCCGGTGGCGATCAGATCGTCGACCAGGATCACGCGCTCGCCCTCGACCAGGGCGTCGGCATGCATCTCCACCTCGTCCTCGCCGTATTCCAGCAGATACGAGACCCGGACGGTGGTGTGGGGCAGCTTGCCCTTCTTGCGGATGGGCACGAAGCCGGCCGAGAGCTGGTGCGCCACCGCGCCGCCCAGGATGAAGCCGCGTGCCTCGATGCCGGCCACCTTGTCGGCCTTGCCGCCCGCATAGGGATGCACGAGCTCGTCCACGGCGCGCCGGAAGGAGCGAGCATCCCCGAGCAGGGTCGTGATGTCCCGGAACATGATCCCGGGCTTCGGGTAATCCGGGATGGTGCGGACCACCGCCTTGAGGTCCCTCATCGACGACTCCATCCCCACCCCCAATATGCTCCTGACGCATTGCGCGCGGAGCCCGTCCATGGCCGATCCGAATTCCTATCGCACGACCATCACCGACATCGACATCCCGTTCGGCCGGCTGGTGGCCTTCATGGTCAAGGCGAGCCTTGCCGCCATTCCAGCCGCCATCATCGTGGCCGTGATCTTCTGGCTTCTGGCGACCGTTCTCGGGGCCCTGCTGGGTCTCCCGTTCCGGGGCATGCCCTACTGAGCCAACGTCACGCCCGGCCGAGTACGCGGCCCGCCACGGCGTCGAGCCGGGCCAGCAGGGCGGGGTCGCGCGCCCCGGGCGCCGTCATGATGGCGTGTTCGAGGGCCCGGTCCGACCGGACCGGGCAGGGCTCGTGCTCGGCCGGGAAATCGCGCGCCAGCCGGGCCAGCAGCCGGGCCGCGTTGCCAGCATTGGCCCGCGCCACCGCGATCACGTCGGACACCTCGACCGCCTCGTGCCCCGGGTGCCAGCAATCGTAGTCGGTCACCATGGCGACGCTCGCATAGGTGATCTCGGCCTCGCGGGCGAGTTTGGCCTCCGGCATGTTGGTCATGCCGATGACGTCGTAGCCGGCCGCCCGGTAGCCGAGCGATTCGGCGAGCGAGGAGAATTGCGGCCCCTCCATACACAGGTAGGTGCCGCCCACCGAGACCTCGATTCCCTCGGCGGCCGCCGCTTCGGCGAGACGCTGCTGCAATCGCGGCCCGACCGGATGGGCCATCGACACATGCGCCACGCAGCCTGCGCCGAAGAAGGATGTCTCGCGCCGGAAGGTGCGGTCGACGAACTGATCCACCAGCACGAAGCGGCCTGGCGGGAGGTCCTCCCGGAAGGAGCCGCACGCCGAGACGGAGACGAGGTCGGTCACGCCGGCCCGCTTCAGGACGTCGATATTCGCCCGGTAGGGGATGTCGGAGGGAGAGAGGCGATGGCCGCGGCCGTGCCGGGGCAGAAACACGACCCGCGTGCGGCCGATCCGGCCGAGCCTGAGGGCGTCGGAGGGCTCGCCCCACGGGGAGGCGATGCGCTCTTCGCGGACATCCTCCAGCCCCGGCAGGTCGTAGACCCCGGAACCGCCGATCACGCCGAGGACAGCCTCTGTCATGTCGGGACGATCCTTGCGGTGCGGGGAAGCGCGTCCGCCGGCCGCATCACCTGTCGGGCTCTGCGGCGCGGGGTCCCAGATCGGCCCGGCCGGGACGGGCCCGGCCGGGTCAGAGTGTCGTCAGGATCAGCCCGTCGGGCCGAGCGGCGCAGTGCCCGGCAGGCCCTCGGCCTCGCCGCCCACCTTCGCCCAGACCTTCTTCTTGGCGTACCACATGCCGGCGCCGAGCACGGCGAGGAAGATCAGGGCCATGAACCCGGTGCGCTTGCGCTGCTCGAGATGCGGCTCGGCCGCCCACATCAGGAAGGCCGACACGTCCCGGGCGTATTGATCGACCGTCTCGGGCACGGGCGACTTGCCGTCGGGGCCCTTCGGATACTCGATCTGGCCGTCCGAATTGAGCGGCTTCGGCATGGCGATGACGTGGCCAGGGAAGTACTTGTTGTAATGCCCGCCCGGCGGAACCGTGACGCCGGCCGGCGGCTCCTCGTAGCCGACCAGCAGCGCCTTTACGTAATCGACCCCGTGCTCCTGGTAGGACAGAAACGGCATCGCGTCGAAAACGAACCACGGGAAGCCGCGCTCGAAGCCGCGCGCCTTGGCGATCAGCTGCAGGGGCGGCGGCGCCTTGCCGCCGTTCGCGGCCGCGGCGGCGTTTTCGTTCGGGAAGGTCCAGGGCAGGTTGTCAGCCGGCCGGGCCGGCCGCTCGAACATGTCGCCGGCGTCGTTCGGGCCGTCCTGCACCTTGTACTCGGCCGCCAGCGCCGTGACCTGCGCCGTCGAGAATTGCGGGCCGCCGTTCTGGGCCAGGGTCCGGAACGGGATCTTCAGCTGGTGGCAGGCCTGACAGGCCTCCCGGTAAACCTTGAAGCCGCGCTGCAGCTGAGCGCGGTCGAACGTCCCGCTGATGCCCGAGAAGGTCCAGCTCTGGCGCGGCGGCTGCGGGGTGCCCTCGGCCGCCGAGGCGGCCTGAGACAGGGCAAGCCCGAAGCCGAGAGCGAGGGCTGCGACGAAGCGGCGTGAGGTCATTGGCCTGTGATCCGAACGCGCCACGATTCAGCCCTTGATCGAAGGTTCGGCGGCAGCGCCGACCGGAAGCCCCGCGCCGCCGCCCTTGCGGCCCGCATGGACGGTTTCGAGGATCGAGGATGGCAGCGGCTTCGGCGTCTCGAACAGGCCGAGCAGCGGCAGCACCACGAGGAAGTGGATGAAGTACCAGGCCGTGCAGATCCGGGAGGCGATCACGTAGCCTCCCTCCGCCGGCTTGGCGCCGAGCCAGCCGAGCAGCACGCAGACCACGCAGAACGCCCAGAAGAACTGGCGGTAGAGCGGCCGGTAATTGGCCGAACGCACGCGGGAGGTGTCGAGCCAGGGCAGGAAGGCCAGCACCACGATCGCGCCACCCATGGCCAGCACGCCGCCGAGCTTGTCCGGGATGGCCCGCAGGATCGCGTAGAACGGCAGGAAGTACCATTCCGGCACGATGTGGGCCGGCGTCACGGCCGGGTTGGCCGGGATGTAGTTGTCGGCATGGCCGAGATAGTTCGGCACGAAGAACACCCACCAGGCGAAGAACATCACGAACACGATGGTCGCGAACAGGTCCTTGATGGTGGCGTAGGGCGTGAACGGCACCGCGTCCTTGCCGGACTTGATCGGCACGCCGGTCGGATTGTTCTGACCCACCACGTGCAGCGCCCAGACGTGCAGCACGACCACGCCGGCGATCATGAACGGCAGCAGGTAGTGCAGCGCGAAGAAGCGGTTCAGCGTCGGGCTGCCGACCGAGTAGCCGCCCCACAGCAGGGACACGATGGTGTCGCCGACGAGCGGGATGGCCGAGAACAGGTTGGTGATGACCGTGGCGCCCCAGAAGGACATCTGACCCCAGGGCAGGACGTAGCCCATGAAGGCCGTCGCCATCATCAGCAGGAAGATGATCACGCCGAGGATCCAGAGAATCTCGCGCGGCGCCTTGTAGGAGCCGTAATACATGCCCCGGAAGATGTGGATGTACACCGCGATGAAGAACATCGAGGCGCCGTTGGCGTGCAGGTAGCGCAGCAGCCAGCCGTAATTCACGTCGCGCATGATGTGCTCGACGGATTCGAACGCCCTGGTCGCCTCCGGAACGTAGTGCATCGCAAGCCACACGCCGGTGACGATCTGCGCCCCCAGCATGAAGATCAGGATGGCCCCGAAGGTCCAGAAATAGGTCAGGTTGCGGGGAACCGGGAAGGCGACGAAGGAGGAATGCACCAGGCCGGCGATCGGAAGCCGGCTCTCGAACCACTTCGCGGCGGCGCTCTTCGGCACATAGGTGGTGGCATGCTGGCTCATGACGTCGCCCTGGTCTTCAGCTTCACGCGGCCGCGGTCTTCGTGGCGGTCTTGGATTCTTCGCCGATCCGGATCTTCGTGTCGGACACGAAGGTATAGGGCGGAACCGGCAGGTTGATGGGCGCGGGGCCCTGGCGGATGCGGCCCGACGTATCGAAGACCGAGCCGTGGCAGGGGCAGAACCAGCCCTTGAACGCGCCCTCGTTGCCGAGCGGCACGCAGCCGAGATGGGTGCAGTTGCCGTAGACCACGAGGAAGTTGGCGTGGCCCTGCTTCACGCGGGCTGAATCGGGCTGCGGATCCGGCAGGGTCGCGACGTTGACGTCCTCTGCGGCCTTGATCTCGGCATCCGTGCGGTGACGGACGAAAATCAGCTTGCCGCGCCAGAACACCTTCACGATCTGCCCGGCCGCGATCGGCCCGAGATCGACCTCGACAGGCGCACCGGCCGCCACCGTCTGGGCGTCGGGCGCGAGGGCGGCGACAAAGGGCCAGGCCACGGCGGCCGCGCCCACGGCGCCGACGGCGCCGGTCGCGATCAGGAGGAAGTCGCGTCGCGTGGCTGGGGGGGCTGCGGTTGCAGTCGTGGCCAAGGTCAAGCTCCAGGCGGGTCCAGGACGGTCCGGGACACGGACGCGACCAATGTGCCGCGGGAGCCCCGGAACGCGGCGGCACAGAGCCTTCGCCCTGGTGTCGACGCAATGCGGCGGTGGGTCGCCGACCGGGTCTTTGGCATGGTTCAAAAGCCCTGTCCACGCTTCGCGCGGCCGTTCCACACCGGCTGAGCCGGGTTAATCCCCGGCCCTGCGGGTCAGTCCCAAACGGTCACGCCGGCTCCAGCGCCAGAGCATCAGGGCGGACACCACGGCGAGGCCGGCCGCGAGCCCGGTCCAGACCCCCGGCCCCCTGAAGCCGAGCGGGAAGGCGAGCGCAAAGCCGAGCGGCGCGCCCACGCCCCAATAGCCGAGAGCGGCGTAGATCATGGGAATGCGCGTGTCCTGGAGACCTCTGAGCATCCCGGCGCCGACCGTCTGCGCGCCGTCGGCGATCTGGAACAGGGCCGCGAGGGCCAGCAGCAGGACGGCCAGCCCCGCCACTTCGGGATGGGCCGCCGTGTCGATGAAGGCGGCCACCAGCGGGCCCGGGGCGACGAACAGGATCAGCGCCGTGCTGCTCATGAACGCGACGGCCAGGCCGAACGCGATCCATCCGGCGCGGCCCACTCCCTCTCGTTCGCCCGCCCCGAAGGCCTGCCCGACCCGGATGGTCGCTGCCTGCCCCAGTCCCAGCGGCACCATGAAGCAGAGCGCCGCGATCTGCAGCGCGATGGCGTGGGCGGCCAGTTCCGTGGTGCCGAGCGCGCCCATCAGCAGGCCGGAGCCGTTGAACAGGCCGACCTCGAGGGCGAGCGTCGCACCGATCGGCAGGCCGAGCCGCCACACCCTCCGGAAGCGCGGCCAGTCCGGCCGCCAGAAACGGCCGAAGATGTGGAAGCGGCGAAAGCCCCGGTCGAAAGCCAGCACGAGGCACAGCGCGACAAGGCCGAGCAGCGTGGTGGCGGTGGTCGCGATGCCGGCGCCCACGAGCCCGAGCGGCGGAATGCCGAATCCGCCGGAGATCAGCAGCGCGGCCAGCCCGCCGTTCACCGGAACCCCCAGCAGCGCGATGGCGAGGCCCCAGCCGGGCCGGCCGATGGAAGCGATAAACAGCCGCAGCACCAGAAAGGCGAGGCTCGGCAGCAGCGCCCAGAGAAGAGCCCGGAGATAGAGCCCGGCTTCGGCCGCAAGAGCCGGATTTTGCCGCAGCAGGACCAGCAGGGGTTCGCCGGCCGCCAGGAGTGCCATGGCCGGGATGCTGGCCGCCACCGCGACCCACAGCCCCTGCCGAACGGTGCGCCGGATCTCCCGCACCGCGTGGCGGCGCCGCCCGAATTCCTCGGCCACAAGGGGCGACACCGCCGACAGCAGCCCGATCAGGGCGATGAACACGGCATGGTACAGGTTTGTGCCGAGCGCCGCGGCAGCCAGCTTCTCGGCCCCGAGGCGCCCGACCAGCACCACGTCGATCGTGGTCATGGCCGTGCCGGCGAGGTTCGACAGGATCAGGGGCCAGGCCAGGCTGATCGTGGCGAGCGCCTCGACGCGCCACGGCCGCGGCCGGCGCGGAGGATGGCTCTCGGGTGGGGACATGAGCGCTTCTAAGCGGGCCGGTGGGACGAGGGAATGGCGCACGCGCCCCGGTTCGGGACGAGCGCCGGGACGCGACGTCGGGGGAGCGCCGACCCGCCCCGCGCTCTATTCAGCGGCTTCCGCGCCCCTCGGCTCCTCGCCCAGGAAGCCACCAGATTGCCGGTGCCAGAGCCGGGCATAGAGGCCGCCGCGGGCCAGGAGCTGGGCGTGGCCGCCCTCTTCCACGATGCGTCCCCCCTCCACCACCACCAGCCGGTCCAGCGCCGCGATGGTGGAGAGCCGGTGGGCGATGGCGATCACGGTCTTGCCGGCCATCAGGGAGGACAGCGAGTCCTGGATCGCGGCCTCGATCTCGGAATCGAGGGCCGAGGTCGCCTCATCCAGCACCAGGATGGGCGCGTCCTTGAGGATCACGCGGGCGATGGCGATTCGCTGACGCTGGCCGCCCGACAGCTTCACGCCGCGCTCGCCGACATGGGATTCGTAGCCGCGCCGGCCCCGGTGGTCCTCGAGTGCTGCGATGAACGCCTCGGCATGGGCGAGCCGCGCGGCCCGCTCCACATCGGCCTGCGTCGCGCCGGGCCGGCCATAGGCGATGTTGTCCCGGATGGAGCGGTGCAGGAGCGAGGTGTCCTGCGTCACGACGCCGATCTGCCGCCGCAGCGAATCCTGCGTCGCGGCGGCGATGTCCTGCCCGTCGATCAGGATGCGGCCGCTCTCGAGATCGTGCAGCCGCAGCAGCAGCGACGTGATGGTGGTCTTGCCGGCACCGCTCGGACCGACGAGCCCGACCTTTTCGCCCGGCCTGATGGTGAGGGAGAAGCGGTCCAGGATGCCGTCCTGGCGGCCGTAGTGGAAACTCGCCTCCTCGAAGCGGATCTCGCCGCGCGTCACGGCCAGCGCCGGCGCGCCCGGCCGGTCGGTGATGGCGTGCGGCCGGGCGATGGTGGCCATCGCCTCCTGGATCACGCCGACGTTTTCGAACACGCCCCGGACGGTCTGCATGACCCAGCCCGACATGGCCAGAATGCGCATCACCAGGGCGAGCCCGGCCGCCGCCTCCCCGCCCGTCATGCGGCCGTTCGACCAGAGCCAGACCGAGAGGGCGCCGACCGCGAACAGCAGCAGGCTGTTCAGCACCGAGAGCGCCGCCGTGACGCCGGTGATCAGCCGCATCAGATCCAGAAACGCGGCCATCCAGCGGGCCAGCGCGTCCCGGACTGAGGAGCGCTCGTCGTCCGCCCGCGCAAACAGCTTCACGGTCAGGATGTTGGTGTAGCTGTCGACCACGCGGCCGACTGTGACGGAGCGCGCATCGGCATTGGCCAAGGAGCGGACCTGCGCGCGCGGCACGAAAAACCACATCAGCCCGAGATAGGCCGCCATCCAGAGCGCCATGGGCAGGGCGAGCCAGAGCGAGATCGAGCCGAACAGGCCGAGGGCGGCCAGCGCGAAGATGCCCACATAGGTCAGCGTGTCGAGCACGGTGACGGCAACCTCGCGGATGGCCGGTCCGACCTGGGTGACACGGTTGGCAAGCCGGCCGGCGAAATCCGCCTGGAAATACCCGACCGCGTGGCCGAGCGTGTAGGCGTGCGTCCGCCAGCGGATCATGGTCGTGGCTTGCGGCACGATGATCTGGTTCGAGATCGCCTCGTGCGCAGCGTGAAACAGCGGCCGCAGCACCAGCACGAGCACGGCCACGAGGACGAGTTCGGTGCCGTGCTCGGCGAAGAAGGTGGCCGGGTTGGACCGGACCAGCAGGTCCACGAACCAGCCGATCAGCAGGTAGAGACCGGATTCCAGTACGCCCACGGCCACCGACGCCCCGAACAGGACGAGCAGCCACCAGCGGATGGGCCGCAGATAGGCCCAGGCGAAGGGCGCCACCTTGCCGGGCGGCATTTTGGCGTCGTCGAACGGCGCGAAGGGATCGATGAGGGTCTCGAGGCGGCGCAGCATGGAAATCCGGGCAGGATGACGGTCCGGCAGGGATGACGGTCCGGCAGGCGGGTCGGTCGCCGGCAACTCGCCGGCGGTCCGACGGTTCGCGGACGCGGCCCTATGCCTCTTCACGATGGCGGCACGGTGGTCGGCGGGGCCCAGAAATGGGAACGGCACCCGAAGGTGCCGTTTCTGTTGCTAGGCTTTCCCGAGCCCCGGATGGTCACGCCGCGAGGCGGACCGCACCCATGTCAACGTTGTCGTTGGCATTTGTGGTTTTGCACAATTAAGGCCGTAGCTCAGCCTAATCGCAGCCTAGCCTTTATCGCGCCTAGTCGAACCCAAGTCGTCCCCAACAGGAACCCGCCCAGGCGCCCTTTCGGGCAGCGGGCTCATGGTGGAGACGGCGGGAATTGAACCCGCGTCCTAAACGCCTATTCCACTCTGCCTCTACGATCATAGCCGGGTTGCCCCGACCCGCCTGATATAGGTCACCGGCGGGTTCTCGCCAAGGGTCCTCGCATAGCGCCGTGTGCGGCCTTCGTCTGAGGGAGCGGGCCGGAGCAGGCGCGTGGCGCCACGGCCCTCCGGTGGCTTCATTGACAACAGGCCGGCGAGCAATAGATTCACCGCGGTGCCGCCGCTGAGGCGGCGCTTTCGTTTCCGGGCCCCGGCCCGCCACGGAGGAGTTCCCCGTGACCTCGTCGTCCATGTTGCCGGTCTATGCGCGCGCGCCTCTCGCCTTCGAAAGCGGAGAGGGTGCCTGGCTGCGGACCGAGGATGGGCGACGTTTTCTGGATTTCGCCGCCGGCATCGCCGTGAACGCGCTGGGCCACGCCCATCCGCATCTCGTGGAGGCGCTTCGGGACCAGGCCGGCAAGCTCTGGCACATCTCGAACCTGTACCAGAACCCGGCCGGCGAGCGGCTGGCCCGGCGTCTCTGCGAGGCCACCTTCGCGGAGGTGGTGTTTTTCACCAATTCCGGCGCCGAGGCGCTGGAAGCCGCGATCAAGATGGCCCGCAAGTACCACGCCGTGAAGGGTGATCCGGACCGGTTCCGCATCGTCACCTTCGAGGGCGCCTTTCACGGCCGCACCCTCGCCACCATCGCGGCCGGCGGGCAGCCGAAGTACCTGGAGGGCTTCGGCCCCAAGGTCGAGGGCTTCGACCAGGTGCCGTTCGGCGACGACGAGGCGCTCAAGGCGGCCTGCGGCCCGAACACCGCCGCGATCCTGATCGAGCCGGTGCAGGGCGAAGGCGGCATCCGGCCGGTTCCGCCGGAGCGGCTGCGCTTCCTGCGCCGCCTCTGCGACGAGCACGGCATGCTGCTGATCCTGGACGAGGTGCAGTCCGGCGTGGGCCGGACCGGCAAGCTGTTCAGCCACGAATGGGCCGGGATCGCGCCCGACATCATGGCGGTGGCCAAGGGCATCGGGGGCGGCTTCCCGGTGGGGGCGTGCCTCGCCACCCGGGACGCGAGCTCGGGCATGAAGCCCGGCACCCACGGCAGCACCTTCGGCGGAAACCCGCTCGCCATGGCGGTCGGCAATGCCGTGCTGGACGTGGTGCTGGCGGACGGCTTCCTGGACCAGGTCCAGCGCACCGGGCTGTTGCTGAAGCAGCGGCTGGCCGAGCTCAAGGACCGCCATCCGGCAGTGATCGCCGAGGTCCGGGGCGAGGGATTGATGGTCGGCCTGCGCCTGCACGTTCCGAACGTCGACCTCGTCAAGGCTGCCGAGCAGGAGGAACTGCTTGTGATCTCGGCCGGCGACAACGTGGTCCGTCTGCTGCCGCCGCTGATCGTCAGCGATGCCGAGATCGCGGAGGCGGCCGCCCGGCTCGACCGGGCCTGTGAGGCCCTGGAGGCCGCGATGCGGCAGCCCGCCCGCGAGGCCGCGGCATGAGCATGCCGCGCCACTTCCTCGACCTGTCCGATTTCAGCGGAGCGGAGCTCCGCGGCCTTCTCGACCTCAGCGCCGGCCTCAAGGCCCGGCGCCGGCGCGGAGAGGTGCCGGATCGGAAGCCCCTCGCCGGCAAGTTCCTGGCGATGATCTTCGACAAGCCGTCCACCCGGACGCGCGTGTCCTTCGACGTCGCCATGCGCGAGCTCGGCGGCGAGACCCTGATGCTGACCGGCCAGGAGATGCAGCTCGGCCGCGGCGAGACCATCGCCGACACGGCGCGTGTCCTGTCGCGCTATGTCGACGCGATCATGATCCGCATCCTGGACCACGGCACGCTGGTCGAACTCGCCGCCAACGCCACCGTGCCGGTGATCAACGGCCTCACCAAGACCTCGCATCCCTGCCAGATCATGGCCGACGTGCTGACCTTCGAGGAGCACCGAGGCTCGATCCGGGGCCGCACGGTGGCCTGGTCGGGCGATGTCAACAACGTGCTGGCGTCCTGGGCGCAGGCCGCCTCGCTGCTGGATTTCCGGCTCAACGTGGCGGCCCCGGCCGAGCTGCAGGCCGGGTCCGAGCTGCTGACCCGCCTCGCCGCCGATGGCGGGCCGATCCGGGTCCTGACCGATCCGCTGGAGGCCGTGGCCGGCGCGGACGCCGTGGTCACCGATTGCTGGGTGTCCATGGGCGACGAGGACGAGACCAACCGGCACAACCTGCTGGCCCCCTATCAGGTCAATGCCCGGCTGATGGCCGCCGCCGCGCAGGACGCGATCTTCATGCACTGCCTGCCGGCGCATCGAGGCGAGGAGGTCACCGACGAGGTGATCGACGGTCCCTGCTCGGTGGTGTTCGACGAGGCCGAGAACCGGCTCCACGCCCAGAAGGGCATCCTGGCCTGGTGCCTCGGTGCGGGCCTGGAGGCCTCGGGGGCCCAGGCGGCATGAGCGCCGAGGACCGGCTCGAGGGCCAGGACGACGTCGTCCTCCCCTTCGCCGTGGAGGCGCTCGATGTGCGGGGCCGCGCCGTCCGGCTCGGCGCGGCGCTTGACGCCATGCTGGCCCGGCACGCCTATCCGGACGCGGTGAGCCGCGTGGTTGGCGAGGCCGCGGCGCTGACCGCGTTGCTCGGCGCGTCCCTGAAATTCGAGGGACGGTTCCAGCTCCAGACCAAGACGGACGGGCCGGTCGACATGGTGGTGGTGGATTTCGACGCGCCCGACCGGCTGCGCGCCTATGCGCGGTTCGACGCGGCCCGGGTCGAGGCGGCAGGGGCCCGGCCCCGCACCGGCGAGCTTCTCGGCACCGGCATCCTGGCCATGACCATCGACCAGGGCTCCAGCGCGAGCCGCTACCAGGGCGTGGTGTCGCTGGAGGGCGGCGGCTTCGACGAGGCCGCGCACCAGTATTTCCGGCAGTCGGAGCAGATCCCGACCGTGGTCCGGCTCGCGGTGGCCGAGGAATTCGCCGGCGGGCGCCGGCGCTTCCGGGCCGGCGGGCTGCTGATCCAGTTCCTGCCCTCCTCGCCCGACCGCGCCCGCGCCGCCGACCTGCCGCCCGGCGACATCCCGGCCGATCACCCGGCGACCTCGGCCGAGGCTCCCGGCGAGGACGATGCCTGGCGCGAGGCCAAGGCGCTGGTGGAGACGGTGGAGGACCACGAACTGGTCGACCCCGCCGTGTCGAGCGAGCGGCTCCTCTACCGGCTGTTCCACGAGCGCGGGGTGCGGGTGTTCGATCCGCAGCCGGTGCGCGAGGTGTGCCGCTGCTCCCGCGACCGCATCTTCGCCATGATGCGCAACTTTTCGGCTCAGGACCGCCACGACATGGTGGGCGAGGACGGCCGCATCGGGGTGACCTGCGAGTTCTGCTCGCGGCATTACGATCTGGATCCGGCCGAGGTCGAGGCCGAGGTCGAAGCCGCTCCGGAGGCGGGCTGAGCGGTCCGGCCTAGTCGGCCGCGCAGCGGGCGATCAGGCGCTGCATGAAGCGCTCGCCGGCCGCCAACGCATCAAGCGTGATGTACTCGTCGGGCTGGTGAGCCTGGTTGATCGAGCCCGGCCCGCACACCACCGTCGGGATCCCGGCGGCCTGAAAATGGCCGGCCTCGGTGGCGAAGGGCGCCGTGGTGGTCTCGGCCGTGCCGGTGAGATCGAGCGCGAGCCGCTCCGCCGGCGAGCCCGGATCGGGCCGCAGCCCAGGCACCAGCACCTCGCGCATTGTTGCGATGCGGCCGAACGGGCCGTAGCGGTTCAGCCGGTCGCGCAGCACAGCCGCCGTGGCCGCCGCGAAGCGGGTCGGCACCTCGTCCGGATCGAGATCCGGCAGGGCGCGGAATTCCCAGGAGATGAAGCACTCCTCGGCCAGGATGTTGCGGGCGCGGCCGCCCTGCAGGATCCCGACATGGACGGTCGAAAAGGCCGGGTCGAAACGGCCGGACGGGTCGCCGCGCCTCTCGAGGTCGTCCGCGATGCCGTTCAGCGCGGCGACGAGGTCGCCGGCCGCCATCACGGCGGAGGCCCCGAGATGGGGCTTGGCCGAATGGGCCGCAAAACCGTGCACGCGGGTCACGAAGGTCGCGACGCTCTTGTGCGCGTCGACCACGCGCAGCTCGGTCGGCTCACCCACGATGGCGGCCACGGGCCGGGGCAGGTCATGGCCAAAGCGGGCGATGACGCCGTTGGCGCCGAGGCAGGTGGTTTCCTCGTCATAGGACAGGAGGATGTGGATCGGGGTCTTCAGCCCGGCCCGCAGGGCCTCGGGCAGCGCCGCGAGCGCCAGCGCGTCGAAGCCCTTCATGTCGACGGCGCCGCGGCCGATGGCCCGCCCCTCGCGCAGCCGAAGCCGGAACGGATCGCCGGTCCAGTCCTGCCCGGCCACCGGCACGCAATCGGTGTGGCCCGACAGGACGACCCCGCCGCGGTCGCGGGGCCCGACGGTGGCGAACAGGGCCGCCTTGCTGCCGTCCGCATTCGGCACGCGGACCGACGGCACGCCGAGTTCGCCGAGATAGCTCTCGACGGCCTCGATCAGGCGGAGGTTGGAGACGCCGCTCTCCGTGTCGAACCCGACCAGGAGCTCGAGCAGGTCGAGCGCCGTGCGGCCCGTCGCGGCGCTCAATGCACCACGCGCTTTACAAAGGGGCTGTCGAGCGAGAAGGCCGGGATCTCGG
Source organism: Enterovirga sp. (assembly GCF_028290205.1). Taxonomy (GTDB): domain Bacteria; phylum Pseudomonadota; class Alphaproteobacteria; order Rhizobiales; family Beijerinckiaceae; genus Enterovirga. Next base: position 9,171 of record NZ_JAQGKF010000135.1, on the reverse strand, counting down.
CCCGAAACACCTCGCCGCTTTCCGACGTCATGGTGTAGTCGCCCGCCATGGTTCCGTCCGGCGTCGGCAGCGGGCAGCCGCTCGTATAGGTGAAGCTCTCGCCCGGCCCGAGCACGGGCTGCTTGCCGACCACACCCGCGCCCCGCACCTCCTGCACGGCGCCGCGGCCGTCGACGATGCGCCAGTGCCGGGAGCGGAGCTGGACCCGGTCGGTGGTCAGGTTGGTGATCTCGACCGTGTAGGCGAAGAAGAACTTGCCCTTGTCGGGCTGCGATTCCTCCTCGACGAAGCGTGGCTCCACCGTCACCCGGATGCCCCGCGTCACGGCCTTGTACATGATCGCGGCTCCCTTCCCGGCGGCGCCGTCGTCGCCGACGCGGCCCCCATGATCAACGCCCGACCGATCGTCCGCAAGGCTGTGACTCCCCGCTCGGTCATGCACCGGACGGGTCGCGCGGGCGCCCTCACGCCTCGATCTCCTCCCGCAGGATCTCGAGGTCCAGCCATTCCGTCTCCGCCGTCTCCAGCTCGGCGGCCTTTTTGGCCAGCGTCGTGGAGGCCGCCTCAAACGCGGCCGGGTCGCGCCCGAACAGGGCGGGGTCGGCAAGCCGCGCCTGGAGCTTGGCGATCTCCGCCGTGAGCGCCTCGATCCGGGAGGGCAGCGTTTTCAGCGCGTGAAGCTGGTGGAAGCTCAGCCGCCGCCGCGCCGCCTCCGGCACCGCCGGGCTGCGCTCGGGCCGGCTCGCCTTGGCGGCCCGGGCCTTGGTCAGCCCGGTGTCGCGAACCAGATCCGCGCCCCTCTGGGCCAGCATGTCGGTGTAGCCGCCCGCGTATTCGAGCCAGCGTCCGCTCCCCTCCGGGGCGATCACCGAGGTGGCGACCCGGTCCAGGAAGTCGCGGTCGTGGCTGATCAGCAGGATCGTGCCCGGGTAGTCGCCGAGCATCTCCTCCAAGACGTCCAGGGTCTCGAGATCAAGGTCGTTCGTGGGCTCGTCGAGGACCAGAAGATTGGAGGGCTTGGCCAGGGCCCGGGCCAGCATCACCCGGCCGCGCTCACCGCCCGACAGGACGCGGAGCGGGGTCCGGATCTGCTCGGGCGAAAACAGGAAATCCTTGAGATAGCCGACCACGTGCCGCGGCGTGCCGCCGACCATCACGCTGTCGCCGCTCCCGCCGGTGAGGGCCTCGGCCAGGGTCGCATTGGGGTCGAGGCTGTCCCGGCGCTGGTCCAGCGCCGCCACCTCCAGGGCCTGGCCGAGCCGGACGGTGCCGGAATCGGGTGCAAGTTCGCCCGTGAGGAGCTTCAGGAGCGTGGTCTTGCCGGCGCCGTTCGGGCCGACGATGCCGATGCGGTCGCCGCGATGCACGCGCAGCGAGAAGCCGCTCACGATGGGCCGGTCGCCGAAGCTCTTGCCTACGTCCTTGGCCTCGATCACCAGCGTGCCCGAGCGGCCGCCTTCGGCGGCCTGGAGGGCGGCTGAGCCGTCCGCTCGGCGGGCGGTGCGACGCTCGGTGCGCAGGTCCCGCAGGGCCTCCATGCGGCGCACGTTGCGCTTGCGCCGGGCCGTCACGCCGTACCGAACCCAATGCTCCTCGGCCGCGATCTTGCGGTCGAGCTTATGCCGCTCGGCCTCCTCCTCAGCATAGGTGGCGTCGCGCCAGGCTTCGAAGGCGCCAAAGCCGCGGTCGAGCCGGCGAGTCTGGCCGCGATCCAGCCACACGGTGGCCCGCGACAGGTTTTCCAGAAAACGCCGGTCGTGGCTGATCAGGACCAGGGCCGAGCGACGGCTCTTCAGCTCCGCCTCGAGCCACTCGATGGTGGCGAGGTCGAGATGGTTGGTGGGCTCGTCCAGGAGCAGGATGTCCGGATCAGGGGCGAGCGTGCGGGCGAGCGCGGCACGGCGCGCCTCCCCGCCGGAGAGGTCGTCCGGCCGCTCCTCGCCGGTGAGACCGAGCTCCGCCAGCAGGTGGTGGGCCCGGTAGGGCTCGTCCGCCGGCCCGAGCCCCGCCTCGACATAGCCGAGCACGGTCTCGTGCCCGCTCATGTCCGGCTCCTGCGGCAGGTAGCGCAGCGTGGCGTCGGGCTGGAGGAAGCGCAGGCCGCGATCGGCCTCCACCAGGCCGGCCGCGATGCGGAGCAGGGTCGACTTGCCCGAGCCGTTGCGGCCGACCAGGCAGACCCGCTCGCCCGCCCCGACGGACAGGTCGGCGGCTTCGAGCAGGGGGGTGCCGCCGAAGGTCAGCGCGGCCCCCTGGAGGGAGAGGAGAGGAGCAGCCATCGGTCAGGCCACGCGACCGCAGGTGCGGGAAAGGTTCATGCGGCTGCCTAGCCCGGAACGGCGCCGCGGTCAGCCCCGCGCCCAGCGGCTGGGCGGGGACTGCCGGTCCCCGCCCTCGCCCGTCAGTTCAGCGCCACGCCGGCCGGGCGCTTCTCCTCGCCGACCGCGAGGTCGCCGATCAGGAGCCCGAGCGGGCCGGCCCGCACCGGCACCGTTTCGCCGTCCAGGATGCTGCCCGACAGGATCATCTCGGCCAACGGATCCTGCACGGACTTCTGGATCACCCGCTTCAGCGGCCGCGCGCCGTAGGCCGGATCATAGCCCTTCTCGGCCAGCCAGCCGCGTGCGCTCGGGTCGAGCTCGAGGGTGATGCTGCGCTCGTCCAGCAAGCGCTGGAGGCGGCCCGCCTGGATGTCGACGATGGCGCCCATCTCCGACCGCTTGAGGCGATGGAACAGGATGATCTCGTCGATCCGGTTCAGGAATTCCGGCCGGAAGTGGCCCCGGACCACCGCCATCACCTCGTCCCGAACGGCGTCCGTGTCCTCGCCCTCCTTCTGGGTGACCAGGTACTCGGCCCCGAGATTCGAGGTCATGATGATGAGCGTGTTGCGGAAATCGACCGTGCGGCCCTGCCCGTCCGTGAGCCGCCCGTCGTCGAGCACCTGCAGCAGGACGTTGAACACGTCCGGATGCGCCTTCTCGATCTCGTCGAACAGCACGACCTGATAGGGCCGGCGGCGGACGGCCTCGGTGAGCGCCCCGCCTTCCTCGTAGCCGACATAGCCGGGAGGCGCGCCGATCAGCCGCGAGACCGAGTGCTTCTCCATGTATTCCGACATGTCGATGCGCACGAGCGCGGCCTCGTCATCGAACAGGAACTGGGCCAGCGCCTTGGTCAGCTCGGTCTTGCCGACCCCCGTCGGGCCGAGGAACATGAACGAGCCGATCGGCCGGTTGGGATCCTGCAGGCCGGCGCGGGCACGCCGCACCGCGGTCGCGACGGACCGCACGGCCTCCTCCTGGCCGACCACGCGCTTGCCGAGTGCAGCCTCCATGGCGAGCAGCTTTTCCTTCTCGCCCTCCAGCATCTTGTCGACCGGAACCCCGGTCCAGCGCGACACCACGCCGGCCACGTGGGAGGGCGTCACCGCCTCCTCCATCATGCCCGACCCATTGCCCCGGGTGCCGTCCTGGGCGCGCGCCTCAAGGTCCGACAGCTCCTTTTCGAGCGCCGGGATCTGGCCGTAGGCGAGTTCCCCGGCCCGCTGGTACTGGCCCTGACGCTGCGCCTGGGCGAGTTCGTTGCGAGCCTCGTCGAGCTTCTTCTTCAGCTCCGCCGCCCGGCCGAGCTTGTCCTTCTCGGCCCGCCACCGGGCCGTAATGGCCGCCGACTGCTCCTCGAGATCCGCGAGCTCCTTCTCGAGGCGGCCGAGGCGATCCTTGGAGGCCGAATCGGTCTCCTTCTTCAGCGCCTCCGCCTCGATCTTCAGCCTGACGATCTCGCGGTCGACATTGTCGAGCTCCTCCGGCTTGGAATCGACCTGCATGCGCAGGCGCGAGGCGGCCTCGTCGACGAGGTCGATCGCCTTGTCGGGGAGGAAGCGGTCGGTGATGTAGCGGTTGGACAAGGTCGCAGCCGCGACCAGGGCCGCGTCCTGGATGCGGACACCGTGGTGCTGCTCGTACTTCTCCTTGATGCCGCGCAGAATCGAGACCGTGTCCTCGACCGTCGGCTCGCTGACGAAGACGGGCTGGAAGCGCCGCGCCAGAGCGGCGTCCTTCTCGACATGCTTCCGGTACTCGTCGAGCGTGGTCGCGCCGACGCAATGCAGCTCCCCCCGGGCGAGCGCCGGCTTCAGCAGGTTGGACGCGTCCATGGCTCCGTCCGCCTTGCCGGCGCCGACCAGGGTATGCATCTCGTCGATGAACAGCACGATGCCGCCGGCCGCCGCCGTTACCTCGGACAGCACGGCCTTCAGCCGCTCCTCGAACTCGCCGCGGTATTTGGCGCCGGCGATGAGCGAGCCCATGTCGAGCGCGAGCAGCTGCTTGTCCTTCAGGCTTTCCGGCACGTCCCCATCGATGATGCGCAGCGCCAGTCCCTCGACGATGGCCGTCTTGCCAACGCCGGGCTCACCGATCAGCACGGGATTGTTCTTCGTGCGCCGGGACAGGACCTGGATGGTGCGGCGGATCTCCTCGTCGCGGCCGATCACCGGGTCGAGCTTGCCGTCCCGCGCCGCCTCGGTCAGGTCGCGCGCATATTTCTTCAGCGCGTCGTAGCCGTTCTCGGCCGAGGCGCTGTCCGCCGTGCGGCCCTTGCGCAGGGCCTCGATGGCGGCATTCAGGTTCTGCGGGGTCAGGCCGGCGGCGGCCAGCATGCGGCCGGCCTCGGCGTCCTTCTCGATCGTGAGCGCGAGCAGCAGGCGCTCCACCGTGACGAAGCTGTCGCCGGCCTTCTTGGCCGCCGCCTCGGCGGTGTCGAACAGGCGCACGAGGTCGCGCGTCGCCTGCGGCTGCGCGCCCGCGCCGGAGACCTTGGGCTGCTTGCCGAGCCACGTCTCGACCGCCAGCCGGACATCGCGCGAGCTGCCACCCGCGCGGTCGATGAGGCCGGAACAGAGGCCCTCGGGATCGTCCAGCAACACCTTGAGCAGGTGGCCGGGGGCGAGCTGGGGATGGCCTTCCCGCATGGCCAGATTCTGGGCGGCCTGGACGAAGCCGCGGGCGCGCTCGGTGTAGATTTCGAAATTCACTGGCACTCTCCTTCGCACCGGCGGCGACCGCCCCCCTCGGGCACGGTGCCGCCGCGACGAGCTCCCTCCGCCTCGCGGCAGGAGCGCCGGCGCCGTAAGGGCCGCCGACCAGATCCATGTGGTGTTGCAAATCGGCACCACAAGGGCGGCGCGATGCCTCCGCCGGGTCAGATGCGGTAGTGGCCCGACCGGCGCGAGAGGTTCGGATTGTAATACGGGTCCGCCTGCAGCCGCGCCCCCCAGCGCTCCTGCATCACGGCGGTCTCGCGCTGGAATCGGGCGATCTTTTCCGGCGTGTCCTCGGGGCCGCGGCTCTTCGATTCGTGGTGGATCAGGCGGCTGAACGGCGTCCAGACGATGCGGTACCCGGCCTCCCGCACCCGCAGGCAGAGGTCGATGTCGTTGAAGGCGATCTTGAGGTGCTCGGCGTCGAAGCCGCCCACCTCGGCGAAGACCTCCCGGCGCATGGCCAGGCAGGCGCCGGTCACGGCCGAGACCTCCTGGGCCAGGAGCAGCCGGGCGAAATAGCCGCCGTCGCTCTCCGGGAGGCCGAGATCGGCGTGGCCGGCCACCCCGCCGATGCCAAGCACGATGCCGGCATGCTGGATCGTCCCGTCCGGGTAGAGGAGCTTCGCGCCGACCGCGCCAGTCTCAGGCTCCAGCGCCTGCCGGACGAGTTCGGCGAGCCAATCCGGCTCGATCACCTCGACGTCGTTGTTGAGGAACAGGAGCACGGAGCCGGAGGCGGCCGCGGCGCCCTGATTGGACAGGTCGGAGAAGTTGAACGGCCCGGGCGCAGGCAGGATGCGAACGCGCGGGTCGTCCGCGTAGCGGGCGAAGAGCCGCGCCGTCTCGGGCTCGCGACTGCCGTTGTCCACCACCACGGCCTCGATGGCCGGGTAGTCCGTGTGGCCGAACAGCCCCTCCAGCACCGTCCCGAGCAGTTCCGCCCGGTCACGGGTCGGGATGATGCAGGAGACCAGCGGCGGCGCCTCGGGCAGCGGCCGAACCAGGCGGTTGAAGCCGCGATGGCCGGTCTCGGCCCGCCCGCCCCAGGGTGCGGCCGCCTCGGCCAGCGCCCTGAGGCGAGCCGCTTCGGCCACCGAGGCCGAGCGGTCCGAGAAGGTGCGCGAGCCCGGGGCCGCGCGCCAGTGGTACAGCACGGCCGGAATGTGCCGGATCTCGTCCCGCCGCAGGCCGGCCGTGAGCCGGAGCAGCAGGTCGTGGTCCTGGCTCCCCTCGAAGCCCGGCCGCAGCCCTCCCAGCTGCCGCAGCCGGTCGGTCCTGATCACGGTCAGGTGGTTGATGTAGTTCTGGGCGTAGAGGCGCTCGCGGTCGAAGCCCGGCTTGAAATGCGGGTCGTGCCGGCGGCCCCGGCTGTCCAGCTTGTCCTCGTCCGAATAGATCAGGACGAGGCCCGGATCCTCCCGCACCACGCGGGCGACCTCATACAGCGCCTGTTCCGGCAGGGCGTCGTCGTGGTCCATGAAGGCCGCATAGAGGCCCGTCGCGAGGCCGAGCGCGTCGTTGGTGGCGCGCGCGATATGTCCGTTCTCGGCGCGGCGCACGAGCCGCATCCGGGGCTCGCCCCTGGCGAAGCGCTCGAGTTCGCGCCAGACCTCGGGATCGGTCGAGGCGTCGTCGGTGACGCACAGCTCCCAATGCGGATAGAGCTGCGCCGAGACCGATCGGAGGGCGACCCGCAGAACCGCCGGCGCCGGATTGTGCACCGGCATCAGGATGGAGATCAGCGGCGGCGCCGCCCAGCCCGCGACCTCCGCCCGGATCCGCTGCCGGTCGGCCTCCCGAAGCGTGCTGTTGCGCCGGATCCAGGCCGCATAGCCGGTTTCGCGCGGGTGCCGGACGGCCCGGTCGAGCAGTCCACGGCCCCGCATGCGCTTACCCAGAATCCGCCAATACACCGCCCTGGCGGCCAGGGCCGGGTCGCGTCCGAGCGCCCGCCCGATCAGGGCCGCGCGCCCGCGCCGGCGGATCTCGATCCGGACCGGGGCGGGATCGCCGCTGCGCAGGCTGACGAGGTGCAGCGCGGAGGTGTCCTCGGGCAGGCGCCCGGTCCAGCCGAATCGGCCGGCGCCGAGAGCCTCCTCCAGCAGCGGCGGGCCGAGGCGTCGCCCGTCGGAGCCGACCAGAAACATCAGCCGCCGTGCGGTGCGGCCCGTCTCGGGCGCCTCCCGCAGCGTGATCGCGACCCAGCGTCCGCCGAGCCCGGTTCCCAGCAGATCGACGGACAGCCCGTCCGGCTCGCGGCGGAGCGGCAGGTCCCGGCCCGCGCCGCCGAGCAGCGTCGCAGACCCGTTCACCACCCGCTCGGCTCCGGAACGCCGAGCGCCCCTCCGGCATTATCCCGCGTCGCCCGAGGCACCACCATGTCCGACCCGAAAGATCCCCGCAGCGAGAGCGAGAAGGCACGCGCGGCCCTGAAACGCAACGACGAGATGGGGCTCGCGGTGCCGGAGAGCGAGGTAGAGCGACGCCCCTCCGTGACCTCGGCCACCTTCGGAGGGCGGGCCGCGCCCGGTTCCGACAACGACCCGGTCCACCGCGAAGAGCGCGACGATCCCCTGCCGCAAGCGCCCTGAACCGCTTTGCCGGGCTCAGGCGCGTTGCGGCCTGCACTTCCGCGGGATATAGCGGCGGCCACGCGCCCGTCGCGTCCAGGAGTGTAGCTCAACTGGTTAGAGCACCGGTCTCCAAAACCGGGGGTTGGGGGTTCGAGTCCCTCCACTCCTGCCAGCCTGGCAGGATCCTGATTTCAGCCCGATCGGCGTGATGCGCCGCCTCAACCGAAGGGCTCGGGCGCGCCCTGGGGCACGGGCACCTCGAAGGCGTTGATGGTCATCGAGATCAGCCCGTAATAGCCCAGAATGCCGACGAGTTCGACGACGCCCTTGGGGCCGAGCTCGCGCTGCGCCGCCTCGTAGGTGGCGGCCGAGACTTGGCGGCGCGTCCAAAGCTCCCGCGCGAAGGCGTGAACGGCTGCCTCGTCGCTCTTCGCGAAACGCGGCGAGCCGCCCGTCCGGATCAGCTCCACGGCCTCCGGATCCAGCCCGGCCTCGATGCCGATCGGGGCGTGGACGTGCCACTCGAAGCCGGAGCGCCACTGGGCGCCCGTGACCAGGATCGCGAGTTCGGACAGGCGGGGCGGCAGCGAGGTGCCGTAGCGGCAGAATGCCCCGAGCGCCTGAGCCGTGTCGGCGAGGTCGGGCGAGGTCAGCCAGACCCGAAGCGGGCCTTCCACCAGGCCGCGCGGCCCTGAGGCGATGCGGTCGTGCACCTCGCGCCCCCTGGGCGAGAGCGTCGCGGGATCAAGATCGGGAAGGCGCGGCATCAGGGACCTCTGCTGGGTTAGGCCGGCTGCAGGCCCAGGCGCTCGTCGCGCCGGCGCAGCCAGAGCACCGCCGGAATGGCGAGCAGGACCATCCACATCTTCCCGACCACCTGCCCGGGCAAGTAGTCCTGACTGCCGAAGGCGAGCTGCAGGAAGACCGACGAATCGACCACGAGCCCGACCAGGCTCGACAGCATGACGGCGAGCACGAAGCGGCGCCGCTGCAGCGGCGTGTAGACCAGGAGGTCTGCGAGTTCGGACAGCAGGAAGGCGGCCGTGGAGGCGAACACGATGGCGGGCGGGGCCACGGCCCAGGACACCACCGCGCCGAGCCCGACCGCCGCGACGCTCGGCCAGAAGCCGAGCCGGCGCTGCACCAGATCGCGCAGCACAAGAGCGAGGCCCGCCATGATGACACCGGAGGGGGCCATCAGGCCGGGGGCGACCGGGACCAGGCAGGGCCCGGCCGGCACGCAGCTCGTGCCGACATGGCCGATCATCCAATTGGCGAGCGGAATGGTGAGCGTGAAGGCGGCGAAGGCGAGCCCGCCCTCGACCCTGCGGCGACCCAGCGTCATGGCGGAGCCTGTCGGCCGGGCCACCCGGGCCGTCAAGCCGGCCCGGCGCCGCACCCGCCCGCTCAGCGGGCGATCCGCATTCCGGTGATGAGCGTGTGGATCTTGGTGAAGACCGGATCGATCTGCGACACGTCCTGCACGTCGTAATACATGTCGTCGGCACTGGCGCATTCCCGCAGCAGGGTCGAGTTCCCCTCGATGATGCG
>NZ_JAQGKF010000134.1 GCF_028290205.1 Enterovirga sp. | reverse complement strand
CGCGACAGCCTCGCCTTCGAGGTCGAGATCGGCGATTTCGCGACGGCGCCGCCCGTGGAGGGCCTGTTCGACTTCACGATCTACGACAAGGCCCTCGCCCGCTGAGGGCCCGGCCCGGGCGGCACGCTAGAGGATCACGAGGCGCAAGCCGTAAGCCACGGCCGCCACGACCAGGACGCCGGCCGCCCACAGCCCGACGAACCAGGCGAGGCGGCGCCCCCTAGTGGTATCCGGCATCGGGATCGACCTTCCCGCGGAACACCCAATAGGCATAGGCCGTGTAGGCGATGATGATGGGCACCAGGATCAGCACCCCGACCAGGGCGAAGATCTGACTCGATTCAGGCGCCGCCGCCTGATGGATGGTCACCCGGCCGGGCACGATGTCCGGCCAGATCGAGATGCCGAGCCCGACAAAGCAGAGCCCGAACAGCACGAGCGAGAGCAGAAACGGCTTGTAATCGTGCGCATCGGCCAGGCTGCGGAACAGCAGCAGCGCCGTGCCGGCCAGAGCGAGCGGCACCGGCGCGGCGACCAGGATGCCGGGCATCTCGAACCAACGCTGCCAGTACTTGCCCTCCAGAAACGGCGTCGCGAGGCTGACGGCCACGATGGCCGCAAGGGTCAGTGCCGCAAGCGGCCGGGCGAGGCGAAGGGCCCGGAGTTGCAGGTCGCCGGAGGTCTTCATGACGAGCCAGGTGGCGCCGAGGAGACCGTAGCCGATCACCACCGCGGCCCCGGTCAGCAGCGAGAACGGCGACAGCCAGTCCCACCAGCCGCCCGCATAGGCGCGCCCCTCCACCCGGATGCCCTGAAGCAGGGCGCCGAGCGCGATGCCCTGCGCGAGGGCCGCGACCAGCGAGCCGCCCGTGAAGGCGATGTCCCAGACCGGCTTCCAGCGCTCGGTGCGCCAGCGGAACTCGAAGGCGACGCCGCGCAGCACGAGGCCCAGCAGCATGGCGATCAGCGGCGCATAGAGGGCCGGCATGACGATGCCGTAGGCGAGCGGAAAGGCCGCAAACAGCCCGCCCCCGCCGAGCACCAGCCAGGTTTCGTTGCCGTCCCAGACCGGCGCGACCGAGTTCATCATGACGTCGCGGTCGTGCCGCTCGGAGCAGAAGGGGAACAGCAGCGCGACCCCGAGGTCGAACCCGTCCATGACCACGTAGGCGAAGACCGCAAAGGCGATCACGAAGGCCCAGATGGCCGGGATGTCGAGGCCGCTCATGGGTTGGCTCCGGCGGCGACGGCCGGGGCCGGCGTGATGCCGGCGGTCCGGACCGGCTGGCCCTGTTCAGGCCCGCGCTCGCCCGGATGCGGAGCGTGGCTCATCAGGCGCAGGATGTAGAACATCCCGGCCGCGAAGACGAAGAGGTAGATCACGGCGAAGGCGACGAGCGACGCCCCGACCGCGGGCGCGGCGAGCGGCGACACGGAATCCGCCGTCCTGAGCAGGCCGTAGACGGTGAAGGGCTGCCGCCCGACCTCCGTCGTGACCCAGCCGGCCAGCACGGCCACGAACCCGGCCGGCCCCATCAGCAGCGCGAAGACGTGCAGCGGCCGCCACTTGTAGAGGCCGCCGCGCCAGCGGGCGACGAGCCCGACGGCGCCCAGGGCGAGCATCAGGAGCCCGAGCCCCACCATGATCCGGAAGGACCAGAACACGATCGGCACCGGGGGCCAGTTTTCGCGCGGCACCGTGTCGAGCCCGGCCAGCGGCGCGTTGAGGTCGTGTTTGAGGATCAGGCTCGACAGTTTCGGGATCTCGAGCGCGTAGCGAACCGTGGCGGCGGCCTGGTCGGGCAGGCCGAACAGGATCAGCGGTGCGCCGTTCGGATGGCTCTGGAAGTGGCCCTCCATGGCCATGACCTTGGGCGGCTGGTGCTCCAGCGTGTTGATGCCGTGCAGGTCGCCCGCCAGGATCTGGACCGGGGCGACGCAGATCAGCATCCACATGGCCATGGAGAACATGGTGCGGGCCTCCTGGCTCGCCCGGCCGCGCAGGAGGTGGAAGGCGCCCGCCGCCCCGACCACGAGCGCGGTGGTCAGATAGGCCGCGAGCACCATGTGCACGAGGCGGTAGGGGAAGGACGGGTTGAACACGATCGCCCACCAGTCGAGCGGCACGAACTGGCCCTGGTCGTTGACGCCGTGCCCGGTCGGCGTCTGCATCCAGGAATTCACCGACAGGATCCAGAAGGCCGAGATGAAGGTGCCGGTGGCGACGAGCCCCGTCGCCAGCATGTGCAGGCCCTTGCCGACTCGGTTCATGCCGAACAGCATCACGCCCAGGAACCCGGCCTCGAGGAAAAAGGCGGTCAGCACCTCGTAGGCCATCAGCGGCCCGACCACCGGCCCGGCCTTGTCGGAGAAGACCGACCAGTTGGTGCCGAACTGGTAGGACATGACGATGCCGGACACGACGCCCATCGCAAAGGCGATGGCGAAGATCTTCAGCCAATACTTGAACAGATTGAGATAACGGTCCTGCCCGGTCCACAACCACAGGGCCTCGAGCACCGCGAGATAGCTCGCGAGCCCGATGGAGAAGGCCGGGAAGATGATGTGAAACGACATCGTGAAGGCGAACTGGATTCGGGCCAGCAGCACCGCATCGAAATCGCCGAACATCACCCCTCCTCCGCTCGGGCCATGGCGCCGGCCCGAGACACGATGCAAATCACCGGCGCGGCACGAAGCCAACCCCGCCCGTTGTCGCGCGGCCGCACGCGGCCCGGCACGCGGGCCCATGCACGCCGCGCGGCGAAATGCTAAACGCAGCGCTCACCGAGGCTCCGCTCCCGCTCATGGCTCACGCGACACCCACGACCGACCTGCCGCGTGGCGAACTGACCGTGCGGACCATCGCCATGCCGGCCGACACCAACGCCAATGGCGACATTTTCGGCGGCTGGGTGATGTCGCAGATGGACCAGGCCGGCGGCATCGCCGGGGTGGAGCGGGCACAGGGCCGCGTGGTCACGGTCGCCGTGGACGCCATGACCTTCATCCAGCCCGTGCGCATCGGCGACGTGTTGTCGGTCTATACCCGCATCGGCCGGATCGGCCGCACCTCGCTGAAGATCGAGATCGAGGCCTGGGCGACCCGGTTCCGGACCGGGCTGCGCGACAAGGTCACGGACGCGACCTTCACCTTTGTGGCGATCGACGAGCAGGGCCGGCCGCGGCCCGTGCCGGCCGAAACCGAGGTTCTGACCGCGTGAGCGGGGAGAGCCCCCTGCGGGCCGCCCGCGATGGGGCGGTGGTCCGCATCGGCGAGCACAGCGTCGCCCTCGCCTACGATCCGGACGGCGAGGTCTGGTTCGTGCAGGCCTCCAGCGTCCCGGGCCTAACCGGGAGCGCGGAGAGCTTCGACGAACTCCTGGACGACCTGCCGGGCCTGATCCGACAGATCGCCCTGCCCTGAAGGCTGCCCAGGCCAGGGCAGCTCAGCGGCGCGCGCCCCTCACCACTTGCCGGTGTTCGGCATGGACAGCCACGGCTCCGCGGGCGCCTTGGGCGGCCCCTTTTGCAGCAACTCGACCGAGATGTTGTCGGGCGAGCGCACGAAAGCCATGTTGCCGTCCCGCGGCGGGCGGTTGATGGTGACGCCGGCATCCATCAGCTTCTGGCAGGTCGCGTAGATGTCATCGACGCGATAGGCGAGATGGCCGAAATTGCGGCCGCCGGTGTATTCTTCCGGGTCCCAATTGTAGGTCAGTTCGAGCAGCGGCGCGCTCGTCGTCTTCGCCGTCTCCTTGTCGCCCGGGGCGGCCAGGAAGACGAGCGTAAAGCGCCCCTTCTCGTCCTCGCGGCGCCGCACCTCCTCGAGGCCGAGCTTGTTGCAATACCAGTCGAGCGATGCGTCGAGATCGGTGACGCGCACCATCGTGTGCAGGAATTCCACGGCGACATTCTCCTGAACCGGCCGGCGGCCCCGGCTTGGCCGCGAGATAAGCCTTCGGAGAGGCCGCGGGAAGTCCGGCCGGCGCTGCCGGCCGCGCCGAAGCGAGCGGTCGACCTTCTCCCGGGACGGGCGGCCCATTAGGTTGGGGCCATGCGCACCGACACCGCCCCCGTCACCCGCCTGGCCGATTACCGTCCGAGCGACTACCTCGTGGACACGATCGAGCTCGACATCCGGCTGCATCCAACCGCGACCCGGATCACCTCGGTCCTGGCCATCCGGCCCAACCCGTGTGGCGTCGCGGGCGCCGCGCTGGTTCTGGACGGCGACGAGCTCATGCTGCTCGGCGTGGAGCTCGACGGGCAGCGGCTCGATCAAGCCGCCTTCGACTGCTCGTCCGACAAGCTGACCGTGTTCGCCCCGCCGCCCGGGCCCTTCCGGCTCACGGTCAGGACGGAGGTGAACCCGACCGCCAACACCAAGCTGATGGGGCTCTACCGCTCAAGCGGCATCTACTGCACGCAATGCGAGGCGGACGGGTTCCGGCGCATCACCTATGCGATCGACCGGCCCGACGTGATGTCGGTCTACACGACCCGGATCGAGGCCGACCGCGACGAGGCGCCGATCCTCCTCGGCAACGGCAACCTCGTCGAAACGGGCCCGGTCGGGGAGCGGCGGCATTTCGCCCTCTGGCACGACCCGCATCCGAAGCCCGGCTACCTCTTCGCGGTGGTGGGCGGCCGGCTCGCCAAGATCGCCAAGCCCTTCACGACGGCCAGCGGCCGCCCCGTCGAGATCGCGGTGTTCGTGGAACCCGGCAAGGAGAGCCGCGCCGAATATGCGCTCGACGCCCTGGAGCGCTCCATGCTGTGGGATGAGCGCGTGTTCGGCCGCGAATACGATCTCGACGTGTTCAACGTGGTGGCCGTGTCCGACTTCAACATGGGCGCCATGGAGAACAAGGGCCTCAACATCTTCAACGACAAATACGTCCTGGCCAGCCCGGACACCGCGACCGACACCGACTACGCCCATATCGAGGCGGTCATCGCGCACGAATACTTCCACAACTGGACGGGCAACCGCATCACCTGCCGGGACTGGTTCCAGCTCTGTTTGAAGGAGGGCCTCACGGTCTTCCGCGACCAGGAATTCTCCTCCGACGAGCGGTCGCGCGCCGTGCACCGGATCGGCGAGGTCCGGACCTTGCGGGCCCGGCAATTCCCTGAGGATTCCGGCCCCTTGTCGCACCCGGTGCGGCCCACCCAGTACCGCGAGATCAACAACTTCTACACGGCGACGGTGTACGAGAAGGGCGCCGAGATCATCCGGATGCTGAAGACGGTGCTGGGAGAGCAGCCCTTCGCGGCCGGGATGACGCGCTATTTCGAGCGCTGCGACGGCACCGCCGCAACCGTCGAGGATTTTCTCGATGCCTTTGCCAGCGTGTCGGGGCGCGACCTCAGCCACTTCGCACGCTGGTACGAGCAGGCCGGAACCCCCACGGTCACGGTCCGGATGGAGCACGATGCGGCCACCGCGACCTGCCGTCTCGACTTCCGGCAGACCACCCCGCCGACGCCGGGCCAGCCGGACAAGGCGCCGCTGGTCATCCCGGTCGCCCTCGGCCTCGTGTCCGAATCCGGCGGCGAGATCGCGGCCGCGAGCCCGCGGCTCAGCCCGGACGGGGTGTTTCTGCTGGAGCGGGAGGAGGACAGCCTGACGCTCTCCGGCGTGACGTCGCGCCCGGTCCCGTCCCTGTTTCGGGGCTTCTCGGCTCCCGTGAAGGTGAAGCTCGACCTGCCCGAATCCGACCTCCTCACGCTGGTGCGCCACGACACGGATCCGTTCAACCGCTGGCAATCCGCCCAGACCGTAGCGCTGCGCCTGCTCGTTCGCCTCGCCGGGGACGAGAGCGGCAGAGCCGGAGCCGAGATCGCCGCCTATGCGGCCGCGCTCGCCACATGCCTCGCGGCTGAGGCGGATCGCGATCCGGCCTTTGCGGCCGTGATGCTGGCCCTGCCCGGGGAGGCGGAGATCGCCCAGGAGATCGGCCAGGACGTCGACCCCGACGCGGTGCGCCGGGCGCTGGACGTCGTGCGGCGCGACGTCGGCCGTGCCCTCGCGCCCTCCTTGCGAGAGGTGCGGGCCGGGCCGGCGGAGGGCGGACGCTACTCGCCGGACGCGGCCAGCGCCGGCCGGAGGGCGCTCCGCAACGCCGCCCTCGACCTCCTGGGGGCGGCCGATCCCGACGAGGGCGCCCGCCAGGCGGCGCAGCAATTCGAGGCGGCCACCAACATGACGGACCGGCTGGCGGCGCTGGGGGCCCTGGCGCTCATTCCCGGCCCCGACCGGGAGGCGGCCTTTGCCGGCTTCGCCGCGCGCTATGCCGAGGAGCCGCTGGCGCTCGACAAGTGGTTCGCGCTCCAGGCCACGGTGCCGGAGGCCACGACGCTGGACCGGGTTCGCGCGCTGATGAACCACCCGGGCTTCGCCTTCTCCAACCCCAACCGCGTGCGCGCCCTGGTCGGCTCCTTTGCGCTCGGCAATCCCACGCAGTTCCACCGGCCGGACGGGGCCGGCTACGACTTCCTGGCCGACATCGTCCTGGCGTTGAACGGGGCCAATCCGCAGGTGGCGGCGCGGCTCCTCACGGCCTTCTCGACCTGGCGCCTGATGGAGCCCGGCCGGCGCGGGCAGGCCCAGGCGGCGCTCCGACGCATCAAGGGGGCGGACAACCTCTCCCCCGACGTCGCTGACATCGCGGCGCGCTCGCTCGGGGAGACCTGACCGCAGCAGGGTGGCCCAGAGGGCACAAGAGTCACACTCCCGGCGGGCATCCACACCCGTCGCGGCCGGTGCTGGACAAATCAGCGAACCGCGATTCTATTGTTATCGATTCGGCGGGATGCGGCACATCTTCGACGGACAATCTGGATGATTTAAGGGGGCTCGCGCATGGGTGCGAACGCCGACGGCGTTGCTGCGCGCGTACATCTTCGGCCCTTCCCAGGTGCTTTCTCGGCAACCCTGGCGCGCCGGGTCCAGTCCTTTGCCGCACGGCCGGCCGTTCTCTTGGCCGCCCTCGCCCTTCTGATCGCGGCGGGTGCCGTCGCGATGTGGTCCGACCACGTCAGCAGCCGGGCAGCCCGGCTCGAGGCCCAGGCCCGGCATCTCGACATCGTGGCGAGCCTGGCAGCTCACGAGGTCCGCTCGGCGGGTCCGGGCGCCGGCACACCGGCCGAGATCCTGGGCGGACTGAACCGCCTGCTCCAGGTTTCGGGCGGGTCGCCAGCCGGAGCCCTCTACCTCGCCGACCCGCAGGGGTCCATCGTGGCCAGGGAGCCGCCCGAGCAGCTTCGCGCGGCCAGCGTCGGCGGGCTGTTCCGCGACGTGGCCCAGCCGGTGCCGGGCCGCCCGGACGTCATCGTGGCGACGCTGCGCGACGGAACGGCGGCGCTTGCGGCGATCCGCAGCCTTCCCTCCGGCTACCTGCTGATGGTGCAGCCGCTCTCGGCGCTGCCCGTGCCGCCGGCCTTTCTTCAGGGCTCGCCCACAGTCGCGCTGCTGTTCGTCCTGGGCATCGGCGGGCTCGCCGGCGGCTGCATCTGCTTCGCGCGCCGGGCCCGCGTCGCCGGAACCACCTGCACGCGGCTGACGCGCCGGCTCGACGCTTCCCTGATCCAGGGGCGCTGCGGGGTCTTCGACTGGGACGTGGCACGCGGACAGGTGGTCTGGTCGGCCTCCATGTACGACCTGCTCGGCTATGAGCCGCGCGGCGAGGACCTGACCGCGGACGAGGTCGCGGCCATCATCCGGCCCGTCGACCAATGCCTGGTGACGCTGGTGCGCGCCGCTGCCGCCGCCCCGCAGCGGCGGATCGATCACGAAATGCGGGCCCGCACCGCGACGGGCCATTGGATGTGGCTGCGCATCACCGGCGAGGTCGTCCGCGATCCGGTCGACGGCGGCCAGCACATCGTCGGCTTCGCGGCCGACGTCACGGAAGAGCGCCGTCGCGCCGCCAGCCGGGCCGACGCCGACCTCCGCCTCCGGGACGCGGTCGAGACGCTGTCCGAGGCCTTCGCTCTGTATGACGCCGAAGACCGGCTCATCCTGTGCAACTCGAAATTCCGCGACCTGCACGACTTGCCGGCCGAGATCACACGGCCCGGCACGAGCCGGGCCGAGATCACGGCCGCCATGCAGCCTTGCGTCACCGCGAACGCCGTGGCCGGGCAGCACCGCGATCTTCCGGGCACACGCCGCATGCAGACGCAGCTGCCGGACGGACGCTGGCTTCAGGTCAACGAACGCCGCATGCGCGACGGCGGCATCGTGTCCGTCGAAACGGATGTCAGCGCCCTGAAGCGCTCCGAGGCGAAGCTGCGGGAGAGAGAGCGGCAGCTCAAGGGCTCCGTCCGGCAGGCCGAAACGGCCGCCCAGCACTTCGCCGCGCTCGCCGAGCGCAAGATCGAGGAGAACCAGGCCAAGACGGAATTCTTGGCCCGGATGAGTCACGAGCTCCGCACGCCGCTGAACGCCATCATCGGCTTTGCCGAGGTGATGCGCGACCAGATGTTCGGGCCGATCGGCTGCGAACGCTACGCCGAATACAGCCGCGACATCCACCAGAGCGGCATGAAGCTGTTGGATGTGATCGACGGCATCCTGCAGATGTCCCGCATCGAATCCGGCCGGATCCGGTTCAATCCGGAGCTGACGCGGGTGGAAGGCGTCATCGAGGGGGCGCTGGCCGGCCTGCGGACCGACCTCGCCGCCAAGGACGTCTCCGTCCTGACCGATGTCGCCACCCCGTTGCTGCTCCAGGCGGACCGCTCCGCCCTGCACGACGTGCTGGTGCAGTTGCTCCGCAACGCGATCCGGTTCACCGCGCCCGGCGGCGCCATCCGGATCTGCGCCCGCCAGGTGGACGCGCATGTCCACGTCTATGTCGAGGATGCCGGCATCGGCATCGAGCCCGAGATCATCCCGCGGCTCGGCAAGCCCTTCGTTCAGGCGGAGGCCGAATACCGCCGCAGCGGCGGCGGCACCGGGCTCGGACTCGCGATCGCCCGGGGTCTTGCGGAGATGCATGGCGGTCGCATGCGCATCAGGTCCGAGCCGGGCGTGGGCACCATCGTGCTGGTCCGCCTGCCGCTGGTTCAGCCCGCCGCGAACGACCACCAGGCGGCGCAGGCCGGAGAGAGCCAGCGGGCCCGGCCGGTCCTGATCGCGGCCGAATAGCCCTAGCTCGCGAGCACCCGCGCAAAGATCGCCGCGACCGGCCGTCTCGCGTCCTCGAGGGTGCTCACGAAGGCCGCCGGGTCGGGCGCGCCCACCATGCCGGCAAGGCGCCGCACCAGCGCCGGCGCCCGCTCGGCCTCGTCCAGCCTCGCCCCGAGCGTCAGCCGCTGCCAATGCAGCACGTCCCCGAGCAGCCTGTGCGCCGACAGGAGGGCCGCCACCTCCGCCTCCGGCAGCAGCCCGAGCCGGCCGGCTTCGCTGAGAGCCTCGGGCGTGGACAGGCCGGCGAGACCCGGATGGGCGGCGGCATGGGCCAGCACCACGGCCTGGGCCAGGAAGTCGAGATCGAGGATCCCGCCCCGGGCGAGCTTGAGGTCGCGCTGGTCGGCCCCCTTTTCCCGGGCCACGTGCTCGCGCATCTCCGCGACGCCACGGTAGACGGTGGCCTGTTCGCGCGGGCGCTGAACGATGTCGGCGATCGCCGCCTCGAGCCGCTGCCCGAGATCCGCATCCCCGGCCAGAACCCGGGCACGTGTGAGCGCCATGTGCTCCCACAGCTCCGCCTCGCCGTCATGGTAGCTGCGGAAGCCGGAGAATTGCGAGGCCAGCGGCCCCTTGGTGCCCGAGGGCCTGAGCCGCATGTCGATGTCGAACAGGCGCCCGCGCCGGGTCGGCACCGTCAGGGCGGCGATGAGCCGCTGCGTCAGGCGCGTGTAGTAGACCACCGCATCGAGCGGGCGCGGGCCGCCCCGGCTCGTCCGGTCCTCCGGATCGAAATCGTAGAGCACCGTGAGGTCGAGATCGGAGCCGGCCGTCAGGTCGCCGGCGCCTAGGCGGCCGAGCCCAAGCACGGCGATCCTGCCGCCCGGCACCGCGCCATGCTCCTGGGCGAAGACCTCTGACACGCGATCGAGCGACACCCGAATGCTGGCCCGCGCGATGGCCGCATAGGCCGCTCCGGCCTCCCGGGGCGGAAGGATGCCGGACAGAAGCCGCGCTCCCGTGACGAACTGGAGCCGGTGCACGGCGTCGCGCAGTTGGTCGAGGAAAGCCTCCGTGCCGACCGGTTCGCCGAGGCTCGCCCGCAGCTCCGCCTCGATGGCGCGGTCGTCGCTGACCGGCTCGGCCAGCGCCGGGTCGATCACGGTGTCGAGCAGGTGCGGCCGCGCACCCACGGCTTCGGCCAGCCGCGGCGCCGTGCCGAGAAGGTCGGCGAAGAGCAGGCGCAGCCGCTCCCGCGAGCGCAGGATCGTCAGGAGCTCGACCGCCGCCGGCATGCGGGCGAACGCATCGTCGAGCCGCGCCAGGGCGCCGTCCGGGTCCCCGGTTCCGCCGAGCGCCTGCAGCAGCGGCGGCACGAGTTCGGTCAGCACCTCGCGGGCGCGTGGCGAGGTGATCGCGGCGCGGCGCCCGAAATGCCAGCCCCGCACCGTCTCAGCCGTGCGGGCCGGGTCGCGAAAGCCGAGGCCGGCCAGGGTGGCGAGCGTGGCCGGATCGTCCTCCGTGCCGGTGAAGACCAGGCTGCCGAGATCGGAGGCGAGCGCCGGCGCATCCTCGAACAGGAGCCCGTAATGATGCTGGACGCGCCGGGCATGCCCGGTCAGCGCGTCCCCGAAGCTCGCCGTGTCGGGATAGCCCGCAAAACCCGCGAAGCGGGCCAGCGCCTCGGGGTCGGAGGGCAGCCGCTGGGTCTGCTCGTCGTCCACCATCTGCAGCCTGTGCTCGATCTCGCGCAGGAAGCGGTAGGCGGCGGAAAGCTCGTCGCGCGCCCCCGCGCTGATCCAGCCCTCGCCATGGAGGGCGCCGAGCATGTCCAGCGTGCGGCGTCCGCGCAGCGAGGCGCGGCGGCCGCCGAAGACGAGCTGCTGCGTCTGGACGAAGAACTCGATCTCCCGGATGCCGCCCCGGCCGAGCTTGATGTCGTGCCCGGCGACCGCGATCTCGCCGTGACCCCGCACGGCATGGATCTGCCGCTTCATCGCGTGGATGTCGGCAATGGACGCGAAGTCGAAATACTTGCGCCAGATGAAGGGCGTGAGGTCCCGGAGAAAGCGCTCGCCGAGCGCGATGTCGCCGGCGACCGGGCGCGCCTTGATCATGGCCGCCCGTTCCCAGTTCTGCCCCACGGTCTCGTAATACGTGTAGGCGGCCGGCAGCGAGATCGCGGCCGGGGTCGAGCCGGGATCCGGCCGCAGCCGGTAATCGACCCGGTGCACGTAGCCGTCCGAGGTGCGCTCGGACAGGAACTTCACCACGGCCTGGGCCGCCCGGTTGTAGAGGCGCGACGGCTCGGCCCCGGGCGTCAGGGCGGCGGCCGTCGGGTCGAAGAAGACGACGAGGTCGATGTCGCTCGAATAGTTGAGCTCGCCCGCGCCGTGCTTGCCGAGCGCCAGGATGGTGAGGCCGCAGCCGGCGCCGTCGGGACCGATCCCGCCGGGGTCCAGCTTGCCGGCATCCAGCGCCTCGTGCAGCGCCGCCTCCGTGGCGCCCTGCACGGAGGCGTCCGCGAAGGCGGTGAGGGCCGCTGTGACCTGCTCCACCGACCACACGCCGCCGAGATCGCACAAGGCCACCAGAAGGGCCTGCCGCCGGCGATTGCCCCTGAGGGCCGCGGCGAGGCCGGAGCGATCCAGCTCGCCGGCCGCGAAGCGCCGCCCCGCCGCCGCCTGATCCGCCACCAGGCCGCGCAGGACCACCTCGGGATCGGCGTCCGCCAGCTCTCCGAAACCCTCCGGGTCGCGGTCGATCAGGTCGCGCAGAAACGGGGATCCCTGCCGGATGCTCCGCTCCAGCGCGGCCCAGGCGTCGGGACCGTGCCGTCCGAGCAGCGCGACGCGGCGTGCGAGAGGTTCGCTCACGCGGCGGCCGCTGCCGTGCGGACCGGCAGCGACAGCACGGCCTGCAATCCGGGCCCGTGATCCGCCAGAGTGAGCGCTCCCCCATGCAGCCGCGCCACGGCGGCCGCGAGGCTAAGCCCCAGCCCGAAGCCGGGGCGGGTCCGGGCCGCCTCGAGCCTGACAAATCGGTCCAGAACCCGGGCCCGATCGCCCTCCGGAATGCCCGGGCCGCGGTCGGCCACGGTGATGCGCACGGCCGACGCGTCGCGCTCGGCCGTGACCCGCACGGCACCGGGCGCGCCGCCGCGCCCCTCGGCGCCGTATTTGATCGCGTTGTCGATCAGGTTGGCCACGGCCTGGCCCAGCAGCTCCCGACTGCCGTGAACAGGCAGGTCGGGCTCGACCTCGATCTCGAGCGACAGCCCGGCATCCTCGGCCGCCGGCTCGTAGAGTTCGGCCAGGTCTCGCGTGACCTGGGCGGCGTCGAAATGCTCCATGCTCTCGCTCGCATGCCCGGCTTCGAGCCGGGCGATCATCAGAAGGGCGTTGAAGATGCGGATCAAGTTATCGCTGTCGTCGATCACCCGCTCCAGCGCCTCCCGCAGCGCCGCCGCATCGTCGGGCGTCCGCAGGGCCTCCTCGGCCCGATTGCGCAGACGCGACAGCGGCGTCTTGAGGTCGTGGGCGATGTTGTTGGACACCTCGGTGATGCCGGCCATCAGCTCGCCGATGCGGTCGAGCATGGCGTTCACATTGAGGGCGAGCCGGTCAAGCTCGTCATCCGTGCCGGCGATCTCGAGCCGGCCGGAGAGGTCGCCGGCCATGATCGTGGCGGTGGTCCCGGTCATCCCATCGATACGCTTCAACACCCGCCGGCTGACAAACCAGCCGCCCAGGCAGCCGAGGATGCCGACCAGGAGCAGAGACGCGCCGAGCGCCCGGCCCATGATGTCCCGGATCCGAACCCGGTCCTCGAGGTCGCGGCCCACCAGCAGGCGGAACCCACCGGGCAGCAGAAACACCTTCACGATGGCGGTGTGTTCGCGCGTCTCCTCGTCCGCCCGGGCGTAATCCACCTCGCGCTGGCCGGCGGTGTCGAGGGTGCCGGGCGGCAGCGAGCCCACATTGCCGGCGATGCGCTCGCCCTGGAACGTTGTCACGAGGTACAGCGACGCGCCCGGCTGGCGGCTGCGCCGGTCGACGATGGCCACGAGGCGGCGGATGCCCGCCGTCCGGTACTGTTCCGCGAGGCCGGTGATCTCCGCCTCGATCGTCTCCAGCACCTGATCGTTGAACAGCCGGGTGGTGTTCCAGGCCACATAGGCGAGGATCAGGAACACGGAGACCGCGAAAAAGGCCAGGTACGCGAGCGACAGCCGAAAGGCGGTCGTGCGCACCAGCTTGGGCAGCAGGCTACCGCGCGCCGTCACGGACCATGTATCCGGCGCCCCGCACCGTGTGGATCAGCGGCCGGTCGAACCCGCGGTCGATCTTGGCCCGAAGGCGGGACACGTGAACGTCGATGACATTGGTCTGGGGATCGAAATGGTAGTCCCAGACGTGTTCCAGCAGCATGGTCCGGGTCACGACCTGGCCCGCATGGCGCACGAGGTATTCGAGCAGGCGGAACTCGCGCGGCTGGAGAGGGATGTCCTGCCCGCCCCGGCTGACCCGGTGCGACAGCCGGTCGAGTTCGAGATCGCCGACCCGGTAGCTCGTCGCCTCCGCGGCGCCGCCGCTCCGGGCGTTCCGGCGCGCCAGCACCTCGACCCGGGCCAGCAGCTCGGAGAACGCGTAGGGCTTCGGCAGGTAATCGTCGCCGCCGGCGCGAAGGCCTTTCACACGGTCGTCCACCTGGGCCAGGGCGGACAGGATCAGCGCCGGCGTCTCCACCTTCTGCTCGCGCAGGGAGCGGATGACGGACAGGCCGTCGAGCTTGGGCAGCATGCGGTCCACGACCAGCACGTCGTACTGGCCCTCCCGGGCCATGGCGTAGCCATCCAGCCCGTCGGGCGCCGAATCCGCCGCATGGCCGGATTCCCGGAACGCCTTGACCAGATAGGCCAGCGCCTCGCGATCGTCCTCGATGACCAGGATCCGCATGGCCGTGTCCTTAGCCCAGCCGACGGGGGAGCGGCAGGCCGGATGCGCACATCCGGCCTGCCGTCACGAAACGCAGGACTGGCGGGGGGCGACGAATGCAGCCCTGGTCTCGTCACAGGGGGTCGTTGCGGGTGAAGTCTCTCCGGCTTCCTCCAGACCGCCTCGGCGGCGGCCGCAGACCCGATCCATGGCCAGCATGGTTAGAGGGTGACAGATTACCTCGGCATCGCGTCCGGATGAACATTCGGTAAGCTCGCCCCGTCGCCCCAGACAAGGTGCTCGACGAGGGAGAAGATGGCGTAGGCGAAGCCGAAATTGGCCGCCAAGCCCACCGCTCCGAGCACGATTCCGACCAGCACGACGACCCCGTCCCGCTCCACCAGGCCGAGCCCGACCAGGCACACCGCGACGCCGATCGGGATCTGGCCGATCACCGGGGCCGCGACGAGCAGGCCCAACGCCAGGGACAGCAGCAGGAAGCCGATCAGCCGCAGCGCGAGAGGCGTCTCGAGAAAGGCGAAGCGGGGACGCGACAGGAGTTCGAGCCGCTTCAGCACGGGCATGGCCCGCAGGACGGCCCGGGTGACCGCCTCCTGGGGAACGGATTGCCGAAGCAGGCGCTGCGGTAGCCACGGCGATTCCTGCCCGGCCGCGATCTGAACCGCCACCAGCAGAAGAAGCAGGCCGCAGACGAGCGGGATCGGAGGCGGCATCGGCAGGCAATTCGGAAGGCCGAGCAGCACGATCAGGATGGCGAAGGCCCTGTCGCGCAGGACCGCCACGATGTCAGCGACGGTCAGCCGGTCGCCTGCGTGTCCTGCCAGCGAGGACAGGACCGCCGAAATGCGTGCTTCAGGGAACAAACGCCTACCGGGATTGGTGAGTTGCCGGGTCCTCTAGCCCAGCCGGCCCCCCCGGCCAAGTCGGCCGCCCTGCGGCGAGCGGCTCAATGGAGAGTCAGGACGCCGCTGACGGCCCGGAACTCCGCGGGCTTGATGAGGCCGCAATGGGCCACCGTGACCGAGTGGAGCGGGCCATCGAGCTCGCGGCGCCAGAAGTCCAGGAACCGGCCGAGTTCGGGGAAGCGGGGCGCCAGGTCATAGCATTGCCACACGAAGCTCTGCAGCAGCCGCGGGTGGTCCGGCAGGCCATACAGGATGGTTGCGGTCGTGAGCCCGTACCCGGCGAGCTGGCGGCGGAAATCCTCAGAGACCATGGCGACCCCCTTGTTCCGGGGCCGGCAATGCCGGCCACCCGGGGAGTTTCGAGCGGATTCGTTAACGCTCTCGCTACGGACGGGAAGGCCGCCCAGCAGTTGTGGCAGCACCGCCATTGCAAGACGTCCGACGTTTCGGTCACTATTCGGCATCGTCCCTCCTCACGGGGCAGTGGAAGTTGAGTTCGCGTCGCGTTCGCGTCGTTTTAGGTCTCTTGGCCGGGCTCCTCGGCGTGGGCGCCGGCGCGTCCCCGGCCGCAGCGCGGGATGAGAACCTGTTCATCCGGCCGGAGGACCAGCGCACCGTCCTGTTCGGCAGCCTGGACGCGGGTCGCTCGGTGTTCATGAGCGGAGGCGCCAAGCAGAGCCTGGTCGGATCGCTCGACCGGAGCGGCTTCATGGCCCTGGAGGTCACCGGGTTCGGCCTCACCCAGGAGCGGCTGAGGACCGATGGGGGAGACCTTCCGGTGCTCCGCTTCACCCACCAGACGGCCGTGACGCCCGGATACCAGTGGAACCTCGGCGCCCTGCATCTCGGGGCCTATGCGGGGCCGGAACTGCACCAGGAACAGGTGACCTATGGCGGTCGCGCCTTGCGCTTCTCAAAGCCTCGGCTCGGCATCCGGGGCCAGGTCGACCTGTGGGCTCACCCGAGCGCGGACACGCTCGTCACCGGCACGCTGATCTCGGGGTCGACCCGGGCCAGCCTGTGGGGCCGCGCCTCGGCCGGCCTGCGGGTCACCGATGGGCTCTTCGCGGGCCCGGAGGTGACCTTCTATGTCACGCCGACCTACAGCGAGGTCCGCTGGGGGGCTCACGTGACCGGGCTGCGGCTCTGGATCCTGACCTTCCGGGCCTCCGCGGGCTGGATGCAGGACGACGCGCACCGGCGCGGCTCCCCGTATCTCGGACTGAGCGTCTGGATGCGGCTCTGAGGCTACTCGTCCGGCCCGTAGGGCGTCATGGAGCCGAGATCGGCCTCCAGCGGGTCCTCGTCGGCCATCAGGGCCAGGCTGTCCGACGGCGCGGGCGGCGCGAGCCCCTGCGGAAGCCGGCCTTCCAGGAAGCCGAGCCCCTTCAACTCCTCGAGCCCGGGCAGGTCAGTGATGGCGTCGAGACCGAAATGCGCCAGAAAAGCTGGCGTGGTGCCGTAGGTCACCGGCCGGCCGGGGGCGCGGCGGCGGCCGCGCAGGCGCACCCAGCCCGTCTCGATCAGCGTGTCCAGCGTGCCTTTCGAGGCCGCCACGCCGCGGATCGCCTCGATCTCGGCCCGGGTGGACGGCTGGTGGTAGGCGACAATGGCCAGGATCTCCATCGCGGCCCGGGACAGCCGGACGGGCTGCGCGTCGGCGGGGCCGAGGACAGAGCCAAGGTCCTCCGCCGTCCGGAAGCACCAGCCGCCGGCCACGCGGACCAGGTTCACGCCGCGATCCCGGTAGAAGGCCGAGAGCTCGGCCAGGACGACGTCGACGTCGGCCCCCGCCGGCAGCCGTTCGGCGAGCTGTGCCGAGGTCAGGGGTTCGGGGGCGGAGAACAGAACCGCCTCCGCGCGCCGCATGACGTCCCGGCCAGGCCCGGAACGCGGCTCCGCGGCCGCGAGGGAGCGGGAAATGGCGGCGAGGCGCCTGAGGGCCGCTTCGGTCACGAGGCGACCAGCCGCAGCGTGGGCTCCGCCCGCCTGACCCGCAGCGGCGCGAACGGCGCGTCCTGCTCCAGCACCGCCCTGCCCTCGCGCACCATTTCCAGCAGCGCCGACAGGGAGGAGGCCAGGACGGAGGCCGGCGTGGCGGGCGGCGAGCCGACGTAGCGCAGGAGATAGGGGTCGAGCTCGGTCCAGTTCTGCCCGCGGCCGAGCAGACGCCGCAGCGCCTCCCGGGCGTCGTCGAGCGACCAGACCGGCCGGCGATGCACCGTCACCGTGACCTCCACCTGCCGGTCCCGCTGCGCGGCATAGGCGGAGAGAAGGTCGAACAGACTGGCCTCGTAGCGGGGCCGGCCGACCGGCGCCTCCACTGTTCGGGCCCGCGCCGGAAAGACCTCGCGGCCGAGCTGGGCTCGCTCACCCAGCAGCCGCGCCGCCTCCCGGATGGTGTCGAGACGGCGGAGGCGCAGGGCCAGCGCCGAGGCGAGTTCGCCCGCGCTCGGCCCCTCGGGCTTGGGCGGCTCAGGCAGCAGCAGCCGCGATTTCAGGTAGGCGAGCCAGGCCGCCATGACGAGGTAATCGGCCGCGAGTTCGAGCCGCAGCGTGCGGGCGGTCTCGACAAAGGCGAGGTATTGCTCGGCCAGGGCCAGAATGGAGATCTCGTGCAGATCCACCTTCTGCCGGCGGGCGAGGTCGAGCAGGAGGTCGAGAGGGCCCTCGAAACCGGCCACGTCGACCACCAGCAGCGGATCGCCCGAGAGCCGATCAAGGGAGTTGGTCTCGGCGTCGAAAGCGAGCTCGTCGGCCATTCCGGGTCCGATCGCCGGGAGGGGGCGACGCACCCTTCCCTACGCCGCGGCGGTCAGCGCCGTCTCAAGCGCCAGACGCGCGTCCACAGGATCGAAGGCGTCGGGCTCGGCCCGGATCAGCGCCAGCGCCGCCTCGGCTCGGCGCAGCGACGGGCCGGCGAGCCGCGGCGAACCCTCGGCGACGCGCCGGGCTTCGCTCAGGTCGCCGTTGCAATGGAGCGCCACATCGCAGCCGGCCTGGAGAGCCGCCTCGGCCCGATCGCGAAAGTCGCCCGACAACGCCCGCATGGACAGATCGTCGGTCAGGAGAAGGCCGTCGAAGCCGATTTCGCCCCGCACGATGCCGCCGATCACCAGGGGCGACGTGGTGGCCGGGCGGTCGGGATCGATCGCCTCGTAGACCACGTGCGCGCTCATCGCGACCGGCAGGTGCGCCAGCGCCCGAAAGGGGCGGAAATCGCGCTCCCGCAACGCCTCGAGCGAGGCGTCGACACGCGGCAGCGCGAGATGGCTGTCGGCCATGGCCCGGCCGTGCCCGGGCACGTGCTTGACCACGGGCAGCACGCCGCCGGCCAGAAGCCCGGCGGCCGCCTGGCCACCGAGCCGGGCGACCTCGTCGGGATCCTCGGCATAGGCACGGTCGCCGATCACGTCGTGCGAGCCCGGCACCGGGACGTCGAGCACCGGCAGGCAATTCACGTCGATCCCGAGCGCCCGCAGGTCGTGCGCCATCAGGCGCGCGCCGAGCCACGCCGGATCGCGTCCGCTGGCCGCGGCGTCGCGGGTGATGCGGCCATAGGCCCGGCCGGCCGGATAGCGCGGCCAATGCGGCGGACCGAGCCGCTGCACGCGGCCGCCCTCCTGGTCCACCAGAACCGGGGCGTCGTCCCGGCCGACCGCCTCACGAAACGCGGCGGTCAGGGCCCGCACCTGATCGGGCGAGACCACATTGCGCCGGAACAGGATCAGCCCGAACGGATCGGCCTCGCGGAAGAAGCTGCGCTCCTCCGCCGACAGATCCGGTCCGGCGCAGCCGGCCACAAAGGCGCGCGCGCTCATTGCGGCCGCCCCCTCGCAGCGCCGGGCAGGAGGGCCCGGGTCAATTGAGGTTGGCCACGAAGCAGGAGCCGCCCGAGCCCTTCAGCTTGTTGCAGAGTGCGGTCGCGTCCGCCTTGCTCATGGGTCCGACCCGCACGCGGTGGACCGTCTTGCCCCTCACCTCGCCCTGGGTGACGCGGGCCGGCTTGCCGTCGAGATCGGCGGCAAACTTGTCCTGGAGCTGGCTGTAGGCGCTGCGCGCCTCCTCCTCGGTCGGCCGCACGGCGATCTGGACGGCGAAATTGCCGCCAGCCTCGGCCGCCGGCTTGCGGTCGGCGCGGGAGGCCGGAGCGTCCGTGTCCAGCGCCGCCGTGCGGGCGGGCGCCTCGGCCGCGGGGCTCTCGGACAACGAGCGCGGCCGCACCGGGGGCAACACCTTCACGGGGGCCGGCGTGGCCTCACTGGTGGCCGGCGGCTCGG